>JACRGO010000187.1 GCA_016212295.1 Nitrospinota bacterium | reverse complement strand
TTATGGGACTGCTTCAAAATTGACAAGTTTATATTTACTGGTTTTCAATTTACCCATAGACCCTAAAATCCTAACTCATTGATTTTGTTGGGTTTTTTAAAATTGATTTGTTGTTTTTTAATTTATGCGTAGGCTCTATATTATTACTTTCAGAAAGTTGAGGTGAAAAGCATCTTAGCGCGTTCGTAGTAGCCCGTGAGGATGGGCTTTATTAATGCGGGGGCCTGATTGCTCTCAACCCATTTTCATGGGTTACTACAAACCACTCATTTTATAAAGGCGCGGCGGTTGACGGTAATGGCGCTGTCTGCTATTATTGCAGCCACTTCTTTGCCTGAAAAATTATGGCGCTTTTAAAAAGCGTTGACTACTTCTACGTTGTATTCAAACGTTCCATGATATCATTACGTTCATATATTTACGTTTCCCGCTTGAAATAAATCCGGCGTTTGATGTTTCAAGAGAAATTTATTTTGGTTGCGGACATGCGCGCTCCAGGAAACGGTTGAAAAATTTGCGAGGAAAACGCAAATTTCTGAACGTAATAATATTTAACCATTCAATGATTGAGGCGGTTTTTTGGGCAACACTCTTTACCGCGCATTGTTTGCGGCGGAAAGCCGCGGCTTTCCCGGAATGCGATGGGCCAATATCATGCTCAGGACCGTGCACTTGACCGGGATTTCAGGGACGGGAGGCGGTTATCTGTATGGGGCGCCGGAAGCTCATTGGCTGCCGTACCTCTGGTTATCGCTGATTTCCGGCGGACTGCTGGCCGCGCTTGAGGTGTGGTCGAATGGAGTCTGGCTGATTCAGGTCCGCGGCATGGCAGTTGTTCTAAAGATTTGCGTCCTTATATTGTCTGCCTTCATTGGAGGGTATGGGTTTGAGGCGTTCATAGTGATCATCCTCATTTCCGGGATCGTCTCCCACGCGCCCGGGAGCATCAGGTATTTTTCCATATTCCAATGAAGAAAGGCCGCAAGGAAAAAATCTTTGTGCCTTCGTGGCTTTGTGTGAGATATTTTTTGAACTTATCGCCCTTCTGGCGGGCTTTAAAGAATAGACATCCCCCTAGCCCCCTTTTTTAAGGGGGAATATCTCAAAAATTCCCCCCTGGCAAGGGGGGATCAAGGGGGGTGTGCCTCATATATCTACTTGATTTTAAAAGATTTAAAATGAGAATTCCTATGCTATTATAACCCACCCCGGCGCTCCGCGCCACCCCTCCAAGGAGGGGAATTTTTATGTGCGTTCTATTCTGAGACGCTTGATAAAAGGATTTTCAAATGAAAAAAAATAATAAGCACGTGGTTATTATCGGCGGGGGATTCGGCGGACTAACAGCCGCGAAGGCATTTGAAGACGCCAATGCGGAAGTCACGCTCATTGACCGGAGCAACCATCACCTCTTTCAGCCCCTTCTTTATCAGGTGGCGACCGCCGGGCTTTCGCCCGCTGACATAGCCGCGCCCATTCGCGCCATTCTGAGAAGCCAGGCGAACACGGAAGTCCTGATGGCGGAGGTGGATGGAATTAACGTCCAGGACCGCTTGGTTTTGATGAAGGACCGGCAAGTGAGTTACGACTACCTGGTGATCGCCACCGGGGCCACCCATAGCTACTTCGGACGCGATGAGTGGCGCAGGTTCGCGCCAGGTCTTAAATCTATAGTGGACGCCACAACGATCCGCAGGAATATCCTCCTTGCCTTTGAAAACGCGGAGATGGAGCCTGACCAGGAGAAGAAGAAGGCATGGCTGACCTTTGTAATGGTCGGCGCAGGTCCCACTGGAGTGGAAATGGCCGGATCAATCGCCGAGCTTTCGCATAAGGCCCTGAAGTCCGATTTCCGGCATATTGAACCCGCGCAGACAAGAATCATATTGGTTGAGGCCGGGCCGCGAATCCTCGCCGGATTTCCGGAAGACCTGGCCACAAAGGCGCGAAAGAAGCTGGAGACCTTTGGAGTGGAAATTTTGACCGGGGCAAGGGTGGAGCACATTGACGAATCGGGCGTGGCTTTTTCCAACTCGAAAATCCCGGCAAGGACAGTGATCTGGTGCGCGGGAGTGGCGGCGTCTCCGGCAGGCAAGTGGCTACAGGCCGAAGTGGACCGGGCGGGCCGGGTGAAGGTGCGGCCGGACCTTAGCGTCCCCGGCCACCCGGAAATATTCGTGATCGGCGACACGGCCTGCTGCGTGCAGGACGAAAAGCCCTTGCCGGGCGTGGCCCCTGTGGCCATGCAGCAAGGCAGATACGCCGCCTCCATTATAAAAAGGAAAATAGACGGCGAAACTGAGGTAGAGCCGTTCAGGTACAGGAACCATGGAAACCTTGCGACAGTCGGGCGCTCCTTCGCCATAGTGGATCTCGGCCGGATCAAAACAAGCGGATTCATCGCGTGGATGGCGTGGATCATAGTCCATATTTATTACCTGATAGGTTTCAGGAACAGGATACTGGTCATGGTGGAATGGGGCTGGGCTTATTTGACCTTTCAACGTGGCGCGCGCCTGATAACCATAGATGAACAGGACAAAAACGGAGATAAAATTTTGAAAAACATGTAAAATTTAGCCACGAATAAACACGAAGTTACACTAATTTTAAAAAAAAATTCATGACAAATAAAAATTCCCAATATTTTTAGTTAGTATTAATTCGTGAATATTCGTGTAAATTCGTGGCCAATGTTTTAAAATTCCAGCCTGAAACCGCATGAGGAAATATTTTGAATTCGAAAAACATGGAACCACATACTCCAGGGAAATTATCGGCGGCCTTACAACCTTTGTCGCCACTGCCTATATCATAATAGTCAACCCGGCGATACTGGAGGCGGCCGGCATCCCAAGAGGCCCTTCCATGTCCGCCACCATCATCACCGCTGTTTTCGGGACCCTCTTCATGGCGCTGTACGCAAAGCGTCCCTTCGTCATAGCTCCCTACATGGGGGAAAACGCCTTTATAGCATACACTGTGTGCGGGGTCCTGGGATATTCGTGGCGGGCCGCCCTTGGGGCCATTTTCATCAGCGGCCTGTTGTTCTTCCTCCTGACCCTGCTAGGCGCCAGAAAATACCTCGTGGAAGCCATACCCATCGGATTGAAGCGTTCCTTCTCCGTGGGCATAGGGCTGTTCCTTACCTTCATCGGACTCAACGAAACCGGGCTTGTGCGTGTGGGAGTTCCAGGCGCGCCGGTGGCCTTCGGTGACATCTCGCAGGCCAAGGTGATAATAGCCATTGCCGGGATCGCGTTAATAGCCGTGTTCCTTATCAAAAAAATCCCGGCGGGCATGCTTTTGGGGATCATCGGGACCTCCCTCCTTGCCTTTGCCTTCGGCACAGCGCCCCTGCCGAAGGGTATAGTTTCCTACCCGCCAGACATGGGCGAGATACTGTTTCAACTCGATATCTCCGGGGCCTTGACCTGGGGATTTTTCCCAGTGATATTGACCGTGTTCGTGATGATCTTCGTGGACACAATGGGGACCCTGATAGGAGTTTCGTCCCTTGCCGGTTTCCTTGATAAAAACGGCAACCTGCCGGAAATAGAAAAGCCCATGCTGGCTGACGCGGCAGCCACGATGGCGGCAGCGTTATCCGGGACCACTACAGCGGGTTGCTTCATAGAGTCAGCCGCTGGAATCGAGTCCGGGGCGCGCACAGGTTTTTCCTCGCTGGTGGCCTCTTTTCTGTTCCTTATGGCCATGTTTTTCTCCCCTTTTTTGACCGCCATTCCGCCCGAGGCTTATGGACCTGTCCTTGTTATCGTCGGGTTCCTGATGCTGAAGCCGATCAAGGAAATAGACCTCGACGATTATACCGAACTCTTCCCTGCGGCAGTCACCATATCCTTGATGTCATTCACCTATAACCTGGGCATAGGGATGACAGCCGGTTTTATTCTCTATCCAGTGTTTAAAATAACCGCCGGCAGGGCCAGGGAAGTCCACCCAGGGATGTATCTCCTCGCTGCCCTCTCGCTGTTGTTTTATATTTTTTATCCGCATTAGGAAAATTAATATAAAGAATTGAGTTTTTTTTCCGATAAAGCTAATGGGGTAGCGGTTAAAGGTCGGTTATACAGTACCCCTCGCTGTATAAATGATTGACCGTTGCCCCCACTTTTTTTTCCATGCGCCTTTCATGGGTACCCGGCCAGTCCAGGAATTGCAAATGGATATCCTGCCTGCCTCGCATTTTTGTAATATGCCACGCGCTATGCGCTCGATTTTGTGAAAAGCCCACTTTCTCTTTCCGGTTTTTCGCCTATGAAAATTGACAATTCCAATTTGGAAGTGTAAAAATGTATGGAAAGGATGGTGAGCGTAGCTCAGCCGGTAGAGCTCTGGATTGTGGATCCAGCGGCCGCGGGTTCAAGCCCCGTCGCTCACCCCATTTTTATCCTTTTCACATAGCGCGACATGGCCGCAACCAAAATAAATTTTCCGTGCATCAAGACGTTTGATGATATTATTGCGTTCAGAAATTTGCATTTTCCGCTTGAAATAAAACCGGCGTTGAGCGTTTAAAAAAAATTTTTTTGTTGCGGCCATGTCGCGCTATGCGACTGGCTCAAAAAATTTGCGCGGACAACGCAAATTTCTGAACGTAATAATATATAACCATCCTCGCAGTGGTTTTTTTAATACTCACTCGCCTTTTATAAAATTTCAAATATATTTGGCTAGCCTTCATTTGTAATTGCCGTCGTCCCATAATGCCCAAAGCAAACCTTTATCCTGGTCGCCACACATGAAAAACGAAAACTCCGGCGCATGCGACCTTGCCGCCAAGTCCTGCAAACCCTGCGAAGGCGAGACGTCGCCCATGAGCGAGATGGAAATCAGGGAAAACCTGAAAAAGCTTACTGGATGGGAATTCAATAACGGCAAGATACAGAAGACCTATGAATTCAAGAGCTACTACCAGACAATGGCCTTCGTGAACGCCGTTGCGTGGGTGGCGCATAAGGAGAACCATCACCCGGACCTGGAGGTCTCATATAATAAATGCCGCGTTTTTTTCAGCACACGCGCCATAAACGGACTCTCGGAAAACGATTTTATCTGCGCCTCGAAAATTGACGCGCTATGGAGCGGGTGAGATATGAAAGCAACGCCTGAAAATGCCGGCGCTCTTTTCATGGAGTTGACCAAATTCGAGAACCTTGAAGGTCCAAGCGACATGGCCTTGGGGGTCAAAATTCCAGACCCGGAGTACCGGCACCCAGGGGCCGGTCCGGCCATTTCGCTTCCGGGGCCAGACCTGGCCCTTCTCGACGCCCGGCCTTTTTCCTCCATGCTTCAGGGGAGACGTTCCAGGAGGGATTTCTCAAAGGAGCAGTTGCCGCTGGAGGAACTGTCCGTTCTGTTATACTCCACCCAGGGGGTGATGGAAAGGACAGCATATTATCACTTGCGAACTGTCCCTTCAGCAGGGGCCAGGCATCCACTGGAAACCTTTCTCTGCGTGAATAGGGTAACTGGTTTGGAGCCAGGTCTATATCACTACCTTCCTTTTTCTAATGCGGTGGAAGCCGTGCGAACGGACAAAGGCGAAGGAGAAAAGTGGAAGGATGTTTGTCTTGGACAGGAAATGGTGGAGGATTCAGCGGTGGATTTCATCTGGACCGCCGTTTTTTACAGGGCGGGGTGGAAATACAAGCAGAGGGGATTCAGGTATATTCACCTGGACGCCGGGCATGCGTGCCAAAATCTCTATCTGGCGTGCGAGGCATTGGGGTTGGGGTGTTGCGCCCTGGCTGCGTTTGATGACAACGGCTGCGCCCGGCTTTTGGGCGTGGACGGGAAAGAACAGTTTTGCCTCTATATGGCCTCGGTGGGAAAACTGCCTGCTCCCCGTCACCGGTAATTGATGAATTGCATCTCTATGTCGGACTTCTGTCCCTTCAAAGCGGAGATAACCGCTTGAAGGTCGTCTTTATTCTTGCCGACCACGCGGACCTGGTCTTTTTGAATGGATGCCTGGACTTTCAGCCCTGATCCCTTAATAAGCTTTACGATTTCCTTGCCGTCTTCCTGAGAGATTCCCTGTTGCAAAGTGATCTCCTGGCGTACGGTCCCGCCCGAGGCGGAATCCACGGCCCCGTATTTCAGGGCCTTGAGGGAAATCCCTCTCTTTACCATTTTGGAATGAAGGATCTCCATTAAATTTTTCAGCTTTCCCTGATCGTCAGACAGGCAGGTGATTTTATTTTCTTTTTCGTTCAGGTCGATCTCGCTCTTGCTGCCCTTGAAGTCGAAGCGTTGCCGGATCTCGGCAATGGCCTGGTTCACGGCATTCTTAACCTCCACCATGTCCGTTTTACAGACTATGTCAAAGGAACATTCCTTGGCCATTGTTCAGGGCAATCCTTTATTTACGCGCCGCCAACTCGTTGAAAAAGTCCTTGAGGCCGATGGGAAAGGAAAAGGTGCGTTCCAGGTTCTTCAGTTTCACCACTAAATTCGTGGGCTTGAAAAAGGCCTTTCCAACGACATAAATTCCAATAAGGAAAAGAACCGGCGTACCCAAATAGGCCCAATAGGGCGCGCCTGTCAGGAAGTTGTACTTGTCCATGAATACCATCGGCGCCAGAAAAAGGACGGTGAAAAGGCCCGCGATGCCATACAATCCCCATGGGATATCTTCTTTTTCCTCCACGGATTCAAGCTCGGAATGCTTGGCTTCCAGGATTTTGTGCTTTGGGCCGAAGCCGATGTCGTGAAACAGCACCACACGCTGTGAAGTGAGGTATGCGTCCCAGGACCGGACATTTACCTCCTTCAATAGGGTTTCACCAGCAAGGAGCGGGAAATTTGGAGAAGTTTTGGTCTGAGTCATTTTCATAATAAATGCGCCAAATTAGAGGTCCATAAAACTTTATTTTTTAGAAACTAAGACTAACAAAATAGGGTATCCAAGTCAAGGACATCCGGCAAATTATAAGGCCGGATTAGCCACGAAGAACGCTTTTATTGTTTTGGATTTGAGATTAAGACACAAAATTTTTTTCTTGGTAGTCTTCGCGCCTTTGCATGAGATAAAGAATTTTAGCTCAATTCCTTGAAATATCGATAAAGACCGGGCTGGACCAGGCCATCCCGCCGTCCTGTTGTTCCAGCCGGACATAATAGTAGTCGCCTTTTTTCGCGGGAGAATTATCATCAAAAGTAATTTTTATTTCGCGTTTTTGAGGTCCCTCCGAGTGGATTTCCATGTTATTCTTCACAACGTCCATTCTTTTGATGGCGTCCGTTCCCACTGCCTCCACGAAGATTTGCCTTGGAACTTTTTCATCTTTCAGGAGCACATCCTCCCCCATGAACTGCCCGTTCACTAAAAATCGAAGAATGATCCTAGGTCCGGTTGTCCCGTAAACCCTGCGGTGCGTCAATGCCTCCCATATTCCTTCCCGGTCGAGGCTCTTGGCGAATATGCCGGCAAGACCGCTCAACCTGGCCCTTGGGTCTCTTCTTCCAGGATGCCCATTATGGCTGTCCCCTGAAGCCAATATCCCCAGCCGTATGCCCTTTCCCAAGGCGTCCTGGACAAAACCGCCCGGCTGAGGGTGATAAATTCCCAAGGGGGCATTAAGTTTTTCGGAATTCCCATGAATTGACGCTATCTCCACAAGTGGTTCCTTCGCGGGATCGGAGAAACTCCAATCCGCGCCCACTGGACCTCCGCCAGTGTGATGGGCGATGGTGATGGCCTCCCCATCCGGGAGCGCCTTCCAGAGTTTATCCGGGGCGTCATATTCCTGGAAGCGGGAGGAGAGGAGGGGCCTTGTGGCCTTTCGGAAGAGGACATGCTTATGCCCGTGTTTCCAATTGGTCCATTCGTAACCCGCGAAAGTGACGAAGCCGCCTGGAGCATAAAATTCATCGGCGGCGTCTTTTATGCGGTTCCATATATCCGGATTCTGGTCCATTAAGAGGAGTCCCCACGCGTCATGGTCGGTCAGCACGGAAACATCCAGGCGCGAAACCATTTTCGCATACCGGTAATAATCCTCCGGCGTTCCTGCCCCATCGCTCAAGGAGGAATGTCCGTGCAGGTCTCCCCAAAACAAATGGTACTTGGGCTCCTTTTCAATGGCGAGGATAGGGTTGCCTTCGGCCCAAAACCCCTTTTCACTGTCTTCCACGGAAAAAGTGTGGGCGCCGGGTTTTTCCAGGGAAAGAGTAAATAATTTCGCTCCCATGCTGTCCTTTGACAACTCCAGTTCCATTGATTTTTTTTCGCCGGACGGATTTTTAACGGACAGCACAACCTTTCCTTGATATGAATGCGCGTTGTTTTCCATTTCATCCAAGGCGGCGATATTCATTTGGAAAGTCTTTCCCCCCTGGACAATGGAAGGGGCGTTTGCGGTTATTTTTTTCGCCGGACCTGGAAGGACCTTGAAGCACGGCTGAAACTCCTGGGGCAAAGGGAAATAATGGCCGTCTCCGTCGCCGTCAACTTTGATGAAAAATTTGTCCCTGGACTCGGCGTAGTAATCAGCCTTGGCAAGGGCGCCTGGATTTTTTCCTCCGTCCGTGTTTCCGTAAATGAAGGTGACGGCGTCTCCTTTTCTCAGAGGGGATGTTTTAACCTTTGCCATCACGTAATGCTGGTCGCCGGCGAAACATTCCAGTCTGGTGGAGGGATTGTTGGTCTCCACGGTCGTAAATCCAGGGGCATTGGGCATGTCGGTTTGAGGCTTGGTCCATCCCCAGAATGGAGGGACCTGCATGACGATGCCTCCCCCAACGGCGATTCCCTCAGCGGAGACGTGATAGGTTATTTCCCAGGTCCCGGTCTGATTGGCGATGATCCCCTCGGTGGGAGAGACCTTGGCAAACCCCTTGCCGTCAGATGGAGAAGGCGGGATGGTTTCAAAGGGGATGGAGGGACTTTTGGCCTTGGATAAGGATATATTGTTTGAAGGAGATGCTGGAGGATTGCCTTTTATTTGATCTTTTTTTTCACACGCCGCGCAGAGAGCCAGGGATAGGAATAAGCAAGGGAGAAAAAAGAATGAATTTAAGCGGTAACTCGTTTGGATCAATTTCTTCTACCTAAAAATAGCCCAATTCAGATTTAAAGCTTATGTGGCTGCTACTGTCCAGCGATTTGATAATTTTTTGAGTCTTTCTTTTTGCTCAGGCCAATCATGCAGGGTAGCCGGGTCAAAATCCGCCCCATTTGGCCAAATTAAGGTGTGGACCTCTTGGTCAATTTTTACCTGATTGAACAGAAACTGAGTCCAGCATGAAAAACCTTTAGATTTATATTCCGCCTGATGCTTTTTTACCAATTGCTGAAATTCGGACCGGGGAAAATGCTGAAGCAATTGACTAAACAAACTGGATACCGTTACCATAGTCTTGCCCTCCTTAGGTTTGTAATAGAATGATGGTTTGCAACTACATTCTATAACACATTCCCTACAGGAGGGCACTTTAATCAATTTCTATTTTGGACAAGAGTGTAGTGTCTTATCAATAATATTTCAACCAATTTTGGCAAAATTAAAGCCTAAAATCGTACAATAGCATTATTCGCGCCTGAGAGCATTACCTTGGTCTTAAGTGAAAACCACGCTGGCAAAGGTCACGGTCCCTTTTTCGTCCGGCCACATATCGTAGCGGATAAGAGTCCCGCCTCTTGTGTCCATCACCTTCAAAAGGGCGTGGATGTTATAAAGGCCGCATATCTTTCTCTGGTTTCCGTCCTTGGTGACGTCTCTATAAAAACCGTCCCCATCCGCCCTCTCCACGTACGACAAGGTCGCCCGGTCCCTTTCCTCCAACAGCTTCAATCTATCAATAGTCATCAACTCCCGGTCCCCGAATTGAGGTCCCATGTGGCTGAGGTCCGCGCTCGCGATGAAAAAGACTTTCTCGCCGCGTTCCCGGACCGTTTCCCTGACGGCGTTAATAAACTCCCAAAACATTTGGTTTTGGCCGCCGGCATTGTTTCCATCCTCCGCCGGCGCCGGGCCGCAAAGGACCGGCACTATGGTAAAGCGCCTCTTTTCCCCCAAGACCCCATGAAGAAATGTGGCTTGCAGCTCTATGGAGTGTTCGTTTCTATGTCCGAATTCCCCGGCAAACAGGTCCCAGGAGACCCGCCGCTCCAGACCCTCTATAAAGCGCTTGTCTGTCTGGACAACGCCGAAGGGGGTGGCGAAGTCCTTTTTAGTAAGAGTGAAAATCCCCTCCGCGCATGAATGGTGCGTGCCGAAGATGATGAAAAGAGCCGCATCCGTCCTTTCAACAATCTCCTTGTATCCCCACGCATAGCAAACGCCGCCCCTGCGGTAGTCGATATGCGGCAGTATAGCCCCAACTACATCCTTTGCCCTGCCGTCCCCATTCGGGAGCCCAGGGCCTCCCTCCGCCGTGAAGCATCCTTCTATCTCCTTCCTGGCCTCTTCAGGGGTCTGCTTAATCCCTTTTAACTCCATAAGGGGCCTCCTGACAGGGGAACCCAAAAACTCGTTTTCAACCCTTTCCTTATGCGCGTGAAAATTTCCGGATTCAAGAAAAAGGTTTTCGTCCATGCTGGACACGATTTCGGTTATCTGCTCCGTAAAAAGCATCTCCCCGTAGCGGCGCATGAACTTAGCCTGAATATCAACTATTGAGTGTTTCCCGTCAAAGAGGGACAGAATAAAAAAAGCGGGCTGCGAGATGAAAAGGATTTTATCCGTGAGGTTGGAGGGGTCGCGTATGCCGATGAGATCACGGCCCTGGTCCTGGACCGGGAATGCCTCGATGTTTCTGATTTCGGGGTATTCCATAATCACCAATTCTTGCAAAATTCAAAAAACTGCCTGAGCTTGTTGTCTTCCTCCCTGTTCATGCCCACAAAGGCCCCGGCGTATTCGTACTTGTAGTTTTCCACCCTGGAGCGCACGATCTTCATTTTCTGGCCCATTACCTTTCCCGCGAACCCCAGTGAGAAATTAATCCTCAGATAGCCTTCAGCGGGGGCCTGGCTTTTAGTGATCAGTTTCGCCCCTCCCATGCTCAGATTAAAGATCATTCCCTTTCCGTGTTCAACCAGCTTCCCGCCTGATTCCGATAAAATGACAACCGGAATCAAGCAATAGGAACGGATATCCGAGCGCAAGGGAAATTTAAGGATATCGGCCTGGATGCCGAACACCCAGAGGTTGACCTTTTCCAAAACCCCGGCAAAACGTCCTTCCACTCCGAAGAGATTGCCGCACCTTACGGAACGGACCACAAGCTCGGCGCCTGGTTCCAACGGGCCAGGCAATTGGCCTATGGGAGGCGGGTCGGAAAGGATATACCCCCTCTCCCCGGTTTTCCAGCCGCGCAGGAAAGTCGTGGCCTTTTTTTTGCCGTATTCCAGCTTGATTTCCTGTCCCAAGGCAAAGGTCCTGTCCTCATCGTATTCCGGGCCTTCGGAATCCGGCAGGAAGGAACGGCATTCATTGTAAAAACCGGCCACCATGGAAAGGGACGCCTCATCTTTCTCGCTGAAATTAACGCCAAGCAGGGTCTTGGCGCCGGATTTTTTAACATTGCATATAATCCCTACTATGGATTTAATGAGTTTTTCGTTTGGAAGCACCATTGAAAGCTTGAGCCTTTGGCCGGATGCGATCCCCTCGGTTTCGTTCACGGCAATCAATGCGCCCTCTGGCGAAAGGTCCAAAATGGCCCCTTCCAGCGTACCTTCACGGTCCTTGATAAGTATTTTGACCGGGATAAGCATCTTTATGCGGTCGCTGGACCTTAAGCTCAGCTTCTTGATGCTTTCAGGGTATTCGAGGGCCAAAAGCCCTTGCTTGGGAAAGGACCTCATCAGATAGGAGGTAAAGCCATAGGCCGATCCGGAGGTGACGAACCGAAGGGTAAAAAGCATATTGTAATCAGTGTTGGCATACTTTCCTCCAACCACTGGAATATCCACCAGGACATATTTCCCGGCCAAGGCGCCTCTTAAAAACGTGTTGTATTTGGTTTCCTTGAACTCCAGTTGCACAGGTTCTCCTATGGGAAAAGCGGACCCGAAGGACGCGCCGGAAATATTGGCAACGCTGTGCTGTACATTCACTACCGGTGGACTCATGGTTAAACCTTTTAAAGGATGAAATTGGACATGGCGCGGCCTTTGGCCGCAACCAAAAGGAAAATAAAATTCCAAATGACAAATTACAAATAAATTACAAATTACAATTACCGAATGTCCAAAGCAATTCCATTTCCTTGCTTGTTTTTTGTAATTTTGGTTATTGAGATTTATTTGTTATTTGACAATTGTGATTTGGATCTTCATTTTGGATTTTCATTATTGTATTAGGATTCCCTTCGCCTTCTCAAGGCAGGCAAGCGTTTTCTTGACACATAAGCAGGCGTTTATTTATAATGCCCTTCTTAGGACTGCCTTATTTGCTTGAATAAAAAATTTGAAACCCTTTAACAAGGAGTAAAACATGGCGAAACAAGAGGCGAAAATTCTGTGGACAAAAACCGACGAGGCCCCGGCGCTGGCAACGTATTCCTTGCTCCCTATCGTTCAGGCATTCACAAAGGCGGCCGGAGTTGTCGTTGAAACAAGGGACATCTCCCTGGCCGGGAGAATCCTCGCGAATTTCCCGGAAAATTTAAAAGACAATCAAAAAATACCAGACCACCTTACCCAATTGGGCGAGCTTGCAACCACGCCTGAGGCCAATATCATAAAACTGCCGAATGTCAGCGCATCCATCCCTCAATTGAAAGCGGCAATAAAGGAACTACAGTCTCAAGGCTTTAATGTCCCGGAATATCCCGATGATCCGAAAACCGACGCGGAAAAAGACATTAAAACCAGATACGGCAAGGTGCTTGGAAGCGCGGTGAACCCTGTTTTAAGGGAAGGCAATTCTGACCGCCGGGCGTCTGTCTCGGTTAAAAATTACGCGAAAAAGAATCCGCACAAAATGGGCGCATGGAGCGCGGACTCAAAGACCCATGTGGCTTCCATGAGCGGCGGCGATTTCCATGGCAGTGAAAAATCAACTACTGTGAATGAGGCAGGCGCCGTCAAGATTGAGTTCGTCGGCCAGGATGGAAAGGCCGCGGTCCTCAAGGAAAAGACCTCGCTTAAGCCCGGCGAAGTCATTGACGCGTCGGTCATGAGCCGCCGCGAATTGCGGAAATTCTATGAAGAGCAGGTAGTGGACGCGAAAAACAAGGGCGTGCTGTTTTCCCTGCACCTCAAGGCCACGATGATGAAGATTTCTGACCCCATCATGTTCGGCCACGCGGTTTCCGTTTTCTACAAGGACGTTTTTGAAAAACACGCGACCGCGATCAAGGAACTTGGAGTTGACGTCAATAACGGCCTGAACGACCTTTACGCGAAAATCAAGAAACTGCCGGACGCCCAAAGGCTTGAAATCGAGGCCGACATCAATGCCTGTTATAAGAGCCGCGCCGCGGTCGCCATGGTGAACTCCGACAAGGGGATCACTAATCTGCATGTGCCAAGCGATATCATTATCGACGCCTCAATGCCCGCCATGATCCGTGAATCCGGCAAGATGTGGGACGCGGACGGCAAGCTTCAGGACGCCAAGGCGGTCATACCTGACAGGAATTACGCGGGCGTGTACCAGGAGGTCATAGATAATTGCAAAAAACACGGCGCCTTTAATCCCTCCACAATGGGAAGCGTTCCAAACGTGGGACTCATGGCCCAAAAGGCGGAGGAATACGGGTCGCACGACAAGACCTTTAAGGCGCCGGGGAACGGAACTATCCGAGTGGTTGACGCCTCCGGCAAGGTCCTGCTCCAGCACAATGTGGAGGAAGGGGACATCTGGCGCATGTGCCAGACAAAAGACGCGCCGATACAGGACTGGGTGAAGCTGGCTGTCTCAAGGGCCAGGGCCACTGGGGCGCCCGCTGTTTTCTGGTTGGACAAAAACAGGGCGCACGACGTACAGATAATCGAGAAAGTCAATAAATACCTAAAGGACCACGACACGAAGGGCCTGGAAATACATATCATGTCTCCGATAGAGGCCACGCGCTTCTCGCTTGACCGCATAAGGGAAGGGAAGGACGCCATTTCGGTAACAGGCAATGTGCTGCGCGATTATCTGACCGACCTGTTCCCGATTCTTGAGCTCGGCACCAGCGCGAAAATGCTCTCAATCGTTCCTCTTATGAACGGCGGCGGACTTTTCGAGACAGGGGCCGGAGGGTCGGCGCCGAAGCATGTCCAGCAGTTTCAGGAAGAAGGGTATTTGCGCTGGGATTCGCTTGGCGAATTTCTGGCCCTTGGCGTGTCGCTTGAGCATCTGGCGCACACCTTCAAGAACGAAAAGGCCCAGGTCCTGGCGGACGCGCTGGATGAGGCCAACGGCAAGATTCTCGATTACAACAGGTCCCCTGCCCGCAAGGTCGGTGAACTGGATAACCGCGGAAGCCATTTCTACCTTGCCCTGTACTGGGCGCAGGCCATGGCGGCGCAGACCAAGGACAAGGACCTTCAGGCCAGGTTCACGCCGCTCGCGAAGACGCTGGCGGAAAACGAGGCCAAGATACTTGCCGAATTGATCGGCGCCCAGGGAAAGCCGGTGGACATTGGAGGCTATTATCACCCGGATGAGGAAAAGACCTCGAAGGCAATGCGTCCGAGCGCGACATTAAACGCCGCGTTGGCTTCAATTGAGTGAAGACGCAATAAGCTGTATCTTTTAAATTGCCCCCTGAGACGAAGTTTTCATGAAGTCGCAGGGGGCAATTTTTTTTCAAAAAAGCTGAGTGGCTAAAGTGTCATATACCTATTTGATTTTTAAAGATTGAAAGAGGAGAGACGAGGGACGCGCAAATAATACATTCCTATACTTGTCACTTGTCACTCGTCACTCGTCACTCGTCACTGGCTGCTGGTAACTGTCAACCAAATCCCATCATCTTTTCCACGATTTCAGGGAGGGGCAGGATATCCTGCGCGGCCCCGGTTGCGATGGCCTGCTTCGGCATTCCAAAAACCACGCTGGACTCTTCGTCCTGGGCAATGGTATAACCGCCGGCGTCCCTTATTCTCTTAAGCCCCAACGCTCCATCGTCCCCCATGCCCGTAAGCACTATCCCACAGACGCCTTCCCCATTTAAATTGGCCCCCATGGACCAAAGGAGTTCGTTGCCGGATGGTCTGTACAGAAGCCGCGAAGGTTCGGCGCTCAACTTTATTTGCGCGGCCCCTTTTTTATTCTCAAGAGTCATGTGGTCCTTGCCTGGGGAAAAGTATACCGTCCCAGGCCGCAAGGCCTCCCCATCCTCCGCCGCCTTGACCCGCAGTCTGGAGACATCATCGAATCTTTTGACCATGTGGTTGACGTATTCCGCTCCGATATGCTGAACGGCGCAAATGGGAATGGGATAGTCCTCCGGCAAGGCTGAAAATATGGTTTGAAGGGCAGCCGGTCCCCCGGTGGAGGCAACGATTCCTATTACATTTATTTTGCCGCGTCTTTGTTCTTCCGCAGGCTTGACCTTATTCTTGTCCGGCCTTTGCGCCGGGCTTTCCAATTCCTGTCTTAACTTTACAAACCGGCACGGCGGCCCGCTGGCGGGCTGGATGCGTTTCACCTTGGCTGCGCCGGCCAGGCGGACTTTTCGCAAAATGTCCTTTCGGATTTTAGCTATGTCCAGGGAAACCTGGCCGGATGGCTTTTGTATGAAATCGACCGCGCCAAGGGTCAGGGCCTCAACCGTCTCCGCCGCGCCGTGGTAAGTTTTGGAGCTGATCATCACAACAGGCGTGGGTATTTCCCGCATGATGATTTTCAGGGCCTCGAGTCCGTTCATGTGGGGCATGACGATGTCCAGGGTGATCACGTCCGGACGCAGGCTTTTCGCCAGCTTCACTCCCTCGCTTCCAGTGGCGGCTGTGCCGACCACCTTGATATCTCCCTCGGACTCCAGAATAAGCGGGAGGTTCTTTCTCAGGAATTCGGCGTCGTCAACCACCAATACTTTTATTGTGGGCTTCGTCATAAAGGTCCCCTAAAACTACTGGTAGATCAAGTATAAGCGTATCCTGGCCATTGACCATTATTTTATCCGTGGCCCAAAAACGCGGGATGTCTCCTGCTTCAAGTTCAAAAAATTCCATAAGGTCCTCTTGTCCATATTGCACCAACTCAATTATTTTTTCGATGAAAATGCAAAGGTGCATGTCCCGGTATGTCACTTTTATCAAACGGTTTTGAGATGAATAGACAGGCTCCATGCCGGCCAGTTTTTTTCTGATATCAACTACAGGAATGATTTCGTTCCTGTAATTCGTCAGTCCCATGATGAAGCCAGGGGCATTAGGAAGAGGGACTATCTGGTCAGGGGAAAAAACAGTGATAAGGTCCCTTATAAGGAACCCATACCTGGCGCCAAGGAGGTCGAATATAAGGGCGCGTTTCTTAACTTCATGAACGCCGAACTCAAGGTTTTCCAGGTCTTTTAAATCTTCTAATTTTTCAATGGCCATTTCACTTACTATGGTAGCTTATTGACAGAATTCTTGCAAAAATTGCTTAGAGTCGAACAGGAAATTACTTTTTGCGGAGTTTATCATAGGGGATAAAAAGACGTCAATGGAGAAATTTTGGCATTATCTCCAAAATTGACTTTTTTTCGGATTTCCTTATATAATCAACCGTTGCATAAAACTTTATAGCAACCGTTCACAGGGTTGTCATGAAAAACTGGAGAAAGCCTCATTATATAGTTTTTACATCCCCCATAATCCCCCTTGCTAAGGGGGAATTAAAAAGGACTTATCTTGGACAAGAACATAATCATTATTGACGATTCCAACAGCATTCGTAAAATGGTGGAATTCACATTGAAAACCAAGGGCTATAATGTAACAACCGCCTGTGACGGGCAGGAGGGTTTGGACAAACTCCGCGAGAAAAGCCACCAACTTATTATTCTCGACATCAATATGCCAAGGGTGGACGGATTCAAATTCCTGGAGACCGTGAAAGGATATGAGGATTGCCGGAAAATTCCCGTGGTCATGCTCACCACCGAGGGACAGGATGAAGACCGGGAAAAGGCCCTGAAACTGGGGGCAAGGGATTACATGGTGAAGCCGTTCAAGCCGACTGAGTTAATAGAAAAAGTCAAACAAATCCTTTCCAATGACGGATGAACTTCATCAGGATGATCTGGATACCCAACTCCTGGCCGCCATGCTCGCGGATTTTCTTGAAGAAAGCGCGGAGCATTTAAGCGTCCTGGACCACTCATTGGTTCTTCTTGAGCAAGACCCCAATAACTCCGAACACCTGGAGGAGATTTTCCGGAGAATTCATACAGTCAAGGGAACAGCTTCTTTTACCGGACTCAATGAAATCAGCCTTATCGCGCACCGGATGGAAGATATTCTCTCTGTTGCCAGGGCCGGAAAGGCGTCCTTGGATAAGTCCATTTTCGATCTTCTCTTCAGCGGCATAGCCTGGTTGAAAAAGTTAAGGCAGGCCGCTATTCAAAAAAAATCTCCTCCTGACGCCGGCCCATTTCTTGAACGCCTTTTAACCGCCCTCGCGGAAATTCAAGGCAAGGAACCCGCTGATTACGGCGCCTTCACGCCAGGGGCCGCCGCGCCAAAGGAGATAATGGCTGAAACCCTGAAGATACGGGTGGAGAAAATGGACGCCATCATGAACCTTGCCGGAGAACTTATTATCTCTAAAAACAAGCTCAATCAGTTGACCAGGGAGTCGGAGGACAGGCAACTTGCCGAAATGACCTCGGATATACAAAGAATTTCTGTTGAATTGCACCGTGAGATACTGGAGGCAAGGCTGGTTCCCATAGGGAGCCTTTTTAATCTTTTTCATGGCATTGTCAGGAATTTTTCGGCCCAGAGATTGAAAAAAGCCAGGCTTTTAATAAGGGGAGGAGAAGCCCTCCTGGACAAGAAAATAAGGGACGTCCTTTATGATCCATTCATCCATATCATTCGAAATTCCCTGGACCATGGAATTGAAACGCCTGAGGAGCGGGAAAAGGCAGGGAAGCCGCCGGAAGGGAAAATTGAAATCATGGCGGCCAGAAAAGGAGGCAGCATTGAAATCAGGGTCTCTGACGACGGCATGGGAATAGATGTTGATAATTTAGTCAGCAAGGCCGTGGGAATCGGTCTCATCACTGAAGCAAGGGCTGAGACGATGTCGGCGGACGAAAAGCTGAACCTGATATTCCATCACGGCTTCAGCACCGCCAGGCAGGTGACCGAATCCTCCGGAAGAGGGGTTGGAATGGATGTGGTCAAGCGGAACATATCCGACCTGCGCGGAATCATCAGAGTGGACTCTGAAAAGGGCAGGGGCATTGTTTTTACAATTCAAATCCCCATGTCCATGTCGGTTTCCAAGACCCTTGTTATTCGTGAAAGGGACATTCATATAGCCATGCCTTTCGAGTCCATTGTGGAAACCGCCTTGCTCCACAAGGAAGAGATGGAGCCCCTCTTTAAGAATAAGGAAAGGACCCTCTCTTTCGGCGGCCGCGGGATTCCCTTGATAACCTTGCCTGAAATATTCCAAAGAGGCTTCCATTCCCCTATAAAATTTTCCTTTAAAGGAGATATGGACTCGGATTTGGCCATGATACAGCAAAAGATTTACGACTTGAGGATAATGGGCGGCGCTGATTTTTTTCCTGTGATCATCATCGGCCTGGCCAACCAGAAGATGGCCGTAATGGTGGATGAATTGCTTGGGACCCAGGAACTCATCCAAAAACCGCTCAGCGAATTCACCGGTCCCGTGCGTGGAGTTGAAGGCGCCGCCGTGTTGTCGGACGGGTCAATAGCCCTCTTTCTGGACGTCAGGTCCTTGTTTGAATATGTTTAAAAAAAGACTGGACATAAAAATAACCGCGGTTGTGTTCGGGATATTCATCCTGGGCTTTGCCATGGCCATTTCAGTGAATTTAAAGGAAATCAGGCGCAATCTCCTGGAACTGAACAAGGAAAAGGTTTCAGCCGTCACCTTCATGATCACGAAAAGCGTGCAGCACATCATGCTTCAGGGGGACGGGTTGGCCGCCGGCGACATGATAGCGGACATGCGGAGCACCCACGACATAGATGAGATCTCCATAACGAGGACAAACGGGATGGAGGCATTCAAGGACCTGGATACCATAGACAAGGTGAACAAGCTCCTGGGAGAGGAACGTTTCAAGCGGGAGCCGAAGATCGCGAATATTCTCATGAACCCGGACAATAAATATTTCAGGAAGGCCGTGGATACCGGGGAAACAGTGGAATATTACGATGGAAGGGGAGGGCAGGAATTATTCACTCAATTGACTCCCTTGAAAAACCGCGCGGAATGCCAGGGATGCCACGGCACGGAGAGCGGTATCAGGGGGATACTGAAAATAACCACACGCGTGGAAAATATTCAGAACAAGATAGCCCAGAGCAGAAACCATTTCATCATTTACGCCCTGTTGATCCTGGCGCTTATATCGGTTTTCCTGAATTACGCCCTCACCAGAACTGTTATCAGGCCGATAAATAAAATCAGCGCCAAGGTAAAGGAGGTCGCCGAAGGCGACCTGAGAAAACTTTATGATGGAACGGCGCAGGATGAGATAGGCCAACTTGGCGCTTCCTTGAACGAGATGACCATTAATCTCCACAAAGTGGTCCAGCGCCTTTCGGAATTGACCATAAACCTTTCCCACTCCTCCTATCAGATTTTTTCATCTTCCCAGAACATCGCCAGCGGCGCCGACAATCAGGCGTCATTGGTTCTCAAGGCGTCCTCCGCCATCGAGGAGATGTCGTCCTCCATTCAAAGCATAGTCTCCACGGTCAATGAGGCGGCTAAATCAGCGGAGGCGGCGACCCAATTGGCAGCCAAGGGGTCCGCCGGGGTTTGGCAGACCAGCAAGGAGATAATGGAGGCGAATGAGCTTATAAAGGAGTTGAACGAACAGGCCAAGGGGGTCAAGAAAATCAGCCAGGTAATCCAGGAAATTTCGGCGCAGACCAATATTCTTTCCCTGAACGCCGCAATCGAGGCTTCCAGGGCAGGGGAGCATGGAAAGGGTTTTACCGTTATATCCAACGAGATCCGCACCCTGGCCAACAAAACTTCCCAATCCGCGGAGGAAATATCGGAAATAATAGACAGCCTGCAATGGAGGCTGCTGGAGTCCACGCAAATCATATCCGGAAATCTTGAGCTTGTGAACCAGGCCGGGGAGTCCTTGCGGGACATAGTGGAAGGAATCAATTCCACCAATGACATGGTCAAAACCATCGCCAGCTTCACCAACCAGCAGGCCAAGACAGCCAAGGAAATTTCCGAATCTCTTCAGGATATCTCGAAAATCAGCCAACACACGGCAGCCGGCGCCAAGGAAGCGGTGGATTCCAATAAAGGCATTTCCGACATATCAAGCCAACTTCAAGAGATCGCTCAAAGATTCAAGATATGAAGGCCCTTGTTATTTCCGTCGGTTCCAATGATTACCTTCTGGACATGGAGCCAATTCAAAGAATCACCGGTTCAGGCGAAATTTTCATAGTACATGGCGCCCTCGACTTCATTAAGGGAATAATAAAATTCAGGAACGGGATTGTCCCGGTCCTGGACCTATCCAAGCGCCTTGGCTGTAACAGTTTAGCCCAAATTTTTTAGAGCGCATCACGGCTTCAGCTTGAGTTTTGGTATAGTGCGGCTTGGGCCTTGGCCGTATCCTCGCTTAGGAGAATTTGCAAGAAATCTCTTGGATGAACGCCCTGTCTTCTTGC
>JACRGO010000188.1 GCA_016212295.1 Nitrospinota bacterium | reverse complement strand
AACAATATAATGGCCTGTTGAAAAGGCGCCGTCATATATAAATTCCCCTCTTGAGAGGGGTGGCCGAAGGCCGGGGTGTGTTAAGAATTTCTCCGGCTATTTGCTTGCAAGCCTTAATGTTTTTTTCAAGACAGCTTCTAAGATTTAAAATATTCAAAAAATGAACCGCTGAGGCACAGAGACGCTGAGATTTTTATAAAATGTTTACAGTCCTATTATTTTTTTCTCAGCGGCTTTGCGCCTCCGCGGTTACAAGCTCCGGCGCGGCGCTATTGCGCTCAGCGGCCTGGGAGTTGGAAAGCCACTGATAAAAAACATCCACGCTGTCAGGGCAAAGGTGCTTGCCGCGCATATCATCCATTATTTTCAATGCCTTCTCCAGTGGCATGCCCTTTCTGTATGGACGGTCGCTTGTAAGGGCGTGGTAAGTGTCGCCCACCGCCGTCATCCTTGCCCAGAGAGGTATCTGGTCCCCTTGCAGCTTTTCCGGGTAACCTTTTCCATCTATCCTTTCGTGATGATACAGAACTATAGGGACAATGTCCCGGAGGGTTGGTATGGGCCTTAAAATCCCGGCGCCTATGACAGGATGCATCTGAATAAGAGCGTATTCCTCGTCCGTAAGCCCCCCTTCCTTGAGCAGGACATTGTCGCGAACGCCGATCTTGCCCAAGTCGTGCAACCTGGCGCCAAGGGCCAGGGTCTCAATTTCATCCGGCCCCATCTGCATCACGCCCGCCATACCTACCACTATGGTGGACACAGCCTCAGAATGTCCCCTGGTATAGGAATCCCGCGCCTCAAGGGCCTGGATAAGGCTGGTGATGCCCGCCAGCATCATTTTTCGTTCCGTTTCCAGCCGCTCCCTTTCCTTAAGCAGGAGGAGAAACTGGTCCGAGAGCAATTTCTCAATCGTTGCGACCAATTGCTCAAGGTTGAAGGGTTTCACCAGATAGGCAGCTACCCCGCGTTGAAGCATTCGCCGCACCATTGCCCGTTGGCTGTTGGCGCTCATGATGACGAAGGGGATAAGGACCAGGTCCGGGTCGGCGTGCGCGGCCTTGCAGAATTCCACGCCGTTCATCTCCGGCATATCAATATCGCTCAGGATAAGGTCCGGCTTCCGGCCCCGCATAACCTCCAAGGCCTCCTTGCCGTTCTTAGCGGAGACCACTTGAAAGCCGGCTTCCGAAAGCCCTTTTTCCACCAACTTGCGGATGGTAAAGGAGTCGTCCACCACCAGAACAGTCCGCTCCCGTTGAAAGGCGGCCTTTTTCAATATCCGGTCAATGACCTCGGAAAGCTGGGACGGGGCGTCAGTCTTTGAAATGTAGGCCGCGGCGCCGGCCTGAAATCCCCTGTCTATTTCGTTGTCGCCGTCAAGGGAACTCATGATGACCACCGGGATGGCCCTTGTGGCCGGGTTCTCCTTGAGTTTCCGGCAGAGTTCGAGGCCGTTAAGGCGGGGCATTTCGACGTCCGATATTATCAAATCGAATTTCCCCGCAATGGCCATTTCCAGGCCCTGCTGCCCGTCCTCCGCCTGCGTTACTTCCGCGCCATAGTCCTTCAGGCGCTTCGTGAGCGCCCTGCGGGTCACAGCGCTGTCTTCCACAACCAGAATTTGGGGGGAGAGCATGAACTTATAGTCCTCCGGGTGGATTTTAAAGAATTAATATCTAACGTCGAAATGAGTCATGCGCCATGAGTCATGCGCCATGCGTCATGGGCCCATGCCTCACAACGCATGCCTCATGACGCACCAACTTCTTCGATGTTGGATGTTCAATATTACCCTATTCCTGAATTTTTTAAAAGGTGGAAAATTTTGGGAACTATTTTTTCCCTTCCATGTCAAAAACAGTAACATCCCCGCATTTTTTCTCTTTTCTTCTTTAAAGGGCGTTTCTCCGCGCAAAATGATTTTCCCTCCTCGCGCGGGGAAACGCTTCTTTTTTTTAGCCTTTCATTATATCATATTGATTTTATTAGCATTGCGCATTAGCCACTCCCTTGTTACCTCCTGTAATATACTGTAAAATAAGGACATTAAATGACAAATAGCAAATAAGTTACAAATTACAATTACTGAATGCCAGAAAAAATTTCATTTCCTTGTTTATTCTTTGTAAATTTGTTTTTTGAGATTTGAAATTTCTTTTAACTGGCGGCAAACATGGAAATAATACTCCTCTCAATCACCCCTGATCCGGAACGCCTCATAGAAGAGGCGGGCAGGACCTGTTATCTTTCATTCGACAAGATTTCGAATGAAAGCCACAGGAAATTCATCCGGATGATCATTAAAAACGGGCACCACTCGGTCCTGGAACATGCCAGCGCCACCTTCAGGGTAAAGGGAGGCTCAAGGGGGTTCACCCATCAAATGGTGCGCCACCGCATTTGCTCCTTTTCCCAGCAATCTCAACGGTACGTGAACGAAGAGGACTTCTCGTTCGTGGTTCCAGAGGCCGTGGCCCTGGACCCGGAGGCAAGCGAAATCTATGGCCGCTTCATGGCGCAATCCCGCGAGACCTATAAGGAACTCATAGCTAGGGGGATAAAAAAAGAGGATGCCAGGTTCGTCTTGCCCCAAGGCGTGGAGAGCGAAATCGTGATATCCGCCAATTTCCGGGAATGGAGGCATATCTTTCAGGAACGCTGCTCCAAGGCCGCCCAATGGGAAATCCGGAAGATCGCAATGGAAATGCTGAAAATACTCAAGGAAAAGGCCCCAACGGTCTTCGAGGACTTTATAATCAACGAAGAAGCCAACACAGCCGCCTCCGGTCTGAAAATTCAGTCTTGACTATAATGATCCAGAGAAGGAAAACCCGCCGGATTAAAGTTGGAAGCGTTGCCATAGGAGGCGACGCGCTGATCTCAGTCCAGTCCATGGCCAATACGGACACCAGGGATGCAGAGGCCACCATAAAGCAGATACACCGCCTTGAGTCAGCGGGCTGCGAGATCGTCCGCATCGCGGTGCCGGACGCTGAGGCCGCCGGAAAAGTAAAGGACATCAAGGCCCGCGTATCCATCCCGGTGATCGCTGATATCCATTTCGACCACCGGCTTGCCTTGGAATCCATCAAGGGAGGAGTGGACGGCCTGCGGATCAATCCTGGAAACATAGGGAGCAGGCAAAAGGTGGAGATGGTTGTGGCGGCGGCCAAGGACCGCGGCATACCCATCAGGATAGGAGTCAACGCCGGTTCCCTTGAAAAGGGGCTAGAGCAGAAAATGGGATCAGTCCCCGCGGCAATGGTGGAAAGCGCCAAGAGGCATATCGGCATCCTGGAGGACCTGGGATTCTCCGACATCAAGATTTCCCTCAAGGCGTCTGACGTGCCAGAAACCCTGGAGGCCCACCGCTTGCTGGCCAAGGAAGTAGACTATCCATTTCACATAGGGATAAGCGAGGCGGGCACGTTGGAGTCCGGGACCATCAAGTCCAGCGTGGGCCTGGGGATACTTCTATCCGAGGGCTTGGGTGACACGCTTCGGGTCTCGCTTTCCGCCGACCCAGTGGAAGAGGTGAGGGTCGGGTTCGGCATTCTGAAGGCCCTCGGACTCAGACAGCGCGGCATTGACCTTATCTCGTGTCCCACTTGCAGCAGGCAGGAAATCGACGTAATATCATTGGCCAGGGAGGTGGAGCAGGCCATGTCCAAGGTGCCTGCCACTCTCCACATAGCCGTGATGGGCTGCGCCGTGAACGGGCCGGGCGAAGCCAGGAAAGCCGACCTGGCTATATGCGGCGGCAAGGGGATCGGGGTCCTCTACAGGAAAGGCGAGATGCTCCGTAAGGTGAAAAAAGAGGACATTATTTCGGAATTGATGAAGGAAATAACCTCAATAGCAAAAAGTTGAACTCTAAATTTTTTTTAACCACAGATTGCGCGGATTGCACGGATTAAATTATTTTTTTATAAAATCCGTGTAATCCGCGCAATCTGTGGTTAAAAAGGCTTCTAAAAATGGAAAAAAGAAAATTAGGCAATAGCGGGCTTGAGGTAACAGTAATAGGATTCGGCGCCTGGGGGATAGGCGGCGCTCCATTCTGGGATTCCGAGGGAGACCAGGAATCGGCCAGGGCCGTCAAAACGGCCTTTGACAAGGGGATTAATTTTTTCGACACCGCGCCGGTCTATGGATTCGGACGCTCGGAGCGCCTCATCGCCAAGGCGTTGAAGGGCAAGCGGGACCAAGTGGTCCTTGCCACCAAGCTTGGCCTGCGCTGGGACAAGGAATCTCTTTCAGCGATCCGCAGGGACAGCTCAGCGAAGTCGATACGGTTTGAAATCGGGGAAAGTCTGAAACGGCTTGAAACTGACTATGTCGACCTCTATCAGGTCCATTGGCCGGATCCGGTGGTCCCGTTTCAGGAGACAATGGAAGAGTTGATGAAACTCAAGGAAGAAAAGAAAATCCTGCACATCGGGTTGAGCAATTTCTCCAGGGTCCAGATGGAGGAGGCCGTGAGATACGGGGAAGTAGTCTCCCTTCAATCAAAATACAATTTTCTGGAGCGCGACCTCGAAAAGGAGGACATCCCCTTTTGCCTTGAAAAAAATATAGGTATAATTCCCTATTCTCCGCTGGCGTCCGGGCTGCTCACCGGCAAATATGGCAAGTCCACTAAATTCAAGGACTGGCGCGGCAAGGGCATGATGGGCAATTTCTCAGGCCAGATATTCGAGCGGAACGTGGAAATTGTAGAGGGGCTGAAGGAAATCGCTTCCCGGTATGGAAAGAAGGCGCACCACCTGGCTATCAACTGGCTCTTGAATCAAAAAGGAATCACAACGGCAATCGTCGGAGTGAAGAACGCGGGCCAAGTTTCCGACAATTTGCAATCAATCGGATGGGAAATATCCGCTGACGATATAAACAAAATGGCGAAGTTATGGAAGAAAAAATAATCCTGGCAGTGGACGACAGCGAGGACAATCTCCTCATCATCCAATCCTATCTGGCCCAGGAAGGATACATAGTCAATACGGCCTCCAACGGAAAGGAAGGGCTGGAGGCCGCGAACAGCCACCCCCCGGACATTATTCTCACCGATCTCAACATGCCGGTGATGGACGGTTTCGAGTTCACCAAGGCGCTTAAGGGTTCCCCGAAGACCGCTGATATTCCAGTCATCATGATAACCGCGGCAAAGGACACGGAGTCCCTGGTTAAGGGGATAGAGATAGGGGCTGACGAATATATAATCAAGCCCTTTCAGCTCACTCACCTGAAGGTGCGGGTCCGCTCCATGCTGCGAATCAGGGACGCCCAGATGAGGCTGAAAAAGGCCAACCAGGAGCTTTTCGATCTGAATCACCACCTGGAGGAGAGGGTTGATCAAAAGACCAAGGAATTGGAAAAGGTCAATTTCCTGAAAAAATTCTTTTCACCGCAATTGATCAAGTCCTTCGCGTCCGGCGAACCGGAGGAGATCATGAAGAGCCATAGGAGGAACATTACCGTGGTGTTCCTTGACCTCCGGGGATTTACCCCCTTTGTCAACAAGAACACAGCGGAAGAGGTCATGTCCGTCCTGGACGAATACCACCAAACCATAGGGCCTATAATTTTTGAGCATGAGGCCACCCTTGAACGTTTTACTGGAGACGGGGTCATGGTTTTTCTGGGAGACCCTGTCCCAAGGCAGGACCATGCGGCCCAGGCGGTCCACATGGCCTTGAGTTTCAGGGAAGCGGTTAAAAAGTTGAGGCCCGTTTGGGAAAAAAGAGGGCATAATCTCCACGTGGGAATCGGCGTCGCCACGGGCGAAGCCACCCTTGGGAGGATAGGTTACGACAAGAGGGTTGACTATGCCGCCATAGGGAACGTTACTAATCTATCCGCCAGACTTTGCTCCGAGGCCCCTGGCGGATACATCCTCATCGCGCCATCCACTTTAAGGGAAATCGGCGATAAATTCAAGACTGAAAAATTCTCGGATCTTACCATGAAGGGTTTTTCAGAGCCTGTGCAGGTATACCATCTGCCGGACGTTTAGATAATAACAGTTTCATAATAGAATTTACATAAGCACCCCCCCTCTCGCTCCCAGGGTCCTCCCTGGGAGTGATGATTCTGGAGGCTCCGCCTCCTAATGGCACGAGGCTGAGCCTCGTGGTCCGGCATTCCCAGGCAGGAGCCTCACTGCCATTAAGTTAAGGAATTTTTATGAGGCGTTTTTTGGGGTTAAGCTCTAAAATACGTTAGGTTTCCCGTTAATATTGAAGCTCAACCGTTTTAAAATTAAATTTTGTT
>JACRGO010000183.1 GCA_016212295.1 Nitrospinota bacterium | reverse complement strand
CTGTCGCGTCGTATGCTATATTAATTGGTTTCATATACCGCCACCCCCTTCTTGATATTGTCTGTTAAATATGCGGTGATGATAAAGCCGTCTCCATTAAGATGACGGCAAACAACACACATAAAATATTTGCCGCAAGCGGCATAATAAAGATATACCTCTTTATCTTCCTTGCTGAGCCTGGCATAAACGGGATTTTTCAGCGTCTCTTCAATCTGTTTCTCCATTCCAATTATTGACTCATGTTTACTGGTAATATAGTCCCAATGCCTTTTGGTGGTTCTAATATGCTTTCCAAGTTTTGAAATAACCTCGATATACAGCATATTGCATTATTATATGCTCAGCAAACCATAAATACAAAAGCAATTTTCAGCCGGGCAAAATGGGCTGAGAAAATGCGGCCGCGTCTTGAGCAGAGTCAATTGACGATTTACAATTGGAAAGCCGTTGGAGACTTAGGGATTGAAAGGGCTTGGGTTTAAAATTCCAAATCTAAAATCTAAAATCCTGAATTTAAAAGCGACGGTTCCGGTAAACAATCCGAGCAAGTTTGTTGGCCGTGGCGCTGTCAGGGCTAAAGCCCAATTCATAGAATGCCTCCATTAACCCCAGCCTTAAGGCTGGGGTTAATGGGCAAACATCATATCGGGGCTTTAGCCCTGATAAGTTCCGCTCGTTACAGATTTGCAATCTGTAACGCCATACCATCGGGATTTTCAATCCCTGCCTGCCGCGCTTTGCTCCTGCCTGCGCCAAGCGGAGCGCGGCAGGCAGGTGGCGCGGGCAGGCCTCTCCACGGATTGTAAATCCAGGCGGAAGATGCGTTACAGGTTGCAAACCTGTAACGAGCAGTAAAAAAGGCGGTTGACAGTTTTCAGTTAACAGTTGACAGGGAAGGGCGAAGGCGGAAGACAGAGTCAATTGACGATTTACAATTAAAAAGCCGCTGGAGACTGAGGGATTAAGGACTTGGGTTTAAAATCCCCAATATAAAATTCGAGACCCAAAATCCAATTGACATTCCTCCCGTATTGCGGCTACACTTTAGGCATCATGAAGAAAGCCTTTCTCATTATCCTGTCTCTCGCGTTCTGCGCCATGTATCCTTCCGCGAATGTCCTTGCGGTTGAAGTTGCCCCTCGCATATCCGACAGAGAGATTATTGAAGGTCTGGCAAATATCCGTGGTGATATTAAGGAATTAAAGGCAGAGATAAAAAGGTTGGATGAAGGACAGAGGGCCATTCAGCAGCAGATTAATGACCTCAAGGAGTCAACTAATAAGCGATTTGATGATATCAACGGACGGTTCGATATCCTCCAATGGATGTTGGGGCTTTTTATTACAGTTGCCCTTTCCTTAATGGGGATCATGGGACGGATACTCTGGAATCAGCAGAAGAAACTAACCCAGATAGAAACCTCCCTTGAGGCACAGAATGAGGAACTTTCATTCCTCAAGTCCCTCATTGAAAAACTCCTCCCGCCTAGAGGCGTATTATAGGCGGACAGAGACAAGAAAAGGGTCAAGTCTGCTTTTGACTTAAGTTTCCGCTCGTTACAGATTTGCAATCTGTAACGAGCAATGAAAAGGCAGGTATCAGAGGGGGCAGGGGGCAGGGGGCAGTGAAAGGCGGAAGACGGAGGACGGAAGGCGGAAGACAGAGTCAATTTACGATTGACAATTGGAAATTGCTGGAGACGGGGATGATTGCGGATTTGGGATTGCGGAATGCGGATTTAAAACCTGAAATCAAAAACAGTCATTGGGTCAATGCCATTAAATCATTGGCAAAAGGCGGAGGACGGAAGGTGTAAGCCAATTCTCAATTGACAATTTTCAATTGGAGCAGAGGGCAGAGAGGCGCAGACTCATGACTATTGAACGCGAAGGGCCGCAAATAAAATTACAATTTAAGGAGTTACCCTTTCTACTATATTCAGAAAATCATCTATGTCATCTTTCGATAGTTGAGATTTGCCCTCGCCTATTATTATAACCTCTTTGCCGTCTTTAATCTCCCTTCTGCTTCAATTCCAAAATCCCTCTTTAAGAGCGCCGGCAATGCCTTGTATGCCCTGTCTTCGAGATGATAGCCGACTGTATGGGAAAGACCGCCTATGTTTTTCTGAACATTCTTTACTATAGCCGGGCTTTTTACATTCTGACCAGCATGCTCTTATAAACCGTCATCTTTTGCAGAAGGAGCAGCGCGGAGATAAAAAGCAGGGCAAGCCCGCAAAATTTAACCGCGGCCTTCCTGAGTATTTTAAGTTTATCCAGCGAGAACAGGAACACCATGCCGTAACCCACTATGCCCAAGGCTGTCAGCAAACCGAGAGTGTAAAAGACCAAAAGGGTAAAACCCTGGGGAAAAGTGCCAGGGCGCTTTATTGCGTTGTAGATGGCGGACAAGGCAGGCGTTACGCACGGTTGGTAGGCAAGCCCAAGGATGGCCCCGGCAAGAAAACTTCCTATGAACCTTAACGGCAGCCGGAAGGCGTCCGGTACTTTCAAAATGCCGAGGAAGTAAGCTGAGCAAAGGAATAGAAGGACTCCGCCTATCTGCAGGAGGAGGGACTGGTAAAGAAACAGGAACGAGGCGAATCTCGTGGTGGAGGCGCCGAGGGAGCAATAAAGAAAGCCGAAGCCGGACAATGAGCAAATTACCACTGTCAGGGTTTCAGTGAACTTCTCTTTTTGGCTGCTTTCCCCGATTTCGGCCAGGCTCATGCCCACCATATAGGAAAAGAGGAAGGGGACTATCTGCAGGAGGCAGAGTATCCATATTGAGAAGAAGTTGAGTAGACCGCCGTAAAAGGCCAGGGCTGGGGACATGGTTATAAAAGCTTCTCCAGATATTCTGTTAATTCAGAGTATTTCTTGATTTTACCGGAGAAGATGGACGCGACGCTTCCATCCGAGTTCACGAAGACCGTTGTGGGAGGAGTGGCGATTCCAAAGAGTTTACTGACATCGCTTTTTTCGTCCGGTCCGGCTGTAAAGGGTACTTGGTGGCGCTGGATGAAGGATTCCAAGGCGTCTTTTTTGTCCTGAAATCCCACCGCCACGAATTTTATCCCCTTGCCTGAGTATTCCACGTGGGCCTTGTTAAAAAACTGGATGGAGAAATTGGCGCAGGGACACCAGTTGGCGTAAAAGAAGAAGACGTGCGGTGCGCCCATGATATCCTTTTGGTTTAACTGTTTCCCGTTAAAAAGGGAGAGATGGAAATCCGGCACATGGTCTCCCACCTTCAGGGGAACCAATGGCTCCTCGTACACGAAAAACGCGCGGAGCACCAAGGCGGCGGCGACCAGCAGGATGATCTTGTTGAGGTTAAAGGTCTCCGCGATAGACGCCTGTTTGTTTTGTTCCAGTGTTGCTTCCATATATTATTACGCAGAAATTTATTTTGGTTGCGGCCATGCCGCCATACACCTTAAGATAACTATAATATACTAAGAAGTGGATTTTCAATTTAAAAGTAATCATAGCCATGGTCAAAATCGCGGTCATCTCTGACACTCATGGGACAATCAACTCCGGGAACGTAAAAGATCTTTTCCCCAAGAATTCATTATTGCTCACCCTGGGCGACATTTTCCTTGGCGAGTTGAAAATCCTCCAAAGTCACTACAATTTCATAGGTGGGGTGAAGGGGAACTGCGACGCGGGAAATTTCCTCCCGCTATCCGAGACCGTTGAAATCGAGAATGTCCGCATCTTCCTTTCCCACCAGCCTCCAAGGATTAAGATATTTTCCAGGGAGGAGGACCAGGCCGAAGGCTACGATATAGTCCTCTTCGGCCACCTGCACCGCCGGGTCCTTTTGAGGGAAAACGGACTGGCCTATTTCAGCCCAGGGGCTTTTTCTAGTCCAAGAGACGGCCATGGCCCATCCGTTGGGATTATCGAAATTAATGATGGAAAATTCAATTTCCGGTTCGTGGAGGTTAACGGCTAGGCACAAAGGGGCAAAGGCGCAGAGGCACAGAGGGGCAGAGTTTGTTAAGGGAGATTTAACTCTCTTTTGAATCTTCTGCCTTAGTGCCTTTGCCCCTTTGTGCCTTTGTGCCTGAGCAGTTCATAAATTCCAGCTATTTCCTCCACCATGAAATCAGAGGAGAATTGCCTGGTGATCTTCCTCCTGGCGTTTTCACCTAAGTCCCTGGCAAGCTTTTCGTCATCCAGTAATTTTTCAAAGGCCCTTTTAAAACCCTCTATGTCTCCAGGTTCTAGCAGGATGCCGGTCTTATTGTTTTCCACAAGATCAGGAATTCCCCCCACGTTTGTGGCGACTATGGGCTTGCCGCAAGCCATTGCCTCAAGGACCACCCTTCCCATGCCCTCGAAATAAGATCCGACAGTGACTATGTCCATGGCCTGCGTGAAGTCAGGTATCCCGTACTGAAACCCGGTGAAAATGACCTTATCGGCGATTTTGAGATCAACAGCCGCGTCTTTCAAGCTCCTTTCGAGATATCCCTCTCCGACCATCATCAGCCTGACGTTGTTTCTGTTTATAGCCAGGGCGGCAAAAGCCTTGATGATATCCGCAAGTCCTTTTCCATCCCAAAGCTTGGAAACCACGCCTATTATTTTTTCTTCTGGCATGACGTGGTGATTTTTCCTGGTTTGTCCGCCGTTCCCCTTTTGGAACCATCCTATATCAATTCCGCTATAGACCTTGAAATATTTTTTGGGGTCGCCTATTTTGAGGCGGATGGCGGTATCGATCAAGGGTTGTGAGATGAAAATAAGGGCGTCGCAGAGGCGGGCGAAAATTTTTTCCAAGAAAATGAAAAGCATCCTTCGCGTCCAGGACTCATATTCATGAAAGGCGAAACCGTGGACGGTATGGATTACGGTCTTTGTCCCGGCCATTCTCCCGGCCAGTCTTCCAATAATGCCCCCCTTGGAATTGTGGGTATGCATGATATCGTATTCGCCTGATTTTAAAATCTTGTAAATTTCCCAAAGGGCCAGGAGGTCTTTAATGGGATGGATGGGATGCACCAGGTTCCGGATAGGGATGAATCCGATGCCGTTGTCCCTTACAAGGGACTCAAGCCTGCCGCCTGGAGCGCAGGCAAAATCCACCTCGTGTCCGAGCGCCTTGAGTCCCCTGGCGGTGAGAAAAGTATTCAGCCCGGAACCGCTGATAAGGGGCAAGACATGGAGGTGCAGGATTTTAGCCACTATATTATTGCGTTCAGAAATTTCGTTTTCCGCGCAAGTTTTTCAACCGTAAACGTCTCAATGGGGTCGAAATTTTATTTTGGTTGCGGCCACGTCGTATGGGTAGCGCAAAAGGGGTGGCGTAAGAAGTTGCGAAAAAAAAGCCTGGGAGAGGCTGTAAAAAATATTCCCTTCACCAGGCGAACCGGGGTCTATACGCTGATTTTTCTGCAATTGTCACAAAGGCGATTATGGTCGCCCTCGGATTTAAAAGGCCTGCTGCACCTCAGGCATTCCTTGTCCAGGGAACTTATTTCCTTTAAACCAAGAAGCCTTCGCGCTTCATTGATTGTTTCCAGGTCATACCGCGAAATTTTCTCGGCCTTACTGAAATCTGATTTATTTTCTATTTCTGTTACCGCCAAATCCAATGTTTTTCTCCTCTGTTAGTTGAAACCAGTATACCAAACTTTGGAGAATTGTCAATATATTTTTTTAGGAAAATATTTAATAATAAAAGTTAAGTTTTGAAATGTAACAGATTGATAATTAAGAATATAATCACATAGGAATTTTATTGTTAACACTTAAAAAGAACAGATTTTTATTCTTTGTAACCTTATTCACGAGCTATAAATTTTCTAAAAATAATATTCGTGTAAATTTTAAGGAACCACCCGATTATTCTCCACCGCTTGGTTATATAGGCGTGTTTCTTTTTTTTAAAATAGCCCTGTATATTTGCCGGGCGGCCTTTTGGGGGGAGTCCACCCAAAAGAGCCCATCCCCTTTCGCCATGTCGGTATCGACTAATTCACCCGAATTTATTTTGGCTGTCCTTGAGTTCCGCTATGGTCCCTTCCCATGAGCATGCGGTGCAGTAAATGACGGTCGTTTCATCAATACGGGTTGATTCAGCATCCGCTTGGCTCTCGAAGATGGGCCTTCCGTCTGAGGCTATTTTAAAAAAGACGAGGCCGACATCTTTAGTTGTCAGATAAAAAGCCGATGCTCCGCACCTGCATCTGAGTAATTGTTCTCCCACGCGCAGTCTCCTTTATCCAATATAAAAAAAAGGCCCCGCAATGGACTGGCCCCGGCAGATTGGACACTTGCCAGGTTTTTTCATCCTCTCCCTCTTTTGAAACGTAAAGCCGCATTTCTTGCATTCGGCGGGTTGTACCTTTAATCTTGATTCGCCTCTTTCCAACGATTTCTTTATATGCTCCAGGTGCTCATAAACCTCCCTTTCCCGCACCCCGACAGCGCCGGATATCTCCTTGGCGGATAGGGTCCGCTCTTCAAGCCTCGCGATAATATCCTTCCTTACAGTCTCTTGTCTTTCCATATTAGAAATTTACTCGCCTATTCTGAGAACTTATCTCGCGCAATCTTTTTCTCTGCGTCTCCGCGATCTCCGCGGTGAAAAATTTTTTTAAATTTCAAATATCCTTGGATAGGATCAGGGAAGCACATCCGCCATGGGGGGAAGGGCCTCAGCCTTGTTTTTATCATATTCAAGAAATCTTTCCTCCACCTTGCCGGGATCCTTGGCCACGTCCTTGATGTCCTCCGCCTTAAAAGCTTCTTTTTTCCTGATTATTATCTCCTGCATCTTTTTCTGGCTTTCTGAAAGGTAATTCAAGTATTCCCTTGCGCTAATGCCCGGCTGGGATTTTACACTTCCATGTTTTTTTTGCTTTTCCTTGGGCTGCGCCTTTTTTTCGTCTTCATCCGGCCCGACGGCCTTGGCTATCTCCTCCTCTGTCAACATTTTCTTCTCTTTTGTATTGCTCTCCTGTTTTGTTGCCTGGGTCTGGATATTTTCAGTGGAGGAATCTTCCTTTGGCTGGCCGCACGCGGAAACGGCCGCGGCAATGAAAAATATAATCAGCAAGTGTGGAATTCTGAATTTCATATATTAAATTTAATTTACTGTATCGGAATTTCAAAGTTTTGCTTTATAAAACAAAGGCTTATGAACCACGAATTAACACGAATAGACACTAATTATTTCTAAGGTCAAAAAGTATGTTTTCATGAAATATTCGTGTTCATTCGTGGTTCGGTTTTTCATCAATTAATTTGCGAAGCTATGTTCTTCATTTAAAAAGTTATTTCCTTTTTTCTCCTGGTTTCCTGGATTCCTTATGCAATTTTTATATTAGATCATGACTCGCGAATAAATAATCCAACGCCCACAACTTCCCCTATTGAGTTTACCGGCTTTTACGAGTAAAATTTAAAATCCGTTTTTCATCTATTAGTTTCACAACAAATCCGGAAAAAATCAACAATAGGAGGATATAGGCATGAAGAAATGGAAATGCTCGGTTTGCGGTTATATGCACACTGGAGAAGCGGCCCCGGAAACCTGCCCGGTTTGTTATGCTTCCAGGGAAAAGTTCGTGGAGGCCGCCGGAGAAAAAAGGGTAATGGACCTTGCCGGTTATCTTGAGGCCAATATAAAGGGTGAGACCTGGGAGGTGACCCATTACATGGCCATGGCGCTTAAGGCCCAAACCCTGGGAATGGGAGAGGTGGCGGAGGCCCTTTACAGGATAGCCCAGGAGGAGGCATATCATGGGGCCAACTTCATTCAGCGCGGGAGCAAGATAAATGACCTCAAGTCCAAGCTGGACGCCGGCAACCAGATAGCGGATGATCTCAAAAAGGACATGGAGCAGATGCTGGCAGGGGAAAGAGGCGCCCACAAGGGAAAGAACGAGGCGGCTTCGCTGGCCAAGGCGCAGGGGCTGGACGAACTTTCCGGGTTTTTCAGGATCGCGGCCGAGGACGAGGCCAGGCACGCCAAAATACTTGACGGCTTGCTGAAGAGGCATTTTAAATGACGGACAAAGTTAAAAAAAGCGTCTTGATAGCCGATGACGACGCCTCAATGAGGAAACTCATGGCCGCCACCTTGAGATCCACTGATTTCGAGGTGGTCGGGGAGGCGAAAAACGGATTGGAGGCCATCGCCATGTATAAAGATCTCAGACCCGGCCTCCTCCTTCTGGATATCAATATGCCGGAAAAAAACGGAGAAGAGGTTTTGAGGGAATTGAAGGCGGAGTTTCCGGACGCGGTGATCATAATGCTCACGGCGCATAGGGACCTCGATTCCATTGAGGATTGCTTCAACCTCGGCGCCGCTAACTACATCCCGAAGGACATGCCGAGAAATCAGGTAAAGGAAAGCATAGAGGAAACCTGGAAAAAATTTCATGGCGCGACCTAGCCAAGATCGCGGAAAGCGTCAGGGCGGACGTTTTAGGGAAGTAGGGAGCAGGCGAATATATTGGCGGCATCCGGGCCACTCGGTCTATCAAGGGCCATAACCCTTTGTTTTAAGATCAGCGATTGACAACATGGGGTGAAATTGTGGTTAAATACTAAATTCGATAAATCAAAATCAGGAGAAAATCCATTAAAACCTTATCAACGATCATTGCCATACTTGCTTTTAGTTTTATTGCTTCATGCGCCACTCCTCCATCCAACACGCCTAGGAAAAAAATCGCTAAAGCTGATGTTTATAAATATCCTAAGTCCTTTAACGATAGCGATTTTGCCTTCCGCTGGGAATACGATCTATCCGATAAAAAGGAAATCATAGTCCGTGGAGAAGCCAAAAAACAAGAAAACTCGGAAGTGGAGAAACCCCTCTCATTGGCTATCACCGGATTGGACGAAAATGGCAACCGCCTTAAATCCGGGTCCATTTATTTAAGCCACCTGGCTTGGTCCGATTTACAAAAATTCTCGATAAAAATTCCGAGAACCGGCGGAGAAAAAACCTTTCTCTTCCACTATTGGTACGATGACCATTTAAACGCGTCCTCAGGCCCACTTAACCTTGAGCTATGGTTTGAGGATTCGCCGGACCCGGCGTATGTCCCTGAAATGCTCATTACCCCGCCGGGATACTGAAGGAGAAGGGTTTGACGCCGGGCCAGCGGCATGAAAAAGCATTGATTGATAAGCGTTAAATGACGCGATAAAACTGAGAAGCTGTCTTGAAAAAAAAGTTTGCCCCGAAAGGCAAACATGCGATTGGTATAAAAAGCCCGCTGACACACCCCGGCCTTCGGCCACCCCTCTCAAGAGGGGAATTCATAGGCGGTGGCGTCCTTTCAATAGGATATTAATGAATAAGGCG
>JACRGO010000182.1 GCA_016212295.1 Nitrospinota bacterium | reverse complement strand
CCAAAGGTGTCTCCAATGTCGCGCAAAAGATGAGGCAACTACACCGTAGCGCCAGGTTGGTCTTCGATTACCTGCGCATGACAAAAAACTCCTGCACCCTTAATGGCGTGTGAGATATGGTAGAACAAATTTACCGTGCACCTTTCCCCTTGACAATAAAACAAACCACTCTTACAATGAAAACGCAGGTCTCCTAAATTCTTGGGGATTTTAGAAAGAAAAGAAAAGTAAAGGAAAAAGAATTTTTTTGCCTCTTGACAAAGTATTTTGCAAACGCTATACTGATTCCCAATTTTTATTTCTTAACCCCCTAAAATTATGAAAACCGCCGAACATGGTCTCTCTGTTAGCAAAATGGTTGAAACGCTAAAAAACTTAAGTCCAAAAGAAATTGTTTCTTTGTTAGCTATGACGGGGAGCGCTGTTTTAGGAATTGTAAATACTGGGGTTGCGGAAGCTGGCACTAAAGGAAATTTCTGTAATCTAGAAAAAATCACAGTTGGCGAAAAAAGTGTTGATATTGAAGTTTTATGTAAAAAACCAGTGGTAGAAGTAAAAATGGCTTATGTAAAAATTGGTCCCTATACGTAAAAGTGCCAACACCGACCATAAATGGTAAAAAAGTTTTTATTAACGCTCCTTTGCCGGCAAATATAAAAGCCGGGAAGCAAGTGATGGTTAGTATAAAACTAGATAGTAATAGTGTGAGTGGCAAGAAAATAATAAAAATACCTGAAGATAGTGCAACTGTCTTGCTGGCGATGGCTGAAGAAGCTAAAAAGTTTTTAACTGAAAATGGTTTTCCCCATATTGCTGGCACCGATTTTCATATTTCAAAAACTGAGATAACTGAAAGCCAGTTTGATGAATGTGTAAACAACGGGTATTGTATGGCTGTAGAAGACAAATGGGATAGTGGTCCTAATTACCCAAGGATTGATATTAATAACTATGATGTAAAAAAATATGCGGATTTTTTTACAAAAAAACAATTATTACCCTCCTTAAGAGAACATTTGAAAAGCAAGTTTCCTGATCAGGTCGATATTATAGATGGTATTAACCTTGATGTTAATCTCCCCAGTGAAGCGGAATGGGAAACCGCCACCCGCCACGCTGACCCCAGCAAAGGAAATGTGAATAGTGGAAAAATGACCGAGAGTTGCGCCTCCGATGATTTTTCTTCTGACGGAGTTTGCGATTTGGTTGGTAATCTAGCAGAATGGGTGGGGGAAGTCAATAGAGATCGACCTTTATCGCCGAGTGAAACAGCCCTAGTAAAAGGAAGTGATTACAGTGGTAGTAATAATTATCCTTTTGATATTGACAGAGGATTTAATCTTAGTGTTACTTTTGGTTATTATGAAGTCGGTGGGAGAGTAAGAGTGCGAGTTTTAAATTTGCTAAATCAGTGAAAAAAATTACGGGCTTGAGTCGACTAGACCGGTTTCTCCTGTTGCTTCAGGTTGAGGTTTGTTTTCTCCGTTTGCCGCCTGGTTTCCCGGCGGTGCCACAATATTTCAACCACACACCAGTTGGCTCCGGCCCCTCACAGAACCGGACTTGCGGAACTACCGCATCCGGCTCTTCAAACAGATTCACAAACCTGGCGAATAAATCCAGTTATACCCTTTCAGGATTCTTGGTTTCGGCAAAGGATAGCGCCCAAGAAGCTTGTTAAACTCTTCCCAGTTGAAGCTCTTTCTTTGACTACGCCGATTGAGCCACTTGAACCACAATCTTCCGGCTATGTAGCCAAATCTTCTCAAAGTAGCCGCGTTTCCCGCAAATCCAAAGTAGTTGTAATACCCCTTTAAAATCCGACACAAATGCTCATGAAGCTCACGAAAGGGAAGCGCATTCCTCAGTTTTCTGAGTTTATCATTCAAGGCCACAAGTTTTCTTCTCATGCGTTTGCCAATGGTTTTGCGGCCTAATTTCAGGCCGCCTTTGCGGCTTCTGTCCATATAATGCGTAAACCCAAGAAAATCAAAGGTTGATGGCTTTATCCCTTTACGTTCGCATTCCAGGTACGCTTTCTTGCCGAATTCAATCAGGCGGCTTTTCTCCTGGGATAGCTCAAGGCCGAATTGCTTCAACCGGCCCTCAAGCATTTCCCATATCTTCTTCGCGTCTGTCCGGTTCGTGCATCCGATTACAAAGTCATCGGCATAACGGGTCAAATATGCCCTGCCGTTTATCTCTTTGCATACCTTCCGGATGAGCCACAAGTCCAAGACATAGTGAAGATAGATATTCGATAAGATGGGAGAAATCACGCCCCCTTGAGGCACTCCATCTTCATTGCGGGTCCTTTTGCCTTCTTCCAATACCCCGGCCTTAAGCCACTTTCCTATCAAACGCAATATCGTTCGATCCTTGATACGCTCTCCCAGCATCCTCATAAGCCAGGAGTGGTCGAGATTATCAAAGAACCCTCTGATATCTACGTCCAGCAGGTGGTTTATCCCTCCTTTGATAACGCTCAGTTCCACCGCCCTGAGCGCATCATGCCCATTTCTTTTGGGTCGAAATCCGTAGGAAACGCCTAAAAAGTCCTCTTCGTATATGGCACTTAATATCTTAGCCACGCCTCTTTGGACTATCTTGTCTTCCAGCGCAGGTATGCCCAAGGGACGCTCTCCACCATCGGGTTTGGGGATTTTCACCCGGCGTATATCCGTCGCTCGATATTTCTTGCTCTTGAGACGTTTTACCAGGTCCGCTATGTTCTCTTCTAAATTCCTGCCATACCTGTCATAGCTTATCCCATCCACTCCCGCAGCGGCGTTCTGATTGAGTTCCCAATAGCATTCCATCAGGCTTTCTTCATCCAACAGATGGGCCAGAGAAATAAACCGGGTCTTTGGTTTGTTTCGCGCAATCTCTGATAGCCGATTCAGTTGTGTTGACAATTTGGTGTCCGGTTCCATGTCCGGCAATTGTGTCACCTCCTCGGTACATCTGCTTGTCAACCCCTTCCCTCCTCCGGCATTACCCGGCCTCGACGGTACTATGAGTTGATCCGACTACCCATGTCTTGTCCCCTGGCCTCGTTTCCTCGGTTTCGGGTACCCTCTTTTCAGAAGGAAGACACAGGTTCTCCCAGGTTCCCGCGAAATCCCTTGGACAACATGCCGTGGACTCTGACCCCGGTGGAGTTCCGCCATCTCGCCTATAACGATGGCTTCGTTGCTGCCTTCCGTGTTCCTAACCACGTCGGCTGGCTCCACAACATAAGCATTTTCGGAGCTGAACACCTTCACCCTTTCGGATTACGGCCTACTGCCTCCCTGTCTACGCTTCACTCATGAAGTTACCTTCATAAGCGCAAGACTCGGTTCTGACGGTCGGCTGACTTTGTCAGGTTGGCTTCTCAACCAACTGGATCGCGCAAGCTTGGCCTGGCGCACTAGGAATTTCCATTTTAAATCTTTAAAAATCAAATAGGTAACGTGAAAATCAACTTTTTTTTAATAGAACACGGATGACACGGATTAGGCTGATTTTCACGGATTTAAAAAAATTTTATCCGCGATAATCCGTATTATCCGCGTTCTATTTTTTAGCTCGCCGGAGGCGTTAAGCTCAAAAGTTCCAGGAAGCCGTCCACTATCCTTGGGTCGAATTGTGAGCCTCTTCCTTCCCTCAAGGCGGACAGGGCGCTCTCCACGGGCAACGCCTTTCTATACGCCCTGTCCGACGTCATGGCGTCAAATGCGTCCGCAAGCGCTATGATCCGCGCCGGCAGCGGTATATCCATCCCGGCTTTTCCTTCAGGATACCCTTTTCCGTCAAACCTTTCATGGTGATATAAGGTCCAGGGCAGGATGTTTTTAAGGGAGTCAAAGGTCTCTAAGGTCCTGGCGGAAACAACAGGATGATTCCTCATCTCTTTCCATTCCTCATCGCTTAGTTTCCCCGCCTTTCGGAGAATGCCGTCAGGGACGGCTATCTTGCCGATGTCGTGCATAAGGGCCGCTATATTGAGATGTTCCAGGGTCTCTTTTTTAAGTCCCATCTTCTTCCCGATCAATGCCGCATAATCCGCAACCCTTACGGAGTGGCCCTTGGTATAAGGGTCCCGGGCTTCAAGGGCCGAAACGAACGCCTTTATAGCGGCTAGCTTCTCCTTTTCCAGTTCCCTCAACCGGCGCATTTGGAACTCTCGGAAAGAGAAAATAGCTCCGGCCAATAACATCGCCAATGCGGCCATTCTTATTTCCATGGCCGAATTTTTTATTCCAATCCGCGCTTTTTCCAACTCGGCGTCGTGCAATACGACATGTTTCAGGGCCTCCCCGTTCAAGGCCCTTAAATCCGGCAAAAATTCCCCTGGAAAATTTTTGTCCGGCAATTCCGAGAGAATTTTTTCCGCTTTTTTAAGCATGCCGTCTATATGTTCCATATAAGCGGGAAACCAATTGGACGATAATTTCCTGAGCCTTTCCGTGGCTTCTTTAAAATGAAGCAGCGTGGTTTGGTCAAGAGTTCCATCCTTTTCAATGTGCGCCCTTACATGCCCTACGGCCTCGGCAAGGGATTTAACTCCATGTATGGTAGGAGCATAATGTTCAGTCACCTGCGCGCTGAAATCCACGACCCTCGCCGCCAGCAGGATGATCAGGATTGCCACGGAAAGAGAGAGGGCAAAGGTGATTACAACCGCTGGGAACTTTATTCCCCTGGAAACATCAGCCGTTTTTTCCCTTATATTGCCGGGGATGATAATATTTTCATATGTGTTAGTCAACATGTTTGTGCCCGACTCCCTCTTCAGCGTTTAGTTTTTTGAATAATTCCGTCCCGGCCCCGTATTTAAAGACCATCTTGCCGCCGTAATCGGCGCCAACGGCAAGGAGTCCCAGGATTAAAATCAAACCCGCAAGAAAAACCTTTTGTTTATGAATAAGAGACAGGTCTTTTTTGAAGAAAAGACAGCCGCCCAGCGCCAGGGAAAGGAGGGTTGCCGGAACCATGATATTCCTGTGCATGAGCATCGCCTCGTGGATTTCCTGGTTGTGGGGCAGGCTATTGGCCGCGATAAAACCGGTTACGGCGGCGGCAATTGCTGACAAAGATCCCAAAATAAGGTTCCATTTCGCGGCGGCCCGCAACTCCGGCAGATCCATAAAATAACATACAATAAACAAGACGCCCGCGATCATAAGGAGCGCGATGGGGAAATGGACAAAGAGGGGGTGGACATTCACCGCGGCCTGTAGACCTTCAAATATATTCATGCTTATTCTCCCGGAAGAAAATATTTCCGAAACTTAATGTATCGGAATTTCAAAGTTTTTTTTAAAATCAACGAGATTGCAGCGCGAGCGCCTAAAGTGAGCTAAAGTTTAAAGTGACTAAAATTGTTGGGGCGAATAATGATTCGCCCTTACTCTAATAGTTATTTTTCTGCTATAAAAAAAAACGTAACCGTTCACGGGATGTCATGGAAAACAGCTTCACGCTCAATTGCAGGGGAAACCACATCCCCCTTTGTCCCCCTTTGCTAAGGGGGAATACGGGAAACACCCCTAAAATGGACCCTGCTTTAATTCCCCCTTAGCAAAGGGGGACAAAGGGAGATGTAAAAAATAGCCAATGAGGCTTTCTCCGGTTTTTCATGACAACCACGTTAACGGTTACCCTTTCTAAAATTAATTTCACCAAACAACCACAACGGAGTTGTCGTAGTCCCCATAGGGACTCTTTACATACTTGTCCGCCTTCCAGTCGTTTTCCCACTTTGATTCGTCAATAAGGTAGCGGAACTGGTATTCCTTGCCTGCCGCTATATTCAGGGAGATGGTGTGGTCCCCGTTTTTTTGCTTCTTCATTTGGTGCGCGTGGATATTCCAATTGTTGAAATCGCCAACGATGAACACGCTGTTACAGCTAAGCGCGGCTGATTTTGGCAGGCGGAATGTCACCCTGCATATTTTTTCTCCATCGAAATACTCTTTCTTGATTCCGTGGTTCGATAATGAAATTTATGATTTTAGATTTGTTGAAGGTTTTTCTTTTCATGTATTTCTCCAATCTTAAATCTAAAATATCTTCTCTCTATTAGAGAATTTGAAGGGAACCTCAAAATGGAAGGCGCTTCCCGCCCCTTCCTCGCTCTCCACCCATATTCCGCCGCCCATCAACTCCACCCGTTTCCTTGAAAGGGACAGCCCCAAACCGGCGCCGCCATACCTTCGTGTGCTTGATCCATCCGCTTGCGTAAAAATGCCGAAAATAATTTCCTGCTTCTCCCTGGGAATCCCTATGCCGGTGTCGCGAACGGAGAAATGAAATCTTGCGCCGTCGTTTGTCGTGTCTTTTAACGAAACGGATATTTCGATTTCCCCCGTTTTAGTGAATTTTATGGCGTTGTCCACAAGATTATGGATGACCCGGCGAAGGCAAACCATATCTCCAATTAACGCGGTAGGGGTATCCGGCTTGATAAAAATAAAAAATTCAAGGTTTTTTTGCCGGGCCTTTCTGGCAAGCGGCAGCAGGCTTTTCTCCATGGTATCCCGCAAATCGAAGGCAGTTTCTTTCAATCCCAGTTTTCCGGATTCTATCCTGGAGATATCCAGTATTTCGTTAATCAGACTCAACAAATTGTTGCCTGAAGATTTTACTATTTCAAGAAATTTGCGCTGTTCTTCAGAAAGACCGTTTTCCGCAATGAGGATATCCGTGAAACCAATGATAGAGGTCAGGGGGGTGCACAGTTCATGGCGCATATTGCATAAAAATTCACTTTTGGCTCGATTCGCGGCCTCGGCGTCCTCCTTCGCCAGCCATAATCTTTCTTCCACTTGCTTGCGCTCCTCTATCTCCTTTAGAAGTTCTTCATTTAATTGAGCCAGGGTGAAGGTTCTTTCTTTTACTCTCAACTCCAACTCATCCCTGGACCTCCGTAATTCCTCTTCAACCTGTTTTCTTATGGTTATTTCACGCTGTAAATGTTCATTGGCCTCCAGGAGTTCTGTCGGACTTGGCAGGGCCAGGGCCTTGGGCATTAACGGAAACAGCAGCGCCGCGGTTGCAACCGAGGCCAGGGCCGTGATTCCTTTTACATACCCTGCGAGCCAATGGGCCGGCACCCATATATTCAATACCTCCAGAAGGTGGTGCGCCGCGCACAATATGATAAACAACCCAAAGGCCGAAAACGCCCAGGGGAAAGGGACCCTTCGACTTTTCCAAACGAAAAAAAGCAGGGAAAGGGAAATCGAGACAAAGGAAAGACCTATGAGTAATTCCGAGACCGCGTGGAACCAAGATAGGCCCGGTTCCATGGGGTTAGCCAAGCCATGGGGAAATACATCATTATCGAAACCAAAAATATTTTTCAGGAAATTAATCATTTTTAAAAGCCTTCCTCTTTTCCCTCTTCATCCCTCTCCAATTTTTCTTAAGGACGCCGGAACCTACAGCAGTCCCGGCGTCCTCGCCAATACCCTCCGTCACAAACTCAATCAGCCGTTAATGCTGATGACCCAGCGATCTGCTGCTGCTCGATTGTTTGCCGGACCCGTCATTCGGCGTAGTCACGCAACCACTTACAGCAACCAACAGCAACAACACGCCAGTTATTTTTATAAAAATCTGTTTCATTATGTTCTCCTGAAAATTATAGTCAACGCTTTTTAAAAAGCGCCATGATTTTTCACGCAAGGAAGCTACTTCGATGCGTATTTTTTTAAAAGGCAAAGTAAAGGGTCGTTGCGAATTCCGTATCATTCGCGCTGTTCCCCATGCCTCCCATCCCGCCCATCGGCCCCAGGCCAAGACCGTCTATATCGCCATCGTAAAACGACCAACTGACTCTAAGTTGCACGTTCTGGGCTATGGAGTACTGGGCCCCGACGGAATAGACATCAACATTCTCCTCAAGAAAATTCGCTTGCTGGTTTGTATAGTTGAGTTTCAGTATGGCCCGGTCATCGAGAAAACCGAGATCGATGTTCACGCCATAAGCCTCGTTATCATTCTTTCCGTAGATGTTCCTCGGCGAATTGTCGCCCGTATCGAAGAGGAGCATGGAGGTGAGCCCAAGGGTGATATCCTTCGTTATATTTCCCTGGGCCTGAAGGTCCATGCCGATGGATTTCGTCTTGGCCGCCTCGAGGCCGCCGCTGAGCGGTCCATTGGAGTTAAAGCCCGTGCCGCTCGATTGTCCGGCCAAAGGCGGGAGTTGCCCCGGCCTCGGGGGGTAAAAATACTTCCATTAAAATTGTGTAAAAAAGGACTAAGGCTACGAGCAAACAAACTTTTCCCTTCATGGACATCTTCCTCCAAGTATATAAATATAGAACGGAACACGAGACACTTCGATCCGGCGCGCGCGGTTTTTCCTTATGCGGGCGCGGAAGAAATCCCGCGATCAGCGTATTTTGAGATCACGAATTATTCGAGCAGCGAAAATGGAGAAATCTTATGAAAGGATCGGAGGGTGGAATGGGGGGGAGTCAAAACCCGGCAAGAGCGTGAAGAGATAATTGGAAAAGATTGCGTCATGAAGATCAAATGAGGGGAGTGCGGGAAATGCCTTGGGCAATGCCGCGCTCATGCAACAGGAGCTGACCAGACCCACATGCCCGGCGCAGTCTCCGTGATGGGCTTTCCCCGCTGGATCATGGCCATTGCTTCCCTTGTCCTGGTGATGGCCACCCGAATGGCGGGAATGCTCCGCCACTGGCGCATCGGGCCGGGCCGCCCCGGGTTTCATGGAAATAGCCCCAGGATTCAAACCCGCCAGACAGAGGGTGAAGAAAAGAACGAAAGTTGAATGAAGGAATTTATTTTTTCGGGCCATCGAACGTTTGAATACGTCAAAATTTATTTTGGTTGCGGCCATGCCGCGCTATGCCTTTTCCAGTTAGAAATGAATATATACCCAAAGGAAAAAATTGTCAAATGTTATTTTCATAGCGCGGCATGGTTTCAATAAATCCTCCCGGATAGTTTAACACCGGGGTCCATGGAGTAAAACCGCATCCCGTTATTTTCCAGGAATGGGTGGAAGCCTTTAATGATAGTGGGGTTCTCCTGTACGTTCCTGTCGCTTGTGTAAATGATGATCCGCCTGGACCCGTTTTCCTGGAGTATCTCGCGGAGCTCATGGGGTTCCCGGCAATACACTATGCGCAGCCTGGGGTTTACGAGATAGAGGGAGGGGGTGGTGATTCCTTCCTGGTTCCGGTACGCGATTATGAGGTCGTCCTCCTTCAGCAACTCCTTCATGTAAGGCGCCATTTTGTATATCTCCGGATAACGATTGTGGTGCAAGGGCAAAGGCGAGACAGCCAGGAAGAAAGCGGCCAACACCCCCGCCGCGGCCGTGAGTTTGAATCCCGCGAGTTTAGCCCCATCGGAAAGCGTCCGGTCCAGTGAGCGCCCGGCCAGAAGGGCCATGGCCGGAAACATGGGAAGGAGGTAGTAGTGGATCTTGAAACGGGCCAGGGAAAAGGCGATGAAAACCACTCCGCACCAAAGCAGGGCCATTCGCCACAAGGGATGTTTTTCTTTATCGCGGACACTGAGGGCGATCCCATGAAACAGGAACGGGAGCCAGGGCCAGTACACGGCAATAAGGTGGCCTGAATAATAAAATGGCCCGTATGGACGGTCACGGCCCTGAATCGACCTCCGCACCTGCTCCAGGAAATATCTTTCAAAAAACTCCGGGCCGTTCGCGTGATACTGGGCCGCGACCCACAGTCCTGGAACAGCCACGGAAATAATGGCCGCAAACCATATTTCTTTTTTTTTGAGAAAAGACAGCTTTTTGAGGTCTACCAGCAGCAAAAGCGAGATGAGAAAAATTCCGGCGGCCACGATTCCCTTGGTGAAAAAGGCCAGACCGGCGAATAGTCCACACAAGTAAAATCCCTTCTTTTCCCCTTCCAGCCCCCTCAGGAAGGAGTACAAACCGCAGGCGAAAAAAAGGACCAATGGCATGTCCAGGCGGCATTTGTTGAGGTATTTGGTGAAGTCATAGGTAAGAAGCATGGATAGGGCCGCGTAAAACCCAAGATAGAAATTTCCGTAACGCCTGCCGATATGATAAACGAGGAGCACCGCGCCCAGTCCGCAAAAACCTGAAAAAAGCTTGGCCACCCATTCCCCTGGCCCGAGCAATTTAAAAAGGAGGGCGTTGACCCAAAACACCAGCGGCGGGTGGTCGAAAAAGTTACGGAAATTATAAACCGGGGTCAGCCAGTTTCCTCCCTCCGCGATGGTCCTGGAGATAGTGGCGTAGACTATGGAGTCTCCGTCCATGGAGGTGGACCAGGGCTGGTTGAAGGCCAGGAGAAGCGCCAGGAAGGCCAGGGTTCCAGCGAAGTGCCGACTTTTAAGTTCAAGGGAAATTTGTTGGTTCATAGTTCCTGCGTATTTTACACTCCCCCCACCTTGGAGTCTTTGTGGCTTTGTGGCTATCATTTTTTTTTGCCACTAAGACACAAAGCCACAAAGAAACACAAAGAATTATACATTATAATACCACACAACTTTAGATACTTTAGTCACCAAACTTTTCGGAAAATCAATTATTTTCATTAATCAAGTTGGAAGTTATGTTCTATTCCGAAAAATTCGATTGCCAAATTTCAAATGATTTTATAAAATAACCCCATGCTGAGGTCGGTTAAAAATTTACTGGCGTCCAGGCTTAGGGCCAAGATAATCGGCGGCTACCTGCTCATCATTCTTTTAATGAACGTGGTCTGCTGGCTTGCCTACCGGCAGCTCCACTCCCTCAACAAGGAGGTCGAACACCTCACGCAGGACGTTGCCAGGGAAGTAAGGATTTCGGACAGGATCGTTTTCCAGACCCTTTCCATGAGGTCGAGCGTGGACTCCTTCCTGGCCTTCCAAAAGGAGGAAGACGACAACCGCGCAAGCGAGCATATTAAGAACCTGCGCCTTCTGCTACATGACGCCGAAAGGGAAATCAATGAGGACAAGACCAGGGAGGACCTCAAGGAGATCGCCGGTTTAATCGAGGAGTATGTCAATAAATACAAAAACGCGGCGCTCCGCCTCCAGTCCAGAAATGAAAACGTTGTAAAGCTGAAGGCCGAGGGAGTAACGGTATCCAAGCGAATCACTGAGTTCGCCAAATCCGTCATGGGCAACAAAAAGGCCGCTTCCATGTGCGTGGACCTTTTTTACCGGATCTCGGAGATCCAGGAAAAAATCGACCAATTTTTGTTCGTCCCTGAAGCAGGGGGCCGTGACGAGGCATTTTCACTCTTTGACAAGATCACCAGCCAACAAATACCGGACCTTCATTCCCTGCTGAAGGAGAAAAAAGACCGGGAATTCGCACCCGCTCTTGAGTCCCTGGCGGAGGCAATTGAGGATTACTTTGACACCTTTTCAGGCATTTCGTCCATTATCCTGAAGCTGGATTCTGAAATCAAGCAGACCTTGGGACCTTACGCCCCTCAGATTGTGTCAGTCGCGGACAGAATAGCCCAACGCGGCTGGAAAGACATGGAAAGGGCGAATATAGACGTGGACAACAGCGTCCATGCCACTTCCACTGTGATTTTCCTTCTTTGTATTTCCGCGACCTGCATAGGGTTTCTCACCGGCATGCTCATTTCCGGCCGGATATCCCGGCCAATTAACCTACTCGAATCCTCCGCAACCCGGCTTGCAGGGGGAGATTTGTCCCAATCGGTCCAGGTCTCTTCCGTCGACGAGGTAGGGACTCTGGCCCGCGCCTTTGAAAAAATGCGGCTCTCCCTGAAGGAAATGATCGAAAACCTTGAGACCAAGGTGGAGGAAAGGACCGCTGAGTTGAAAGAGGCCAACCAGGCCATTTCAAAATCCAATGAAGATCTGAAAACAGCGCAGGAGGAATTGAGCAATTTTAACCGCGAGTTGGAAAGGAAGGTGCGGGAGCAGGTGGGGGTGCTTCAAAAAAGCGATCTCCTTAAAAGATATCTCGCCCCTCAATTGGTGAACCAGATCATGAAGGGGGAAAAAGACGTATCCATCCAGCATGAACGCAGGAAACTGACCATTTTTTTCTCGGACATCAAGGGGTTCACCCAGATCACCGATTCCATGGAGGCCGAGGAATTGAGCGAACTTCTAAATGAATACCTCCTTGAGATGGGGCAGATAGCCTTTGAATTCGGGGGGACTATTGATAAATTCATCGGGGACGCAATCATGATCTTTTTCGGAGCGCCGGAGCCGTCGCCCCATAAGGAAAGCGCCAGGAAATGCGTCCTGATGGCGTTGAGCATGAGGGAGAGAATGAAGACCTTGAGGGTAAAATGGGTGGACCGGGGCATTGAATTCCCGCTTGAGATCCGGATAGGGATCAATACCGGATACGCGACAGTGGGCAACTTCGGCTCAGACAGCAGAATGGACTATACGGCTATAGGCGGCCAGGTCAATCTGGCCTCCAGGCTTGAAAGCTCCTCGCAACCCGGAGAAATAACGCTAAGCCATTCCACCTACGCCTTTGTGAAGGACATTGTGGATTGCGAATATACGGGAACCATAAACGTCAAGGGAATCTTCCACCCGGTCATGACTTATAAGGTCCTTGGCCTAAAGGGGCAGGAGAAAGATTGATATGCCAAGGTTAATGAAATTAAGAAGCTGTCTTGAAAAAACATTACGGCCCGTCGGCTTGCAAACAGCCGTGGGAATCCTTAACACACCCCGGCCTTCGGCCACCCCTCTCAAGAGGGGAATTTATAGGTGCCGGCGCCCTTTCAATATGGGGTTAAGGAATAAGGCGTCGCGGCAAACCGCGGGAAATCATACCGCCGGCGATTAAAAATTTTTTCCTCTGAAAAATTCCCCTCTTGAGAGGGGTGGCCGAAGGCCGGGGTGTGTCAACGGGCTTCTTAAATTACAACCGCACGTTTGCTTTTCAGAATAAACGCTTTTTTCAAGACAGCTTCT
>JACRGO010000185.1 GCA_016212295.1 Nitrospinota bacterium | reverse complement strand
GTTAAATTATGGTTAAAAGTGGACGAAATCCCTGTATTTTCAACAATTAAAATTTAAATCAACATGTAGATTAAAACCATAATTTGCTTTGTTTTTCAATAACTTACATGCAGAAACGAAAATTTAACCGGACAGCAATGATACTGTGTAATTTTATCATACGCATGGTAATTATCCAAGGAAGTCGATTTTTCCCTTATTTTTCCGAAGGGTAACACCTAAGTAACGCCTAATGTTACACCTACTGAATCCTTTAAAAGGTTAATAAAAACAATATGTTATACAGCTTTACTGATACCGGTAACACCTTGGAAAAGCCTCCATAGGAGTTTTTCAGAAGTTTTTTCTTTTACTTTGTCAGCCGGATTTTAAAAAGAATAGGAGCGAAACGATATATCCAGGAAAGCTTATGAATGGGGGATGGATATGGAATAGGGCAAAAAAAAATCCCCGTTCCCCGGGGAAATTTTTAGAACTGATCAACAAGTTTTTATCAACATGTTGATGTAGTCAAAATGTAGTCAAAATGTAGTCAAAATCGCCGAAATCAGCCGGAATCAGCCGGAATGGCCAGGAATCAACAGGAAAAGGTAAAAATTAATAACTGCTTAAAAATCAAATAGATAGCGGCCAACAGACGTAAAATCAGCCACTTGCGAAATTGTTAAAAATGGCCTTCATCTTGCCTTGGGAGCAGGGGGGCGGAGGTTCAAATCCTCTCGCCCCGACCAATTTTTACTTTAAAATCAATGGGTTACCAAAATGCCCTTATTTTGATTTTACCCATTGTGTACCAAATTGTGCCCCACTTTTTGGCCGGAATTTAAAACCGATATGGCGGACTTTAATTTTTCCGGGCTTAAGTGGGCATACCTTTGGGTAGTTTTTATGTCCCGGTGTCCCGCCAGAGCCGCCACGGAGTAAAGGTCAACCCCACGTTGAACCAACTTTGAGAAGAAGTCATACCGCAAGTCATGGAAGCGGAGGTTTTCTATTCCCGCCTTCCACGCCCCTTGGTTTCCATTGTAAGATGGATCAGATGTTTTTTTTATTATCTTATCTTATCGCCCCCGGTCTTCACCCTCCATTTCCGGTAATAATCATCCAGCCTGTCGTCCTGGATGGCCTCCCGGATCTCCTTCATTAAATTCATGTAATAGTGGAGGTTATGGATGGTGTTCAGCCTGTAGGATAGGATTTCTCCGGCGGTGAAGAGGTGGCGGAGATACGCGCGGGAAAAATTTGAGCAGGTATAACACGCGCATTCCGGGTCCAGCGGATTTGGGTCATCCTTGTATACCGCGTTTTTTATTAAAACCCTGCCAGAACTGGTAAAGAGGGTCCCGTTCCTGGCGTTCCGTGTGGGAAGCACGCAGTCGAACATATCCACTCCCTGAAGCACGGACCGGATGATGTCCTCCGGGAAACCCACGCCCATCAGGTAGCGGGGCTTGTCCTCCGGCAGATGCGGGACCGTGGCGTCGATCATCTCGGCCATCAATTCCATTGGTTCTCCAACGCTCAAGCCCCCCAGGGCGTATCCTGGAAACCCTGTCTCCACGATCTCATTCGCGTTTCTTTTTCTGAGATCCGCGAACATGCCTCCCTGGACTATCCCGAAAAGGGCCTGGGAAGGGCTCCCGTGGCTCACCTTGCACCGCCTGGCCCAGCGGGTGGTGAGTTGCATGGATTTTTCGGTTTCGGCATGAGAGGCGGGATAAGGGGTAGGCTCGTCAAAGGCCATTATGATATCAGCGCCCAGGGCCTCCTGTATCTCCATGGATTTTTCCGGGGACAGGAACAGCTTCGAGCCGTCAAGGTGTGACCTGAAGGCAACTCCCTCTTCCGAGACTTTCGTCAGCTCCCGCATGGAAAACACCTGATACCCTCCGCTGTCAGTGAGGATTGGCCCGCCCCAGTTCATGAACCGGTGCAGCCCCCCCATTTGCCGCACCAGATCGTGTCCGGGACGGAGGAAGAGATGGTAGGTGTTTCCAAGGATGATGCCCGCTCCGCATCGGGCCAGGTCATCCGGCCCCATGGCCTTGACGCTGGCCTGGGTGCCAACGGGCATGAAGGCCGGGGTGGAGAAAGTACCGTGGCCAGTTTGAATTTCTCCAATCCGGGCTGCCCCGTTTTTATCCTTATGTGTGATGGTGAATCTAAACATAGGCTGGATTTATTATATCAGAAGCAATTCCACTTAGCCGCCTTTGAGTGATGTTTGACACTTCCTGTGGAAAAATGTAAAAATGACAAAAGTAGTCGGGGCGTGGCGCAGCCTGGTAGCGTACCTGAATGGGGTTCAGGTGGCCGGAGGTTCAAATCCTCTCGCCCCGACCAATTAAATCAATGACTTACGCCTTTTTTCGCTTCCTGAGAAAATCCATTGGGGTAATTTTGTGTCATTAGGCCATCCAAAACACAGATATCCCGCCTCAATTTCTCCGGCGAAAGGTGGGCATACCTTTGGGTCAATCTGATATCCTTATGCCCCATTAATTCTTTTACGGCGTAAATATCCACCCCTCTTTGGACCAAGCCTTAAAGGTGTTGAAAACGGTTTCGTTCATTGGAAGTCCCAATGGTTCACCGTTTTCCGTCTTTCAGTTATGACCTTCCTGAAAAGATCAACTTGGTCCCATCTAAGCCCAAGGATATTGGATATCCTCAATCCGGTAAAGCGGGCTACTGTCACAATGGGTTTCAGCCATTCAGGGAGTTCCCTATAAAGCCTTTCCGCTTCTTCCTGGCTCAAATACCTCACCCGTTCCTTTCGGAAATCTCTCTACCTCTATAAAACCGATGCTCCTTTACGAACTTTGACATCATTTCATGGCGCGGCCTTTGGCCGCGACCAAAATTTTTTAACCACAGATTTCACCGATTGCAAAGATTTTATAAAAAATCACTACTGTCCGGTTAAATTATCGAATAAATTCAATTGGTTAGGCATATAGCAGTCCTGTATTTTGTATTCTCTTTTTGTAAGTATTTGAAATAATGGACTTTTCTCGAACAAGGTCAGGCTCAAAATCTGTAAAATTG
>JACRGO010000184.1 GCA_016212295.1 Nitrospinota bacterium | reverse complement strand
TCACCCTGGAAGACCCTGTGGAATTCGTCCACATCCACAAAAAGGCCACCTTCAACCAGCGGGAGCTAGGCACTGATTTCGATTCCTTCGCTTCCGGGCTGAGGGCCGCCTTGCGGCAGGCCCCTAAAGTCATCCTGGTCGGAGAAATGAGAGACCGGGAGACTGTGGAAATCGGCCTGAGCGCGGCGGAGACGGGCCACCTGGTGATGAGCACCCTTCACACCGTGGACGCGGGGCAAACCATAAACCGCATTGTAGGCATGTTCGACAAGGACGAGGAGGTGCAGGTGCGGACCAGGCTTGCGGACACCATAAGATGGATAGTCGGCCAAAGGCTGCTTCCGAGGGTCGGCGGAGGCCGCGTTGCGGCCCTTGAAGTCATGGGCGCGAACCTCAGGGTCAAGGACACCATACTCAACGGCGAATCAGAGGGAAAGACTTTTTACGAAATCATTTCCGCCAGCAGGACTTTTGGAATGCAGACCTTTGACCAGGCCATCCTTGACCTGTATAAAGAAGGGAAGGTAACCGAGGAAACAGCGGTTAATTATTGCTCCAGGAAGGCGGTAGTCAGCCGGGGCATTGACACGCTCAAGAGCTCGCGTGGAGAAAAGACAACCGACATCGAGGGCCTGTCCCTGGACGCCGGATACGGCGACGACGAAGACGATAAATTCAAGAAAATGAAAAGGCGTATGTAATGAAACTCACTTGTGAAAACTGCGGCAAGGAGCTTGTGCTTCCGGACTCCAAGGTCCCCTCAGGCAAGGCGTTCAGCGTGAAGTGCCCGTCCTGCTCCGGTAAAATATCCTATAAACCCGGAGACGAAGCGGCGGTAAAGGGGACCGTTGAAGGGGCGGAACAACAAGCGAAGAAGCCCGATATAACTCTTGACATAAAGGTACTGGAGCCGGCGGTTAATTATTTCGAGGAATACGACGGTACTGAGCCGCTGGCCCTTGTATGCGACAAGGAAAACCACGGCGATATTGAGAACATCTTGAAGGAATTGGGTTATAGGATGAGCATCGCGGAAAACGCCACCGTTGCGATAAACAAGATGAAATTCAATCGTTATGATATGATTATCATCAACGAGAATTTCGATGATTTTTCATTGAAGGAAAATCCGGTGCTTTTGCATATCCAGCCCATGCCCATGGTGGAGAGGCGCTTTGTATTCGTGGTCCTGCTTGGGAAAAGCTTCAAATCAATGGATAAAATGGCCGCCTTCACCCTGAGCGTCAACCTGGTTGTTAATATCAAGGACATGGGAAATATTGCCGGGCTGCTCAAACAATCCATTCAGGAAAACGAACGGTTTTATAAAATTTTCAGGGAAGCCCTGGTGGCGGGAGGTAAAATTTAACATGGATTATGTGCCTTTGGTGGAAAAATACAAGGACGGCGACGTTATTGTCACCGAGGGAATCGTCAGCAACAACGCCTATGTGGTCCTCTCCGGCAAGGTCCGGGTCGTGAAGACCGTGCAGGACAGGCAAGTGGTCATAAGCGTGCTGGGCAAAGGGGACGTCTTCGGCGAGATGGGCCTCATAGGCGAGGCCCCCCGCTCCGCCACAATAGTGGCGGAAGGCGAGGCGACCCTGGGCATAATAGACAGGAAGAGTTTCCTGGCGAAAATGGAGGCGATACCGGAGGACATGCGATTCGTCATAAAGGCCATGGTGAACCGGCTTGCCGCGACCACGGAAAAATTGGCCCAAGTGGGACTGAAATTCGAATCGACCCAAAGGGTCCTGGACTCCTATAGTTACAGGAAGAAAGAGGACCATTAACCTCACCCTGGGGGCCTTTACAATGAAATTATTGCTGGGTGGAATGTCGAATATCGAACCAGGAATTTCATGTAAACTTGAAAATTTTTCTGCTTCCTTTTATAATACCCATCTCAAGTTCAAGAACTAAATGATTGAGAGGAGGTGAAAAAAAGAATGAAAAAAGCCATCAGCTTTATCGTTGCTGTTTTCGCGTTAGTCGCTTTTTCCAGCTCTGCGGCATTGGCGGACGCTCCCGCAGCGTTCAACAAGTGCAAGGCCTGCCACAAAACCGATTCAGATAACTCCAAATGGACCGTCGGTCCCGGCATGCAAGGGATCGGGAAAAGACTTTCCAAGGATTATCTGGGAAAATGGTTGACTGATCCTCAGGCCACTTTTGACGCCGGCGGAGCGGAGATTGAGGCATTGAAGAAGGGGGATAAATTCAAAACTCCATTGAAGATGCCTTCAGTCACGAAAACCATGACTCCAGAAGATCGCGCTGCTCTTATTGACTACCTGGGGACCCTTTAATCTTTAAAAGGGTATTTTTGGGGGTAACATTTGGGGAGGGGAATTTTCCCCTCCCCTTTTTTCTTATGGCTCGATTAAAAATTTTTCTTTTTTCCGCATTTTTCCTTTTTTTCCCTCCACTCATTTCATGCGGGGAAAAACATCCTCCCTCTGAAACCGTTTTTGAAATGCCCGTCCCCCCTGGGTCCGTATTTTTCAAGGAAGCAAAAAAGGGGCAGATTAAAATCTACAAGACCGGACTTTCCCAGGAAAAGGCGGTTGATTTTTACAAGGGACATTACAAGGAGAAGGACGCCTCCTTTTTCAAAAAAGGCGGCGCCGATATGATCATGGTGGCCGGAAACCAGACCAGGGCCATTGAAATCGTATCAAAAGACAACGAAACCCTTATATCTTTTTCCAGGTTTGATTTATAATGATTGGAAACCACGGATTTCACCGATTACATGGCGAGGCTTCGCAGCAACTAAAAGGAAAATAAAATCCAAATGTCAAATAACAAATCACAAATAAATTCCAAATAACAATTACTGAATTTCCAAAACATTTCCTTTTCCTTGTTTGTTCTTTGTAATTTTGGTTATTGAGATTTATTTGTTATTTGACAATTGAGATTTGAATTTTTTATTGGGGCTCTGATGCGCTATGAACATCCTTATCGAACAAATTGAAGTAGGCCTGATGCAAAACTTCAGCTACCTTGTGGGTTGCATGGAAACAAGGGAATGCGGCCTTATCGATCCGGCATGGGAACCGGACAGGCTGCTTAAGGCTGTTGAGCGGAACGGCATGCGGTTGGCCGCCGTGCTTTTGACCCATACGCATTTTGACCATATGGAGGGCCTGGAAGAACTTTTCCGGCTTGCCGGTCCCAGGAAAATCTTTGTCCATGAGACGGAAAGAGCCAGCCTGAAATCATTCAGCGAGCACGTCGTGACGCTGATAGACGGGATGGATATTTCCCTGGGCAACATCACCATTCACTGCCATCACACCCCCGGCCATCTGCCGGGGTGCATTTGCTACCAGGCAGGCAAGAACCTGTTTACCGGGGACATGCTGTTTGTCAATTCCGTTGGACGGACCGATTTCCCGGAGAGCAATCCCAGGGATTTCCAGAAGAGCATCCTCAAACTTAAGGGCATGGGTGATGATATAGTGGTTTTCCCCGGCCATGATTACGGCCCTACTCCCACATCCACCATCGGGGAGCAAAAGAAAAACAATCCATATCTCATGGTTGATTTCCACCAATGATTTGGCGGAGAATTTAAAAATATTAGGGGCACGTGCATCGTGCCCCTACCAGTTGTCATGGTGAGCCTGTCAAACCATTCGCGTTCTTTGCGGCTTTGCGGTTCATTAATTTTTCTCAAGGAGAAAAGGCATGGAAAACGTCGGGGTCAATCCAAAGGACCTCCTGGTCCACGGCATTAAAAAAGCGTCGACAGTATATTGGAACCTGAGCACCGCCTCCTTGTACGAAAAAATCGTGGACAACAACGAAGGGCATATCGCCCACGGAGGAGCCCTGGTGGTGCGCACCGGCTATTACACAGGCCGCGCCCCTAACGACAAATTCATTATAAAGGAGCCCTCGTCGGAGCATGACGTCTGGTGGGGAAAGGTCAATAAGCCCTTGGCGGAGGACAAGTTCGACGCCCTTTACAACAGGGTGATGGTTTACCTCATGGGCAGGGACCTGTACGTCCAGGAGGTCTTGGCCGGGGCCGACCCTGAGTTTGAGTTTCCCATTCGCATAATCACCCAGGACGCGTGGCACAGCCTCTTCGCCAGGAACCTTTTCATACGCCCGGTGAACCTGGGCCGGCCGATGGAAAAGGTGGCGCCGGAATTCACGGTCATACACGCGCCGCACTTCCACGCCATGCCCTCCCAGGACGGCACCAATTCAGAGGCGTTTATACTGCTTAACCTGAGAAAAAAAACGGTCCTGATCGGCGGGACCAGTTACGCGGGCGAAATCAAGAAGTCGATCTTCAGCGCCCTCAACTACTTGCTGCCGAAGAAAGGCATCCTGTCCATGCACGCCTCCGCGAACATGGGGAAATCCGGCGACGTCGCCATCTTCTTCGGCCTCTCCGGCACAGGCAAGACAACCCTTTCCGCCGACCCGGAAAGAAGGCTCATAGGTGACGACGAGCACGGCTGGAGCGGCAGGGGCGTGTTCAATTTCGAGGGCGGCTGCTACGCCAAGGTGATCAACCTTTCCAGGGAGAAAGAGCCGCAGATATACAATGCCTCCAGGAAATTCGCCACCATACTCGAAAACGTGGGCCTGGACATGTCAACGCGCAGGGTCGACCTTGACGACAATTCCCTTACCGAAAACACCAGGGCGGCTTATCCCATCACCCATATAGACAACGTCATTTACCCCGGCGTTGGAGGCCATCCGAAAAACATAATCATGTTGACCTGCGACGCCTTCGGCGTGCTCCCCCCTGTCGCTAAACTCTCAACCAACCAGGCCATGTACCACTTCATCTCGGGCTACACAGCCAAGGTGGCCGGAACGGAAAAGGGAATGGGAAAAGAACCCCAGGCCACCTTCAGCACCTGCTTCGGCGCGCCTTTCATGGCCCTTCACCCCAGCGTCTACGCGAAACTCCTTGGCGAAAAAATCGCCAGGCACAAGGTCGACTGCTGGCTGGTCAACACCGGCTGGACCGGCGGGCCTTACGGGGTCGGGAAAAGAATGGACATAAACGACACCCGCTCCATAATCAGGGCCGCCCTGGACGGCAGCCTGGGCAAGGCGGAGACGAAAACAGACAAGATATTCGGACTGCGCGTCCCGCTTTCCTGTCCAGGCGTGATGAAGAAAGTCCTGAGACCGGAAAGCACGTGGGAGGACAGAGGCGCGTATCAGGCAAAGGCCAGGGAACTCGCCCGCAAATTCAAGGAAAACATCGCGCACTACGCGGACAAAACCAGCAAGGAAATATTGGAGGCCGGGCCGAATCCGGAATAATAAATGAAAAAATTTCAACGAGTCTTTTCCATCATCCCCTCTCTCCCGAAATCCCTCCAGCCCTTGGTGGATATTTCGCGGAACGTCTGGTTCGCCTGGAACAAGGAAGCCATAAAGCTGTTCCAGCGCCTTGACCCCGCCCTCTGGAGGGAGACGCACCATAATCCGGTCCTGCTGCTCCGCTCTATTAGCCAGGACCGGGCCGACGAGGTGGCCAAGGACGAGGGCTACCTGGCGCAGATCGACCGGGTGTATCTTGAATTCGAGCAGTACGTGAAATACGGCGCGGCCTTTTATTCTTCCCCAGACAAGCACCCGGACTTTCAAGTAGCTTATTTCTCCGCGGAATACGGGCTCACCGATTGCGTCCCCTTCTACTCAGGCGGCCTGGGCGTCCTGGCCGGGGACCATTTGAAGTCGGCCAGCGACCTTCGCATCCCATTGGTGGCCGTCGGCCTTCTTTATAAAAAGGGCTTCTTCAGCCAATACATAGACGAAAAAGGCCTGCAAGGCGAGACATACCCGGCCACGGAAGTGGAAAATCTGCCTATCAGCCGGGTGTTAGATCCAAACGGAGTCCAGTTGAGCATACAGGTGGACTTCGCGGGCCGAGCAACAGTCGCCAAGATATGGAAGATCGACGTCGGCAGGGTAAACCTATATTTGCTGGATACCGACGCTCCGGAAAACAACCACGAATACCGCAACACCTCCGAGCATCTCTATGGCGGGGACAGGGACATGAGGATACGCCAGGAGATCCTGCTTGGAATCGGCGGCATGCGCGCACTGGAGGTCCTTGGCATAAAGCCCACGGTCTTCCACATGAACGAAGGGCATGCCTCCTTTGCCGCGCTGGAGCGGACACGGCAGCTCATGAAATCCGGCGGCTTGTCCTTTCATCAGGCAAAAAAGGTCGCGATCACCCAATGCGTATTCACCACCCATACGCCGGTCCCGGCAGGAAACGACAGGTTCGAACAGCACTTAATGGAAAAATATTTCCGCAATTACGCCAATGAACTGGGGATTTCCTTTCACGATTTCATGGGATTGGGAAGGGAGAACCCGCAAAACCACGCGGAGACCTTTTGCATGACGGTCCTTGCCCTGAAACTCTCATGCAAGGCCAACGGGGTGAGCCAGTTGCACTCCCAGGTCTCCAGGAAGATGTGGAAGAACGTCTGGCCCGCCCTTCCCCTTGAGGAACTACCCATTAACCACATAACCAACGGGGTGCATGTCCCTTCCTGGGTGTCAATCGAACTTTCCACCCTGTATGACAGATATCTTGGTTCTCAATGGGGAGAGGACCCGGACGTCGAAAAAATCTGGAAGCGCGTGGACGACATCCCGGATTCCGAACTGTGGCGCACACATTCTCGCCGCAGGGAGGCCCTGGTTGCCTTTGTCCGGCGGAAAGTCCGGGAGCAGTTGGTCCGCCAAGGCGCGCATAAATCCCTGGTCAAGGAGGCAGGCTCAGTGCTGGACCCGGAGGTCCTCACCATTGGTTTCGCGAGGAGGTTCGCCACCTATAAGAGGGGAAACCTTATATTTCAGGACCCGGACAGGCTGGAGAAAATTCTTAACAACGAAAAAAGGCCGGTGCAGATCGTCTTTGCCGGAAAGGCCCATCCGCAGGACAACGAGGGAAAGGACATCATCCGCCGGATAGTGAATTCCACCAAGGAGCCAAGGTTTAAAAACAAACTTGTCTTTCTGGAAAACTACAATATGAATATCGCCAGGTTCATGGTGCAAGGCGTGGACATCTGGCTCAATAATCCGCTCCGGCCGCTGGAAGCCTGCGGCACCAGCGGCATGAAGGCCGCCATCAACGGATCGCTCAACTTCAGCATCCTGGACGGCTGGTGGTGCGAGGGCTATTCCGGGGACAACGGCTGGTCCATAGGAAGGGGCGAGGAATACCAGGAACGGGAATACCAGGACGAGGTGGAGAGCGGAAATATTTATAATCTGCTGGAGCACGAGATCGCGCCCTTGTTTTATGAGCGGGGGGCCGACAACGTTCCCCGGAAATGGGTTGCCGTCATGAAAAACTGCCTGCGCACCATCTGCCCCGCGTTCAATTCACATAAAATGCTTGAAAACTACGCCCGGTCGTTTTACATCCCGGCCCATGAAAAGGGGAACGTCTTGCTGGGCCAGGGCCTCCAGGCGGGCAAGGAACTGGCGTACTGGCTGGAAAAAGTGGAATCGCGCTGGGGCGGAATACGGATCAACGAGGTCAGCTACGAAAACGGGAGGGTGTCGGCCGTTGGGGACAGCGTAAGGATCAACGTGGAGGTTTTCCTGAACGAACTCCAGCCGGAAGACGTGGCGGTGGACCTCTACCACGGGCACGTGGATTCCAAGGTCAACTTCCTGGACAACGAAATCATAAGCCTGGCCGCTGACGCTTGCATCGACAAGAAAAACTTCATCTTCAGCGGCAGGATCCCATGCGGGGAAACCGGCAGACACGGGTTCATGGTCCGCATCCTCCCCAACCACGAAAACCTAATCAGCCCTTACCAGACAGGCATGATCTTGTGGGGGTAGGGGGCAGAGTCGCCCGCGACACCCTTGCCGTTCGGCTAACTCTTCCCCTTGCAGGGCGCACCAAAAAAAAAGGACCCGCCACAGCGCGTGGCGGGTCCTGTAGACAAACAAAAGAAATTACCGTGGATCAACAATCGTAATACAAGGCGAACTCATGGGGATGGGGCCGCAAGTTAATGGGCGCTATTTCCTTCTCCCTCTTGTAATCGATCCACATATCCACAACGTCCTGGGTAAAGACGTCCCCTTTCAGCAGGAAGGAGTGGTCCGCCTCCAAGGCGTTGATGGCCTCCGTCAGGGAGCCGGGGGTGCTGGGGACCGAGGCCAGCTCTTCCGGTCCGAGGGCGTATATGTCCTTGTCCAACGGCTCGCCCGGATCGATCTTGTTTTCTATTCCGTCCAGTCCTGCCATGAGCATGGCGGAGAAGGCGAGGTATCCATTCGCCGAGGGGTCAGGGAACCTTACCTCGACCCTCTTGCTCTTGGGATTGGCCTGGTACATGGGGATGCGGATGGAGGCGCTCCGGTTTCTGCTGGAATAGGCCAGGTTCACCGGCGCTTCGTAACCCGGAACAAGGCGCTTGTAGGAGTTTGTGGACGGGGCCACGAAGGCGCAAAGGGCCGGGGCGTGTTTCAGAATGCCGCCGATGTAATGAAGGGCCATTTCGCTCAAGCCGCCGTAACTGTTGCCCGCGAACAGCGGCTTCCCGCCCTTCCAAAGGGACTGGTGCGTGTGCATTCCTGATCCGTTGTCCTGGAATATGGGCTTCGGCATGAAGCAGGCCGAGTAGTTGTTTCTCTTGGCCACGTTTTTCACCGCGTATTTGTACAGCATGATATTGTCGCCCGCCTTGGTAAGCTCCGCGTATCTTACATCGATTTCACACTGGCCGCCTGTCGCGACCTCGTGGTGCTGGCATTCGATCTCAAGGCCGAGCTGCTGCATGGCCAGCACCATCTCGGTGCGAAGATCATTCAAGCTGTCCGTCGGGGAGCAAGGGAAATACCCTTCCTTCACGCGCGGCTTGTAGCCGAGGTTCCCATTGGGTTCCATCCTCCCCGTGTTCCACGTCCCTTCAGGGGAATCCACGAAGTAGAAGGAATGGTTCTGGCCGGTCTCGTACCTGACGTCGTTAAAGAGGAAAAATTCAAGCTCCGGGCCGAAATAAGCGGTGTCGGCTATGCCGGTTGACTTCAAATACGCCTCCGCCTTTTGGGCGATGTTCCTGGGGTCCCTGGAATAATTTTCCTTGGTGATGGGGTCAACGATATTGCAGATAAGGCTCAGGGTCAACTCCCTGCAAAAGGGGTCGATCAGCGCGGTTTTCGGGTCCGGGATGACCAGCATGTCGCTGGCATGGATCGGCTGCCATCCCCGTATGCTCGAGCCGTCGAATCCGTAGCCTTCCTCAAAGCTGTCCTCGTTCATTTCTCCAACCGGCACGGTGAAATGCTGCCACGTGCCAAGGAAGTCCATGAATTTCAAATCCACCATCAATATGTTTTTTTCCTTGATGAATGCCATTACCTGTTTCGGCGTCATTTCTTCCTCCAATAAAGTTTAAATGTTTTTTTAAATTATAAAATTTTATTTAATTATTCAGCGTTTATTTAGACCCTGAAACAAGTTCAGACCCTGAAACAAGTTCAGGATGACATATAAGCGCAAGCATGCCGGCTTGTCACCCTGAACTCGTTTCAGGGTCTCGTTTTCTCACGCCTTTGCGTCTACTATATTTTTAAAACTATATCGCCTCCTCTCCCCTTTCCCCGGTCCTGATCCTCACTGTTTCCTCCACGGGAATAACGAATATTTTTCCGTCTCCGATCCTTCCTGTCTGGGCGGTTTGGATGATGGCGTCCACCACCTGGTTGACTATGTTCTCGCTCACCACCACCTCGATCTTCACCTTCGGAAGAAAATCGACCACGTATTCCGCGCCGCGATAGAGCTCAGTATGGCCTTTCTGTCTTCCAAAACCCTTGACTTCGCTTACTGTTATGCCCTTTACGCCTATTTCGTTGAGCTTGTCCTTGACTTCATCAAGCTTGAAGGGCTTGATAATGGCCTCTATTTTTTTCATTACGCATTACCTCCGGCAGTTTTATTTGTGGTAGAGCCGGAAATATTATCACAGGATATAAGTGAAATCAAAGAAAAGGGCCCCCAATATTACAATCTCTGTACACTTTGTTGCTTTCACAGTTTTTTTACCACAAAGCGCGCAAAATAGGCGCAAAGACCTCAAGGTTTTTTTCTCCGAGTTCTTCATGAACCGGTCAGGAATGCTTAAACAAGTTTCATGCCAAAGGCCAGATTTTCCCTAACCACCTGAAAACAAAGGAAAAGAAATTATTAGGGTTTGACATATCCTTTTTATTTTTGCCCTATAATATGGCATTATTGTGGGGCAATTGATTTATTTTAAGGCATTATATTATTACGTTCAGAAATTTGCGTTGAATACATCGAAATTTATTTTAATTGCGGATATGCCGCGCTATGACACGAAAAATAAAATACCCTCTTATTTTCCTTCTCCTACTCTCGGCGGGGACCGCTCTTTTATTGAAGACCGGGTTCTTCCGTAAAGACGAGCTGCTGCGGAATCCGCCGGCGAAGCGATGCGCCGAATGCCATGGAAAGATATTCAGGGATTGGGAAAAGAGCCGGCATTCCCTCTCCTGGACCAGCGAAGGATACGCGAAGGAGACCGAGAACCACAAAAAGATAAAGTGCCTGGGGTGCCACATCCCCAAGGAAATCTCCTTCACTGAAAAACCGCTCCCCAGGGATTTTCACCTGGATGACGGCATTTCGTGTCTTGCCTGCCATTTCAGGGACGGCGCCATGCGCGGTCCTCACCAGGTCTTCTCCCCTCCCCATCCCTCGGAAAGGGACGCCGTTTACCGCCGGTCCGACGCTTGCAAGGGCTGCCACGTCCAGACCTTCAAGGAGCTGAAAGAATCGGGAAGCCCGAAGACATGCCAGGAATGCCACATGCCTTTAAGAAAGGAAAAGATGATAGATAAATTTCCATACTACCTTTTGCCAATCCATTCCGAGGTTGATGCCGGAGACCATTCCATGCCGGCCTTGTCCTTGACGGATAAAGATATCCGGTTCGAGGTCCGGGCCGGAGAAGGCAGGCTGTCGGCGGTCCTGGAAAATACCGGGGTCCCACACAATCTTCCCACCGCGGAGAACGGGGACCCCAGGCTTTACCTGGAGGTGGAATTTTTCTCAAGGGACTCTCTTCTGGGCCGGGAGAAGACAATTTTCGCGCCACAACTGGAGACCCCTCTCCATTTCAAGAAGGAATGGAAGGAGGAATATCCCTTGCCAAAGGATTGCGACAGGGCGAAGGTTTCGCTCATGCTTAGAAGGTCGTGGAAAAAGGAAAAAGAACTGCTGGCTGTAAGGGAATGGAAGTTGTGAATCGCTTGCCGATTTAATATCTAACCCCGCGCGCTACCGGCTATTGCAACACTTGTAGATAGAAAAAGCCACGCGAGGTAAGCTACGTTCTTCGTATTGTGCCACAACACAAGGAGAACGACATGGCTTACACACGCGTGACCAAAGAAGAACGCAATCTCAT
>JACRGO010000180.1 GCA_016212295.1 Nitrospinota bacterium | reverse complement strand
TTTTGGAGGCCGTTAAAGCGGTGGAGCTTTTATCCAGGGAGTTCAGGAAAAAAACGCCCGTTATATCCGCTGTCATAGGCCCATATTCCTTGCCTGTCATGCTGATGGGATTGAACAAATGGCTGGAGCTGATTGTCACGAATGACACGGAAGCCATCCATGCGCTGGTTTCCAGGACCTCTTCCTTTTGCCTGGCATGGGCCAATATGCTTTTTGACGCAGGCGCCGACGCCCTGGGCTTTTTTGAGCCTTTCGCCACGACTACAATGGTCACACGGCAAGAATTTTTAAAACACATTTTTGATTCCGATAAGGAGTTGATCTCGAAATTCAAAGGGCCTGCGGTTTTTTGCGGCGCCGGGGGACGAGTTGGCCCCATCGTGGATAAATTGTCTGAAATGGGTTTTGCAGGCTGCGTCTTGAACACGGATGATGATCTGGAATATGTAAAGAGCAATTTTGGCGATAAAATCAACATCATGGGCAACCTGAATAATATTTCCATGATCAATTGGAGTTATGATGACGCAAAAAAAGAAGCGGCAAAATGCATCAAGACGGCCAAGGAGGGAGGCGGGTATATTCTCAGCGACCAGCATGGCGAAATCTCCTGGGCGGTCCCGGAGGACGCCCTTCGCGGCATCGCCGACGCGGTGAAGGAATTCGGGACATATTAGACATTGAGTCAATGGTCAATGGTCAATAGGTCATTGGGTCAATAGGTCAATAGGTCATTGGGTCAATAGGTCATTAGGTCATTAGGCGAGGGGCAGGGGAAAATTTACAATTTAAAATTGGGAGTAAAATCAACCTGCATAAAATCAATCGTCAATTGACAATGACTCAATGACTCAATGACCAATGACCAATGACCAATGACCAATGACGGCGAAGCCAAATGACTCAATGACTAATGACTAAGTGAATTTTATATGAACAGCGACCCTCGCATCAAACAAATATTAAGCCAAATCAGGAAACTGGCTCCCGGCGATTTGAAAGCCGGAATTGAAGCCCAGGATGATCTGGACGCGGCTATCGCCGGGCTGGACGCGCTTGCGGAAAAGGCGGAAGAGTCAAAGGATGCCATTAAGAGGCTGCATACGGCCCAAGCCGCTGCCCTCAATATGATGGAGGACGCCGAGGAGTTCAGAAGAGAGGCCGAGCGGGCTAACGATTCCCTGACGGAACAGCAAAACATCCTTTCAAGCCTGAATGAAACCTTTGTCCATCTCGGACCCGATTATGGCAGGAATGTTCAGTTGATTACACAGGCTTGTGGAAAAACCCTCGGCGCGGTCTGCGCCCTTTATAACAGGCTGGAAGGCGGTCTCTTATGTTCCATCGGACAGTGGCGGACGCCGGGGGGATTCAATCCAGTGGACAAGCCGGAGGGGCATATCTGCCATGATCTTATAAGGAAAGGCAAAGGAAATGGCGCTTATATCATCAGAAACCTCCCGGAGACCGGCTATTACAAGACCGATCCCAATGTGGCGGCTTACGGGTTGAAGACCTACATAGGCCATGCCGTAAATTGCGGAGAACAAACGGTCGGCTCTCTTTGCGCGGTCTTTCAGGAAGACGCCCAGCTTGGCGCAAACGAGGGCATGATCATGGGAATGCTTGCCAAGGCGCTGGAGAACGAGGAGGAACGGTGGCAATCATATGCAAAGCTTAAAAAAACCAATAAGGACCTTGAGGCCACTCAAAACGCCAGCCTGAACATCATGTCCGATCTGGACAGGCAGAGGAAGGAACTGGACAAGTCCCTCCAGGAAAAAGAGGCGCTCATCCGGGAGGTCCACCACCGTGTCAAGAACAACATGCAGATAATTTCAAGCCTTTTAAAACTTCAGTCCTATAGTATAGAAGACCCGGCATTGAAGGCGATTTTCAAGGACTGCGAAAACCGCATAAAATCCATGACCAAGGTCCACGAAAGGTTGTACCGCACCGAAGACCTGGCCCATATTGATTTCGGCGATTACATTAAGAGTCTTGCCGTCGATATTTTTCACTCCTTTAAAGCCAACGCGGCAAGGATCAGCCTGGCCGTGAACGCGGAAGGCGTCGCCATGCCAATTGATACCGCCATTCCGTGCGGCTTGATAGTCAATGAACTGATCACCAATGCCATGAAGCACGCCTTTCCCGGCGACAGGAAAGGAGAGCTTGTGATAGAAATGAAGAAGATAGAAAAATTGACAATTGAACTGATCGTTCGCGACAACGGCGTGGGCATACCTGACGGCCTGGATTGGAGGACCTCCAAATCATTGGGCCTTAATCTTGTGAACTCCCTGGCGGGACAGATCCACGCCAATATTGACTTGAACAGGGAAGGCGGGACGGAGTGGAGGATAAGATTCGGGGTGAAGAGTCAAGAATAAAGAGTCATTGGTCATTGGGTCATTGGGTCATTAGGTCATTGGTCATTGGTCATTGGGTCAATAGTCATTGGTCAGTGGGAGAGAAGGGATGAAGCTGGAGGGATTGGAAGTATACAATCTTGCCATGTCAATCGGAGAAAAAATATGGGAAATAGCAGCCCAATGGGATTACTTTTTTAAAAAAACCGTGGGAGATCAATTGGTCCGGTCAGCTGATTCCATCGCGGCAAATATTTCCGAAGGGTATGGAAGATTTCATTACCAAGAAAATAAACACTTTTGTTATTATGCAAGAGGCTCTTTGATGGAAACAAAAACCTGGCTTGAAAAATCAAAGAACAGGAACATGATTTCCCAAGAGGAATATGACTCTCTTAATGAGTCTCTGGAGATTTTGCATAAGAAGCTGAACAACTATATCCGTTCAATCGGCCCACAAAAAAACGTCCCAATGACTAATGACCACTGACACAATGACCACTGACTCTTTTTTCCTGACCAATGACCAAAATTCTGATCGTGGAAGATGAAAGCGTCACCGCCCTGGGCCTGAGCAAATCCATTGAAAGACTCGGATATTCCGTTTCAGCCGTGGCGGACAGCGGTGAAGGGGCCCTTCAAAAGGTGAAGGAGCAAGTCCCTGATCTGGCGCTCATGGATATCATGTTGAAGGGAAAAATGGACGGGATAGAAATGGCGGAGGAAATGCGCGCAAGGTTCGACGTCCCGGTGGTTTTTCTCACTGCCTATGACGATGAAAAAATGCTTGAGCGCGCTAAGGCCGCCGGGCCTTTCGGATATATAGTCAAACCGTTCGATGAAAGGACCCTGCATTCCACCATTGAAATGGCCTTGCACAAGCATGAAATGGAAAAGGAACTGCGGCGGGCCAAAAAGGAAGCGGAAGAGGCGACTGAACTAAAGGATAAATTCGTTTCCCTGGTGGCCCATGACCTCCGTTCCCCTTTAGGCAACATTTTAGGCTACTTGAAATTGCTGAGGGATGACAAAGATCATGCACTTTGCGAGGACCACCGGGAGATAATTGAGCGGGTTGTTTTTCAGGGAGAACATCTTGTTGAAATGATCCAGGAATTGCTGGATGTCAGCAGGATCAAATCGGGCAAGATCAGGCCCAGGCTGAAATTTCATGACGCCCATTTTTTAATAACTCAGATACTGGAAACCTTAAGATATGAAGCGGAAAAAAAGGGGATTGAACTGGTTTGTGAAATTCCGGCGCGGACAAGAATTCACGCTGATTATGATCTTTTTTGCCAGGTGATAAAAAATCTTGTTTTCAACGCCGTTAAATTCTGCAAGAAGGGAGACAGGGTAACCCTGTTTGTTCCGCATGGAGCCCCCTCCACCGTAGCCGTGAAGGACACCGGCGCAGGGATTGAAAAAGACCGTCATGCCGCATTGTTCAAATACGAGGAACATACCTCCACCACTGGCACGGCAGGAGAAAGGGGCACAGGTTTCGGACTCCCGCTGAGCCGCGACATCATGCTTGCCCACGGGGGGGCCTTGGAATTTGAATCCACGCCCGGCAAGGGGAGCGTGTTTTACGCCCGGCTCCCGTTAGTCCGGCCAGTTATCTTGATCGCGGACGATGACGCCGGGACCCGTCTATTGCTGAAAAAATTGCTTGGAGAGATGGACGTGTATATCCTGGAGGCCGGAAATGGGAGAGAAGCGCTTAACGAACTGGCCGGGAACAAAGTCCACCTTGTCCTTGCCGATATCAAAATGCCTGAGTTGGATGGATTTGAATTGTTGGAGAATATAAAAAACAACCCATGTATACAGGATATCCCGGTCATAGTCCTGACCGCTGACAGGGGTGAAAGAACAAGGGAAAGGATATTCCGGCTTGGGGCGGACGATTTTGTCAACAAACCCATTACCAGGGAAGACCTGGTCCCGCGCATCGGGAGATATATTGGAACATTCGGGAATTGAGTCATTGGTCATTGAGTCATTGGTCATTGATAAGCAGGAAGACACCCTAATGACCAATGACTTAATGACTCTTTTCTCCAGACCAATGACCTAATGACAAATGACAAATGACAAGGTAAAAATTCTCATAGTGGAAGATGAAAGCGTCATTGCCCTTCAACTTCAAAAGACCCTTGAAAATTTTGGATACACGGTTTGCGCCATCGCGGATTCAGGGGAAGAGGCTTTAATAAAGGCCGAGGAGCAGGAGCCGGATTTGGCCCTGATGGATATTTTTTTGCAGGGCGGCATGGACGGCATAGAGGCGGGGTCCAGAATTCAAACCCGGTTTGACGTCCCGGTGATATTTTTAAGCGCCTTCATGGATGACGGGCTGCTGGAGAGGGCAAAAGCAGCTAAACCCTTCGGCTATCTGGTCAAACCGTTTCAGGAAAAGGAGCTTCACACCGCCATAGAATTGGGCCTTTATAAAAAAAAAACGGAAAGGGAACTGCTCAGCGCTAAAGAGAAGGCTGACAAGGCGAGGAAAGAAGCGGAAGAGGCGAATCAACTCAAGGACAAATTCGTTTCCCTTGTGGCCCATGACCTTCGTTCTCCGTTTTCCGCGATCCTTGGTTTTATGAAGCTTATCATGGAGGAAACGGACCCGCCTCTCCATGAAAAACATAGAATTATGTTTGAACGCGCCGTGAACCAGGGAAAAGCGCTTGTGGACCTGGTTCAGGGGCTTTTGGACGTGAGCCGGTTCAAAACAGGGAAAATCAGGCCGCATCCGGGTTTTATCGACGGCCATTTTCATGTCTTGTCCGCGTTAATGGAGCTTAAGCCCCTGGCGGAGAGAAAAAAGATCGTTCTGGCCTCGGAAATTCCTCCAGGCACAAGGCTTTACGCCGACCCGGACCTCCTCGACCGGGTAATATGGAATTTAATAAACAACGCGGTAAAATTCTGCAGGGAAGGCGATAATATCACTTTGTACATTCCTCCAGGAGAAAAATCCACCATAGCCGTGAAGGACACCGGCATAGGCATTGCCGAATCCCGCCATGCCGCCATTTTCCGTTATGAGGAAGTGACCACTACCACCGGCACGGCAGGGGAAAAGGGGACAGGGCTTGGCCTTCCATTAAGCCGCGACATAATGGAGGCCCTTGGAGGGACCTTGGAACTTGAATCGGAACCGGGCAAGGGGAGCGTGTTTTACGCCAGGCTCCCCTTTGTCCGCCCGGTTGTTTTGATAGTGGACGATGACGAGGGAATTCGTTTGATGGTGCGGAAATTTTTAAAAAAGGCCGATCCGGAAATCCTTGAGGCGGAAAACGGCAAGGACGCCCTGGAAAAACTGGCCGTCTCTCTGATTCATCTCGTCATTACGGATATCAATATGCCGGGAATGGACGGATTTTGCCTGGTGGAAAAGATCCGCAACACCTTGTCCTTGAAGGACATACCGGTAATTGTTCTCACCACCGACATGGAAGAAAAAACCAGGGAAAGGGTGTTCCAGGCAGGGGCAAATGATTTTGTCAATAAACCCATTGCCATGGAGGATTTCATGCCGAGAGTCAGGAGATATATAGGATAGCCGACAAAAGGAATTTCAGATTTCAGATTTCAAATTTCAAATTTCAGATTGGAAATTGGAAATTGGAAAAATATAAAGACAAAACATTCTGTCTATCCATGTTAAAATCCCAAATCCCAAATTTCAAATTTCAAATTTCAAATCTCAAATCTAAAATTAACCTCAGCCGCTACTACCGCTAAACCAAAGGCAGCTCCATTCCCCTTCATTTGCTTCCCGTTTCAGGGCCAGCCCGGATTCCCCGTAGGACCTGTAAACCATTTCCGCTTTTTCGCGGAGTATCCCGGACAGGACCAGCCTGCCGTTTTCCCGCATGGAAGCCATGATTTTTTCTTTTAATTGAATATGGGTTTCAGCGATGATGTTTGAAATTATTATGTCGAATTTTCTCCCTGCTGGAATGGTGGAGAGGAAATCGGGCCGGACGCAATTTAACCCCGCGTTTCTTACGGCGTTTTCCAAGGCAACCGGATCATTGTCCACTCCCACGGCTTCCCCGATGCCCAGCTTGAGTCCGGCTATGGCGATGATGCCGGAGCCGCACCCCATATCCAACAGGGAAAGGCGGGAAGGGTCTTCATATTCTGAAATGATTTCCTCCAAGGCGGCAAGGCAGAGCTTTGTCGTGGCATGGCTCCCGGTCCCGAAGGCCATCCCCGGATCGATTCGAATGACAGTGCCTATGGCCGGGACCTCTTCCCGCCATTCCGGGAGTATATGCAGGGATTTCCCGATCCTGAGCGGTCCGTGGTGTTTTTTCCATTCCGCCAGCCAGTCCTCTTCCCATATCCGTTTCAGGAAAACCTTGGATTTAGAGAAGAGGGAAGGCGATTTTTTGAGGGCCGCATCCAGCATGGAAAGAAGGTTTTCAGGGGCCAGGCCGGTTTCAAAATAGGCGCGCATTATGATGGAGCCACTTGCCTTGTTTATTTCCGACCACGTGCCGGTTGCGCCAAGGTCCATGAGAATTCCGGATAGAGCCTCCTCGGACGCCGGGGGAACAATGCATTCAATTTCAAACCATGTTTTTGCTTCCATAGCCATTAGGCTATAATTATAAACTTAATGGTATATGGAGTTCCATTTTTAAGTGGTAGACGCCTTTAATAAACATAGCCGTTCACGGGTTCAGGGTTCAAGGTTGAAAAAGGGCGTGAATCACGGCAATCCGGAACCCTGAACCTGAAACCGTGAACGGTTACTAATAAACCAATGACCTATAGACATTTATTGGTAATATTGTTTCTCGGCCTGATTTTTTCTCCGGGCCGGTCCCTGGGGCAAAGTCCGCCGGCGCTCAAGGGTTATAACGTTCTGCTCATTACCGTTGACTGCCTAAGGCCGGACCACATGGGCCTTTACGGGTACCGCCGGAACACTACCCCCAACATCGACCGGTTCTTCCAGGGGGCGGCTGTGTTTCAGGAGGCCGTTGCCCAGGCCCCATGGACAAGTCCCTCAATCCTTTCCATGCTCACTGGACTTTACCCGGCGGTCCACGCAATGGACGTTCGCGGCAAGCTGCTCGACAAATATTTTTATACGCCCCTCAAGCAACTCAGAGAGAGCGGATATTACACGCTTGGCTATATGACCTTTGATAACTATTCCAATCAGGGATGGGACGAGGAAACCAAAAAGGGAAATCTCATTGAAATACTGGAAAAACACAAGGGAGAAAAATTTTTCGCGTGGCAGCACTTCAGGGAGCCGCATTTGCCTTACTCCCCGCCTGACGCCTTCAAGGACGTGTTCCTGAAAGGCCCTTATTCCATCTCCCCGCAAAAGGCGGAACTTATACGGACCTTGGAAAAAATCCCCAAGGGGTCAGTGGAGTTCGACGGGAAAGACGCGGATTTCATACGGGATTCCTATGATGGAGCAGTGTTGTATCAGGACGCCAGGTTGGAAAAACTTTTCCTTTTTCTAAGGGACACGGGCTTGGTGGAAAAGACTATCATCGTCCTGACAGCCGATCATGGGGAAGAGCTGCTGGAGCATGGCTTTGTCGGCCATGCCTCCACCTCGGAGTCGGCAACCGCCTTTGATGAGGTCCTCCGCGTCCCCCTTTTGATCAGAATTCCCGGCATGTCATTTGGCCGTCCCATTCCTGGAATAGTCCAGCACGTCAATATCATGCCTACCTTATTCGACCTTCTTGGCATGAGGCCCGAATTCACGGCCCAGGGAAAATCACTTCTCCCTTTGATGAAGGGAGAAAACAGGGACAAGGAGGATTTTTCCCTGGCATTCGTGGAAACAAGCTATTGCGGCTGGCAGTGTCCAGGGGAAAGGGTATTGGACAGAATCCATGCCGTCCGTTCGCGGGAGTGGAAACTCATTGAGGAGAGAAAGGCGTCTGGAATCGAGCGCTCGCTGTATGACCTCAAAAGCGATCCTGGTGAAAAGAATAATCTATATGACAGGGAAAAGGAGATTGCCGCGAAATACCAGGCGCTTCTTTCGTCCCACCAAAGGGCCAATATGGCCCTGGCGGCAACGCTTGCCGGGCAAGCGAGCGAGGCCCATTTCATGGAGGCCGAAGCGCGAATAGGCGTGAAAAATTACAAGGAGGCGGTGGAGGAACTGGAGGACGTGGTCCGCCTGGACAGCGTTTATGAGCGGGAAAATCCTTCCTTCACGAGCGATCCTGAGCTTGGAAAGGATTGGAGGAAGGTGATGTCGCGGGCCTACGAGTTGCTGGGCCGGGCCTATTCCGAACGGGCCAGGGAGGCGGGAAAAAATGGGGAAGGCAAATAAAATTACGGGCAATTTATGAATAAATCATCATTTTTCCAATTTAACGGATTATTCAAAATATATTCGCGAATGCGATGGAATAATCCGCCCCTTTTAACCGTATGGAACGGCGATGATGTCTTCCGGGATCGTATTTCATAACCTAACCGCCAGGTCCCGCCTCCTTCGTCTTGGAAGCAGGCAGGGAGATAGTTACCGTTGTCCCGGCCCCGGGACGGCTTTTGATGGAGATGTTTCCGCCTGATCCGTTAACCAACTGGTAACAATACCATAAGCCCAGCCCGGACCTTGTGGTCCCCTTGCTGGTGTAGAAAGGGGTAAAGGCCCTTTGGGCCTGGTCCTGGCTCATTCCCTTTCCGTTGTCGGTGATTTCAATTAAAACGGTTTTGCTGGAAGGACCCGGCCTAGTGCGCACGGACACGTCGGCCTGGCCGTCCATTCTGGATTCCAATGCGTTTTCAATGATCCCCTTGAAACATTCTCCTATCTGGGGATTGCAGCTCACTATCGGCGTTCCATCGAACAATTGAAAGGCTGGCTTTTTGCCTTTGTACTCCAGTTCAATCTCCTTGAGCACGGAGTGGAGGTCGAGGTCATCAGTGGTGGACATAAGGGCCAGGTCCGTGGTTTCCTGGAACCGTTTGACCATCTTTATCACCCATTGCGCTTCAAGTATCGCGTCATGGTTCATGGACGTGAATTCCTCGCCCTCCTTTCCAAGGCCGCGAAGCCCTTCCTGCAAATATTGCAGGCTCATGAGTATCCCGGAAAGCTTGTTGATCAATGTATCCGATAAACCAGCGGCGATGTCGTAAAAGGCCACTATCTTTTCCTTTTGCAGCCGCTCCTGGGCCCTATATGACTCCTTTATTGAGTCCACCAGGCTGGCGTTTTCCAACGCCGACCCGGCTTGGGCGACCATGAAAGACGCAAGCCTCCTGTAATTCTGGTCATAGGGAAGGACATTGCCTGTTATTTTTTCTTTTTCAAGTTTTTTGTCAAAGCGCTCTTTTCTGTTGATGAGTTGGACCACCCCGATGACTTCCTGTCTGAAATTCTTCATGGGAAAGGCCAGCATGGACGAAGTTCGATAACCGGTCTTCTCGTCCACCCCCTTGCCGAAGGAGAAGGGAAAGTCCTTTGGGATGCTATAAACGTCATCTATGGTGACGATTTCCCCTGTGGAAGCCACGTATCCGGCTATGGTCCGTTTGTCTATATCGAAGACAAATTCCTGCCAATCTGCATGCACAGTGTCGTTTTGCGCGGCCTTGAATCTAAGCTGTCTCTTCTCCCCCTTTTCCTCTTCATGGCTCCTTTCCACAACGTATATGGAGCCTGCGTCGCTGCATGTCATTTTGCGGGCAATATGGAGGATTTTTTCCAGGAGCTTTGGGATATCGTATTCCAGCGCCAGCATCAGGCAGGAATCGATGATATAGGAGAGGTCCGTTTCCTCAAGCGGTGATTTTTCGTTCATGGGTTTATATTATTACGTCCAGAAATTTGTGTTTTCCTCGCAAATTTTTCAATCGTTTCCTGGAGCGCGCATGTCCGCAATCAAAACATACAATCTATCACAGAAATATCCTTAAAATAAATTCAGACGCAATGGTTGGGACAATTTGATGATTTTTCTGGTAAAATAAAGGCCATTATATTATTACGTTCAAAAATTTGCGCTTTCCGTCTGCCTGTGCGTCGCACGCGGACAGGCGCAAGTTTTTCAACCGTTTCCTGGAACGCGGCATGGCAAAATTTCAGTTATTGAAAAAAGCGCTATTCACTTCGGCCCAGCTTAAGGAGGACGCCCTTGAGACCCTTGCAAGGAACAAGGAAATATTCCTTAAGTATAATCAATACCGGCTGCAAAGGGCCTTTGAATTCATGCCCAGGAGGACCGCCCTGGTCTTTCGCGTCCTGCCCTTTCTGCTTCATGTCAACCACCCGGATTTTCCAGGTTACGTGGATAATCCCGCCACCCCGTCCGGCATAAAGCTGTTTGAATTGGCCCCGGAGGCGTACAATGCCCTCATTGTCCTCTTCCCCAATGCCAAAAAAGTCATTGACAACCCGCAAGCCTTCACGCCCAGGCATAACTTCATCCGCTCGCTCCTTCTTATGGGGAGTATTGGAAGCATCGCCCAGACAAAAAGCTCTGATTTCGACTTCTGGGTCTGCGTCCACGAGGAGCATTTCAAACCCTGCTGGATGGACCGGTTTGAAAAAAAATTGGCCCTGATAGAGGAATGGGCGGAGAAAGAGCATGAGGTGGAAACGCATTTTTTTCCAACTGATATTAAAAAGGTCAGGGACAATATTTTCGGAGAGGCCGGCAAGGAGAGCGCGGGCTCGTCCCAGGCCAAGCTCCTTAAGGAGGAGTTCTACAGGACAATGATCCTTGTAATGGGTAAGATACCGGTTTGGTGGATCATGCCGCCGGGGATCGACGATAAAGAGTACGAGGAATTAAAAAATTTAGTCCCGGCCAGTGAGGGCCTGGGCGAGGATAATTTCGTCAACCTTGGAAACCTTTATGAAATCTCCTATGAGGAATTCTTCGGCGCCGCCCTCTGGCAAATGAACAAGGCAATGGATTCTCCCTTCAAATCCGTCCTGAAGATGGGAATGCTGGAGGGATACATTCGCGCCAAGGGCAAACCGGCCCTGCTATGCACGGAAATGAAAAAAGGGATACTTGGGTCCGGCGGGAAAAATCTTTCCCTTGATCCCTACATGATGATGTTTGGCCACATTCTTAAATATTACCAGGGCGTGGGGAACAAAAAAGTGCTCGACCTCTTGTGCAAATGCTTTTATGTAAAAACCGGCGTGAAGGCGAGTCTTGATATGCCCGATAAGGAGGAAATGGGCTTCAAGGAGAAGGCCGTGCTTGATTACGTTAAAAACTGGGGCTGGGACCAGGAGAAATTAAGCGACCTCAATTCCTACAAGGAATGGGACGTGAAAAAGGTCTTGCGTCTTGGGGCCGATGTGCATGGCTACATGATTAAAACTTATCAGAGCCTGGCCGACCGGCTGAAGGAGGAATCGTTCGGCGGGCATATAATAACGCAGACCGATCTGACCATTCTCGGACGAAAACTCTTTGCCTTTTATTCAAATAAGCCGAATAAGCTGGTTAATCTTCGCAAGGCGTTTGAAGATGGGCTTCTTCAGGACGACCTGACGTTTCATGCCTCACTGGACAAGGCGCGTAAAACCGTTTGGAACCTTTACCGGGACCAGCTAGCGCGAATCGACATCGAAAAAAAGGATGTTGGAAACAAGCTGTTGGTGGTGAATTATGATCTCGTTTTCATTATTGTATGGATGGTTTTCAATAAAATCTGCGACCTGAAAACAAGACTCTACCTCACGCCTAACCCCACCAATGTGGTCCTTGCGGACATCCAGAGGCTGATCAGGGAAATACACGAATTTTTCCCGGGCTTTAAAATAGCCACTCTGAAGAACGAGGACCTTGTGTCAGAGGCCAGGAAAAAATACATTTTCGCGGTTATAAACTTTTTCAGCGACAGAGGCAAATGGGACGTCGAATCCGTGGCGTTGTTTTACCTGACCTCTTGGGGGGAGATGTTTTACGAAAACCATTCCAATCCAGAAGCGGGAATGAACGCTTTATGCCGCTGCATCGGGGAATTGGGACTCAGCGACAAGGCTGAACTGCCGGAGCATGCGAGGATCTTCGCCCCTAAGGGCCACCAGTACTACTCCCTGCTTAAGACAGTGCGCCAAACCATTGAGGAAAGCGTGGGGACCATACCGGAGTTGAATAAGTAATGGGAATCATCGAAACGGCCAGGAAAATAGCGAAATCAAAGAACGCCATTCCTCCCTTGAAATTCAAGACCTCCGAAAAGATCGCTTCGATCATGCAGGAAGCTATAAGGGAAGGAAGCTCCCTGGAAATCGCCATCGATATCCGGGTGCAGAAATTTTATTCCGATAGAATCATCAGGAAGGATAATTTTGAAGGCCTGCCTGCCCTGGTAATAGATACTGTAATGCCGGAAGAGCACGGCAGGCGCGCCTTGGAAACTTCCGAATTCCTTGAAATCAGTTTCCACCTTGGGGGCGATCCCTATACTTTTCAATCAAGATTCCTGGCAATGGGGGAGGAGAGATTTTCAACCGTGACAATTGCTTATCCAGCGGAGGTGCTTCGCCATCAATTCCGGACCGCTGAACGATTTTTCCTGACCCCGGATGATCCGCCGGTTTTCGTGAAGCTGGAATTTCCCGTTACAACGAAAATCCTTGGCACGGAGGTCGCCGTGGCGTCGGATATTTCCGTGGACGGGTTGTCCTTTTTGACCGCCAACAACAAGCTTGAGCCGGAGACAAGTATAAAGGTTGAAATTGAGTTCCCGGATGTAAGCCCCATGGACACCAAGGCGGTTGTCATGCAGTTGACCGACCTCAAGGACCAGGAATTTCCCTATAAATGCGGAATCCGGTTTGAGGGCGTTTCAAAAAGTCTGGTGGAGGGAATTTCCCGCTTTATTCAAAACGAGAAAAAAGCCAAGGAAAATCTTGATGAAAATGTTTATAATATTGAGCGTATCACCCGCATAGCGCTTCACAAGACAAAGATACGGGCAAGGCTTGAAGGCAGGGAAGTCTCGGAGAAGGAGCAAGAAGAGATGAAGGATTTCCTTGAATTCAAGAATATTGAATTGGACGAGTCCTTGGATTTATAAAACCAATTCTGCCTCTTAAAATGAACGTGTAAGAATCCATGGAAAAAATCGACGAGGAAAAACAGGCCCTGCTGGAAATAAGGAAAATCGAGGAAGAAATTCAAGAGCGCCTCGACTTGGCCAAAAGGAAGGCAAGGGATATCATAGCGGAAGCCATGAATAAGGCCAATGCCCTTATCCGGGAAAAAGAGGCAAGGCTTGCGGAGGTCCGCCAGTCAGCGTGCCGGAACGAGGCGTTTTTCCCGGAAGGGGGGAACGGCGTGGAACTGCCGCTTCCGGCCTCTTCCCAGGCCGCGGTCCGTGAAATCGCCAAGGAATTTTTTGAGCTTTTGATAAAATAAATTCAGGATATTTAAAATCTGAATGGAACACTGATGACACTGATGACACGGATGAAGCGGATTTGCACGGATTAAAAAATTATTTTTAAAATTCGCGTAGATCCGTTTCATCAGCGTCATCCGCGTTCTATTTCTTTTTTTGGTTCTTGAAAGGCAGTGAAGCAATGCTCATCCCCATGAAACGCTTCAGGATAGCCGGTTCCAAGGGAGCGGCAGGCAAGTTGATAAAGGGCCTATACCGCTTTGGCTGTTTTCACGTGACCTCTCCCTCCACGGACCCGGCCCTTAAGGATACCGGCATGGACATCGGGGTTTTTTCCGAGGAAGCCGCGGAAAAATTCCGGCGCTCTGAATCACTGCTGGCTGATATTCAGGCAGCGCTGGCGGCGCTGCCAAGGACAGATGGCGGCCCGCCTGAATCATGTCCGTGGCCTGTCCCCGGCAATGACTGGCTTTCGGACGAGGCCTTCCAGGTCCTATATTCCAGCGCGGGCGAGATCATGGATGTCTCCAGGCATATCGACCGCCTGCAGAAGCAAATTGACGAGATCCTCCAATACCGCAAGATGTACGAGGAGTTCCTGCCGCTCATAGAAATGGTTGTCTCATCCGCCAACGTTGAGCTCATAGGAGTGGCCTTTCCAAAGGAGTTCGAGAACGCGTACCAGGACCTTGAAGAAGACTTGGAACAGATCACAGGAGGGGCCTTTTCCATTTTCCGGAGTTCCCAAGGGGAGGCGGGAGGCGCGGCCCTGGTGGTCTATCCCGCCTCCATGCGCGAGAAGATAATGCGCCAGGCAGTAGGGAAAAAGGCGCGCCCGGTGCATTTGCCCAAGCAGTACAGCCGCGATACCTTTGCCTCCACCCTGAAATGCCTCTTCGAGAGCGAAAACGAATTTCACGCGGAGTTGGAAAAGGAATGCGAGAGGCTAACCAGCTTGTCCAAAGAACGGCGTGATCTGCTTTTAACGGCGTTTGAGGGTCTGGGCCTGGCGATTGCGCCACTCCGGACCCGGCACTTCCTCGCTCATTCCAGCAGCGCCTTTTGGATCACGGGCTGGGTCCCTGAAAAGGAATGCGCTGGACTCCAAAAGTTCCTGGAAGAGGAATTCAGCGGGGCCGTGCTGATGTACATCCTTCCTCCTTCCAGGGAGGAATATGAGGATACGCCGGTGGAGCTTAGGAACGTCCCGTGGGCCAGGCCGTTCGAGAGGCTCCTGCGCGTCTATTCACTTCCCCAATACGGCACCATTGACCCCACTCCGGTCATGGCCTTTACTGTCCCGCTCTTCTTCGGTCTAATTCTTGGGGACCTAGGATACGCCGCGCTCCTCGCGGGCATAGGATACCTGCTGAAGCGCTCAAGACCCCATGACTCTGTTCTCCAGGACGCCGCCGCCATCATCATGCCATGCGCGGTTATGAGCGGCATATTCGGCGTCGTCTACGGCGAATTTTTCGGAAAGCTGTGGGGTCAATTGGGCCTTCCGCCTCCCTTGTGGGACAGGAAGGAGGAAACGGTCCACATGCTCTATATTGTTATCCTGGTCGGGTGGGGACACGTCATGCTTGGCTCAGGATTGGGGGCCTGGAACGGTTGGAGGCTCGGCTTCGCTGGAAAGGCGGTGGAAAAACTCTGCGATGTGGTTCTTCTCGCGTCCCTTCCATGGATAGTCCTTGGCTCGTGGTCCGGAGCGGGGGCGGGATGGAGCGTGGCCGTCCCGGTTGCGGCCTTCATCGTGAAACTCTTCGCGGGCAAATTCATGGAAGTGGTGACAGAGGCGCCTAAACTCTTTTCAAACATACTTTCATACTCCCGTTTAATGGCGCTGGGACTCGCCTCAATCATCATGGCGGACTTGGCGGATGATCTTCTTGGATCAGGGCTTTGGATAGGATTTGCAATACCGGCGCTGGTCCTGATGCACGCCCTTAATTTCGCCATCGGGGTGCTCAGCCCGGCCATCCAGGCCATAAGGCTCCATTACGTGGAATTCTTTTCCCAGTTTTATTCCCCCAGGGGAATACCTTTTTCGCCTTTAAAATAAAGGAATGAAATTCGATACCGCAAAACATCACCGCCGTTCCATCCGGTTAAAAGGGGCGGATTATTCCCTGCCGGGGGCGTATTTCATCACCATTTGCGCGCAAAACCGGGAATCTCTGTTTGGAAAAATTGTGGATGGGGCAATGTGTTTAAATGACGCCGGGAAAATGGTTGATCATTTGTGGAATGAATTGAAAAACAAATTCGTAAATATTGAAATCGATAAATATGCGGTAATGCCAAATCATTTTCATGGGATCATAATCGTAGGGGCATCCCTTGTGGATGCCCAAAATTCCGTGGATTCAAAAAATCCCATGTATGACCAAAATTATACAAGGGCGGGCACAACCGTAAGGGCGGGCACAAGACCCGCCCCTACGATTGGTGATATCGTCGGCGCATTTAAATCATTAACAACCAATGAATACATCCGCAATGTAAAATCCGGAAAATTTCCGCCATTTGAAAAATCCGTTTGGCAACGCAATTATTACGAACGCATCATACGAAATGAAAATGATTTGAATCGCATCCGGGAATACATTGTTAATAATCCACTGAATTGGGACAAGGATGATTTGTTTGTAAATGCCCATGGCCAAAATATTTAAATTCAGCAACGAGCGCTCCACCATGAAGTTTTTGGAAGTATAATTGAAAAACAAGTTGGCGTATAATAAAAATTATTTTATGGAGGAGACAACATGGAAATGGACTTAAAAACACTGGCGGCCGCTTTGGCCATAGGACTAACGGCCTTTGCCACGGCCTGGGCGCAGGGGAAGATCGGTTCCGCGGCAGTGGGGGCCATAGTGGAAAAAAAGGAACTGCTGGGCCCGATGATTGTTCTCGTGGCCATCCCTGAAACCATAGTGATCCTGGGCTTTGTCATCGCCTACTTGATAATTAAATGAGCGTTGAAAAACTCCTCTCCGCCCTGAAAAAAGAGGCGGAACTAAGGGAGAAAACCATCCTGGAAGAGGCCGAAGTGGAGGCGCGTGGCGTTCTGTCCTCGGCCCGGGAACAATTGGAAGCCCTTGAGGCCCGGATCAGCAAGGAGGAGAAGGAATGCGCGTTACGGCGGGAATCCCTTCGGCTGGCAGGGGAAAAAATGCTCGAGCGCAAAAGGGCCACCCTCGCGCAGAATAAGACGCTGTCAGAGGTCTTTACGGAATGCGCCTCCTTGTTTCAGGATTTCATGAAGTCCACCGCCTACGCAGCATTCATTGAAAGGGAATACGGAAAGGTGAAAGAGGAGCTTGGGGCAGTTGAGGAGGTCCGGGCCGACCCTCTGACCGCCGCGATACTTAGGGGATTGAACGCCCCTTCGGTGGTCCAGGATAAAGAGGTGCGGGATGGTTTCATCGCCTCTTCCTGTGCGGGAAAGACAAGGATCTCATGTATTTTTTCACTCCGACTGGAGAAAAAGTGGAGAGAGGCCGGCCCAGGGTTTGTTTTCAAGCTAAAAGATTTTTTGTGATTATTCAAGTGGGCAGTTGTCAGGTAGCAGGGTGCAGGATCATATACTTTCAGATAACTGCCCCCTGACAACTGTCCCCTGTAAACTACTTCTCTATTGCGTTTCATGTCTTCCGTTATTATAAAACCCAACCGGGATGGGTCTATTCGCAGACGCCATCCATGGATTTTTTCCGGCGCGGTCAAGGACGTCAAGGGAAATCCCGGCAGCGGGGAGACCGTTGACGTCCTTGGACCTGACGGCAAATGGCTGGCTTCCGGCGCGTATTCCCCTGTCTCCCAAATCCGGGTCCGGGTCTGGACCTTCAACAAGGATGAGGAAGCCGGACCCTCTTTCTTTAGCAATAGGATAGAAAGGTCCATCAAGGCCAGGGACTACATGGATTTCAAGAAGCCGACCGCCGCGCTTCGGCTCGTGAACGCGGAATCAGACGGCCTGCCTGGATTGATAGTGGACCGGTACGCGGATTTCCTGGTCTGCCAGTTCCTGTCCGCCGGAACTGAATATTGGAAAAAGGAAATAGTTAAGAGCCTGGAAGGGCTTGCGCCGTCAACCGGAATTTACGAGCGTTCCGACTCATCCTCGCGCGAGAAGGAAGGGCTGGCGCAGGCAGTTGGACTTATCGCCGGACAAGAGCCGCCGGATCTTGTGGAAATCAATGAAGGCCCTATTGGGCTCCTGGTGGATGTCCGGCGCGGGCATAAGACAGGATTTTATCTGGACCAGCGGGAAAACCGGGCCATGGTCCCGGAGTTTTCCGAAGGGGCTGATGTCCTTAACTGCTTCTCGTATAGCGGCGGGTTCGGACTCATGGCCTTAAAGGGCGGGGCCGGAAGCCTTACGAACATTGACGCCTCATCCGAGGCGCTTGAACTGGCGCTGAGGAATATGGAGTTGAACCGCATGGAGCCAGGCATGTGCGAAAACCTGGACGGAGACGCGTTTAATATCCTTCGAAAATTCCGCGATTCCGGCCGCTCCTTCGGTCTGATAATACTCGATCCACCCAAGTTCGCGGAATCCGGGAGCCAGGTGGACGGCGCGTGCAGGGGATACAAGGACATTAATCTCCTTGCCTTTAAGCTGCTGAAACCAGGCGGCGTCCTCTTCACTTTTTCCTGCTCCGGCCATGTGGGACCTGCCTTGTTTCAGAAGGTCGTGGCTGACGCCGCGCTGGACGCCGGACGCGACGCCCGAATAATCCGCTATCTGGGCCAGTCAGCCGACCACCCCATCGGCCTTCAATTTCCGGAGGGACAATATTTAAAGGGCCTTATTTGCAAGGCGTTGTAAGAACATATTAACCGTCTCAAAATAGAATACACATAAAAATTCCCCTCCTTGGAGGGGTGGCGCGGAGCGCCGGGGTGGGTTATATCAATACTATTTTGAGACCGTTAATAGTTTCGCGAATTTATTAAGGAGGAGTCTTATGAAAAAAATAGGAGTAGTGCTTTCAGGCTGCGGCGTGTACGACGGCGCGGAGATACATGAATCGGTCATCACCCTGTGGGCAATAAGCAAACATGGCGGAGAGGCCCTCTGCATGGCGCCGGACAGGGACCAGATGCACGTCATAAACCACCTTACCGGACAGATCGCGCAGGGAGAAAAGAGAAACGTGCTGGTGGAGTCCGCCAGGATCGCAAGGGGGAACATCAAAAATATTAAAGAAGTATCTGCAAAGGACATAGACGCCTTGATCCTGCCCGGCGGCTTCGGGGCAGCGAAAAATCTGTGCGACTTCGCGGTGAAGGGGGGCGATTGCGAAATAGACCCTGGAGTTAAGCGGCTTGTGTCCGAAACCCTGGCCGCGAAAAAACCGGTGGGCGCGATATGCATTTCCCCCGCCTTGCTGGCCGCCATCTGCAAGGGAGGGCCTGTGAAACCACAGGTCACCATCGGTTACGACCCGGACACCGCCAAGGCCATAAATTCAATGGGCGCAAGGCATGTTGATTGCCAGGTAAGGGAATTCGTTGTGGACCGGGAAAACAGGATCGTCACCACCCCGGCCTACATGCTGGCCAAGAATATCTCCGAGGCGGCCGACGGGATCGAGAAGCTGGTGAAGGAAGTCATGGGGATGATTGGGGGGTAGAAGAGCGCAATAGTTCCGCCTTCAAGCGTGGTCTTTCCATGCTTTACTTTCCTTGCGCCATTCAGTTAAACTTTTCCCCATGATCGATCTGGAAGCAAAACTTAAAGAAAACCAGCCCCTGTTTGAGATTTATTCACGCATAAGGGGAAAAGCCGAACATATATGGAAGGAACCCCTCCTGCATGATTTCACGGAACACGGTCCAAGGCATTCAGGAAAAATAATAGCTATTCTTAATGATATCCTTGGGCATTGGGAAAAATTCAATCTCAACGACTCTGAAATACTGGTCCTTCTTGCCTCGGCATGGCTGCACGACATCGGCATGCAGAACATGAAGGACGCTGAAGGGAAGGCTGATATCCTCCGGGAGACCCACGCTGAGTATTCCTATAGGATTATTCTCAAGGACGGAATGGTGGATGAAAGCATATTCCTCAAGAAGCTGGAATGCGGGTTTCGGGACGGGCACGGGGAAATTCAGGACTACAACCTTCTGAACTGTGTGGCCCTGGTGTGCAAAGGGCATTCAGGGAAGCATTTCCAGGAGGTGGTTGACCGGTTTCAGGAACACCCGCATTCCGTATTCAGCCGGAAGGTGGACGGGGCCTTTCTCACGGCCCTCCTCATGGCGGCGGACGAACTGGACCTGAAAGAACGGGGGAACATGGCCCCAAATAAGAACTACAGTCCAATGTCCAATCTGCACCAAAAGAAACACCAAAGAATTTACGATGTGGATTATAATTTCGATTCAAATGCCCGCCAAATAATCATATCGGTTTGTTTCCAGTTCCTGGAGAATGAAGAAGAAGGTTTCAGGAAAAGGTTAACAAAATGGGTCTTTGATAAGCTGGCCGGACAATTCAGCCTGACCATGCAAATATTTCAAAGGAGAATGGGCTATTTTATTTCTCCGGAAATCAGGCGAGATACTGACTTCCCAGTACTGCCGGATGCTCAATACCCGAAGGAGTTTTCGCCGGATGAAATATCTCTCCTGGAACGTGAAACCGCGGAGATGGACTTGTACGACCGGAAGGCGGAAAAGGCGCAGCTTCAAAAACTTTTGGAGCCAGACGCGCCGGGAGGGATATTTTATTACTATAATGTGGATCTTTATGACAGGGACCTTTTTTTCGGTTGGTTCGAAAAGGCGGCCCGCGCCCATCCCAAAATTTTCTTTCATAGCATATCTCTCACGCCGGAATCAGCCTTCACTTTCACCCAGGAGTTCTTGCTGAAAATAACAGATTCATTTCTGAAGAATTCCGGCTCTTCAACCAAGACCGTTATTGTGGTGGAGAATGTAGACATTTTGCACCAGAAACTCCAAGGCGATCTTTTGAAAGAGTTGTCTGAATCCACGGCCCTTCAAAGTACAAAAGCGGTGGTGGTCCTCTTGTCCTCCGCGGCGGAAGAATCGGGCTTGCGGAAAATGTTCAACCATGTTCAATTTATAGGAATGAAGCATTTTACAAAGGAAATAATCAGGGAGGTCCTGGAGTCCCCCAAAATCCCCACCGGCCATAACCTGGAAAATCTGGCGGCAAAATTATACAATAGTACGTCCGGCAAGCCGGAAAAGGTTTACGAAATAGTGGAGTTGTTAAAACAATGAGCTCAAGGAAAATTCTGGAACAATTGGAAAGCGGCGCCTTCGACCAGGACATGGACGAGCTTATTTATGGAGAGGCATTGCGGGATATGGAGGAAAAGGTCCGCCTGGGAGTCATGGCCTGCGCGGTGCCGTTACGATTCAACGCCTCCTTGGCCCTGACCATTCTCACCGGTCCTGTGGGCTTGAACGGAAATTCAGGAAGGGCCTTTGAAAAAGTAACCTCACTTCCCTTTGTATCCAAACGCTGCACAGGCGACTGGGAATTTTCAGATGGCGCACGGGAATTCTTTCTCGAGAAAATTAAAAATTCTCATAACGGGACTCTGAGAGAAATTGACATGGCGTTGAGTAAGTATTACGGCAATGAATCAAAGGACCCCATAACAGGGGAGGAAAATCCTTCTTTTCAATTCCTCAAGGCATTCCACACGGCCAATGTGGACCGTGAAAAAGGTTTTGAGGAATTCGACCGGCTTGAGGGCAATCTCCCAAGTCAGGAAGCAAAGAACCAAGCCAGTTATTCCATTTTCAGGTTGTGCGAAAAATGGGACGCTGTTTACGACTATCACAAGGAAAATTATTACTATTATGAAGGAATGCGGCTCTACCATCAGGACAAGAAGAGGGAAGCCTTTTTCTTTCTGCGGCCTGTAGCTGATTCTGGCCTGATAAACCGAAGAGTGGCCATCGCCAGTCATTTAACGGGCATGATTTTGTCCAAAAACCATAAAGAAATAGAAACAGTTGAAAGGTACTATTTAAAAGCAATTGAAATTGGAAAAGAGATTGGCGATAAAGGGCATCAGGCCCAGGTTCTTAGAGCCTTGGGAGACCTTCTTGCGGAATATCCGGATAGATGGGAAGAAACGGAAAGGGCTTACCAGGAAAGTTTTGACCTGAATCCCAACCCGGATCACCGCAAAAAAGCCTTGACCTCTTGGGCGGCCTTCTATAGGGAAAGAAAGCTTTACCACAAGGCGGAAGAAAAGATCGAGGAATGTCTGAGAATCATTGAGCAATTGCCTCATAAGGATTTAATATCAAAAACCATGTGCTATAATGAACTGGGCCATATCCACACGGCATTGGGCAGGTTCGAAGAGGCCATTGGGTATTACGAAAAATCGTTAAAAATCGAAAAGAACGAAAAATATAAAGCAGGAATAAAAAGATTCATCCAGGAAGCCCGCGAGGAACAAAAAAAAGTGGAAGCCGTCCGGGCCAGGTTCCTTGAACATGGCGGGCCGATGGATAAAAATCTGACTCCCAGGCAAAGGCTGCAAGTAATGTGCGGAATCCTGAAGGGAAGCAACGCCCTGGATAATTTGGTGAAGGAGCGGGAAAGAGAGAGGGAAAGGGATGAGTGAACGGTATTGCCTTGACACCTCTGCCTTACGCGCTTTCCTGAAGGAAGAAAAGGGGTATGAGCAAGTCTACTCCCTGCTGGAACTGGCGGAAAGCCGGGCAGTTGAAATCTTTTATTCCTTCATGAGCAGGTACGAACTCCTCTACCTCTCACAAAGGGAAAATAAACCCTGGGGACGGGAGCTTCTGGACTTTTTAAATGACTTTAACGCCAAGGAAATCGCCTGTTCCGAGGAAATCCTCCTCAAGGCGGCGGAATTAAAGGCCAAGCCCGGCAAGCTTTCCGCATGCGACTCCTGGATAGCGGCCTCCGCCTTATGCGCCAACGCCGTCCTTTATCATAAGGACCCGGAAATGGATTCCCTGCCAGTGACCAATAAGAACATCTCTTGAGTTGAGCAGTTCAGCTTCATTTTCAAGCTGCCCCTTAAATCCTCTTTACCAAAAACAAACGGAGACAAAAAATGACACAAGGAAAGAGAACTAAATTTTTTGCTTTGCTGGCCGCGCTGCTTTTCTTTTTTATTGCGAACCCTGGATATTCCTGCGAAATCGCCCTGGATAAGATCGGGGTTTCAAATTCTGCCCTTTTATTGGAAACAGGACAAAAAATAAAGTTCCTTCTTATTAAAGACACTGGCACCAAGGAAATGGAACTGGATGGCGAGAAGGTCCTTTGGATAGTAAAAGGCAAGGATCAACCCCCATGGATGTTGGTTATTTTCTCCAAGGGGGACAAACGTTACCAGGGATGGGTGGACCAAAAGGAATCCGCCGCGCTGAAGAGGTTGAACCTCGTTTGCCCGTGATTAATTTTTCATTTAGAAAGTTTTTCCTGCCTTCCTGCCTTCCTCATAAAAAAATTCCAAATATTTTTGGTTAGGGCTTAAATTTCGCAACGGCATGTTAAGAAAACTATAAATAAAAGCAAAGGAAATGTTGAATATAAGAAGCAGGACGCGGGGAGTATCAAAAGTTTTTTTTACAGTTATTGCTCTTGCCATGTCCGCGGTATGTTTGCCGTCATGTTCCGATAAAATCAATGAAGCGCCTCCCGCGAAAAAACCGCCGGTCCCTGTAGCGGCCGCCATGGCGGCCAAGAAAAATGTTCCCCTGCAACTCAAGGCCATCGGAAATGTCGAGGCATACGCGACCGTTGGGATCAAATCGCAGGTGGGTGGAGAACTGTTCCGCGTCCATTTCGCCGAGGGACAGGACGTAAAAAGAGGGGACCTCCTTTTCACCATTGACCCTCGTCCTTATGAATCCTCCCTCAAACAGGACGAGGCAATGGTCGCGAGGGACATCGCGCAGTTGGAAAACGCCCGCGCCGAGCTGCGCAGGTTTTCAGAACTCGTAAAGGACGGATACGTCCCCCAGCAGCAATATGAACAAGTCCGCACAGCGGCGGAGGCCCTTGAGGCCACAGTGGCCGCGAGCAAGGCCAAGGTGGAAAATGCCCGCCTGCAATTGAAGTACTGCTACATTTATTCGCCCATCACCGGCCGCGCCGGCAACCTTCTCCTGGACCAGGGCAACCTCATCAAGGCGAACGCCGATGATCCCATGGTGGTAATAAACCAGATTCAGCCTATATACGTCTCCTTCTCCGCGCCTGAGCAAAACCTGGCTGACATAAGGAAATACATGGCCGCCGGAAAACTCAAGATTAACGCCTTTGTTTCCTCGGACGGAACGGACCCCGAGGAGGGGGAACTCACCTTCGTGGATAACATGGTGGACATGGCCACCGGGACCATCAAGCTGAAGGGGACCTTTGAGAACAAGGAAAAACGGCTGCTGCCCGGCCAGTTTGTAAATGCGGCCTTGACGCTTGAGGTGCAGTCCTATGTGGTGGTTGTCCCCTCTCAGGCGTTGCAGACAGGACAAAAAGGGCAATATGTTTTTGTTGTGGCAAAAAATCTGTAACAGTTTAGCCCAAATTTTTTAGAGCGCATCACGGCTTCAGCTTGAGTTTTGGTATAGTGCGGCTTGGGCCTTGGCCGTATCCTCGCTTAGGAGAATTTGCAAGAAATCTCTTGGATGAACGCCCTGTCTTCTTG
>JACRGO010000181.1 GCA_016212295.1 Nitrospinota bacterium | reverse complement strand
TCCAAAGGTGTCTCCAATGTCGCGCAAAAGATGAGGCAACTACACCGTAGCGCCAGGTTGGTCTTCGATTACCTGCGCATGACAAAAAACTCCTGCACCCTTAATGGCGTGTGAGATATGGTAGAACAAATTTACCGTGCGCATCGAGCCGTTTCAAGCGATAAACCTTTGTGATATAATTCACACCTACCTTTTTTAGTTTTCTGGAGAATGTTATGAAGATGTTTAAATTCTTTTCAAGGCTTATTGCGCTTACGGCCTGGTTTTTACAGTTCCCTGGAACTGTCGATGCCTTTGAATTCGGCAACGTCCATTTTCACGGTTACCTGGACATGGAGTACACCAAGGCGGACAGAAACTGGAGCGGACAGCATAACTATAAAAACGGGTCTTTTGACGCCCACCATTTCAATCTGGTTTTGGACGCCCCGGTAAACGAAAAATTATTGGTCGCGGCCATGATCGGCATGGAACACGGACTCGACCAAAGCGCCATCGGGTTCAACAATGGAAGGATCGTGACGGAATACGCCTTCGGGCAATACGCCTTCGCCGACTATTTTAAGATCAGGGCCGGAAAGATGCTGACCCCTTATGGTTTTTTAAATGAAATCCACGACGCCACCCCCGCCCTTTTAACGGTGGAAGCCCCCCTGACTCTTTACTCGGCCCAGAAGCGGGGGGGAGAAGCCATCTTCCCGGAATGGTCAACCGGCGCCGGCGTTTTGGGGAATTTTTTCCTATTCGAGGATATGGGCTTGGATTACGTGTTTTATATCGCCAACGGGGAAAATACCGGACAAACCAATGAGGCGGAATTTGACGACAATGCGAATAAGGCATTAGGTGGCAGGGTCCTTTTTACTCCATGGGATTTCCTCACCCTTGGGTTTTCCGTCTTCTACGGCGATATAGCCGTGAAAAAAAACCTGGACAAGACACATGCCTCCTACGGATTTTCCTTGGCTTTTGAGTGGGACAACTTCAACTTGACTGGAGAGTTTTTTGATTCCAAGATACGCAATATCGAACAGCAGGCCAGTTACGTCCAGGCGTCCTACACCTTCCTTGGAAGGATTACGCCCCATATAAAGTATGAATACCTGAATGTCCTTGAACAAGAGGATTATGATTGGCACGACCTCGGAGTCGGCGTCAATTTCAAGGTCATGGACGGCCTCTTCCTAAAGGCGGAATTCCACAGCCATCTCCGGGGACGGGACAACAGCGAGGTTTATAATAACATGAGACGCTACAATGAGTTCGTGGGCCAAGTGGCCATAGCTTTTTAGTAACTGTTCACGGTTCAGGGCTCCAGGTTTTAGAAAACCCTGTATCAACGCCCTTACATTGCCGTGTTTGGCGATTTTTCAACCCTGAACCCTGAACCGTGAACGGTTACGCTTTTTAATGAAGGCCGCGGCGGCTGATTTAACTAAGTAATTCATGCGATGACACAGAGATATCCTAACAGAAATTTAATCCTTCTTTTGTTGACTGTTTCCTGGTGGACATGCTTTCAGCCTCCATCTGCGTGGAGTTCCGAATTGGCCGTGATCGTCAATCCCGCCAATCCCATGAAGGAAATTTCACAAACGCAGTTAGTGGCCATATACATGGGGAAGATGACCAACTTCGAGGGAAACGGGGCCATCAGGCCCGTGGATTATACGGATTCCTCCGGCCTTAAAAAGGATTTTTACGAACGATTTTTAGACAAGGACATTGAAAAAATAAAGAGATACTGGGTCAAGATAATTTTTTCCGGCAGAGGCTCTCCTCCAAAGGCATTGGACAAACCGTCGGATGTGTTGGGTTTCGTGGCGGAAAATGATGGCGGGATCGGCTACATCCCCAAGGAGATGGTGGATGGAAGGGTAAAGGAATTGGTTTTGAAGTGATTAATCATGGAGCTAAAACAACGAGTTTTCGGGAAAACCAGGAAATTAAGCATTGAACGTTTAAAGGAAGTTTTAGCCGGCCTTTCCTATGTAAGAATTGCCTTGCTTTTTGGGTCCAGGGCCATTGGAAAGGATGACTCCAGAAGCGATTATGACCTTGCCCTTTTAATGGATGAATTGCCGGAGGAAACATGGGGAATGCAGGCAAGGGCATGGGCCGACATCAGCGGCCTTCTGGAAATTGCTGAATGTGATCTGGATATTGTTGACCTAAAGAACGCGGACAAACTTATATTGAACAATATTAAAGAAAGCTTTGTTGTTTTAAAGGGGGACGGAAATGAGGTTTGCCGATTATTTGAACAAAACAAATGAGATCGCGGGGGAAGAAAAAAAGGTTTTGGATGAATTGTCCGATGCTTGCTTGAATAAGGGTTCACTGGACCCCATACAACTAAGGGCCGCCAAGAATTCCTTGCAGGTGTTGATAGAAAACGCCATTGGCAAGGGCAAGCAAATATTAAAGCATTATAATTGTCCCGTGGTTCCGATAAGAGGCAGGGATGTTTTTAATTTCATGCACGAAATGGGGTTGATTTCAAGGGAAACATATACCGCCTTGATTAAAGCCGTTGGACTTAGAAACGCCATGATTCATGACTACATGGACTTTGACAATGAAATTTTGGCCAGGGTTTTAAAAGAAAAAGCTTATTCAGCCATCCACGAATTTCTTACGGAAGAGCCCTCTTACAATGATACTTTAAAGCGAAGGATCGAAAATTTCAATATCTAACGGCTATCCTGTAGTTTCAAAGCGCTTTGAGAATTTCCAAGTGAAAATAAACAGAAAAAATCCTGCGTTAGGTCCTGCGCTAGCACGATTGATCAATAAACCCGCTCTGGTTGCCTCTTTTATCCTGTTTGTTTGCGTGTGCCTTCCCATGCCGGTCCTGGCCTCCGGGGGAGGCCTTGAGCGCCTGGACCTCACCGCCCACGGCGTCGGGTATTTTTCCCTGGCCCTGTTTGTCCTTGCCTATGGCCTGGTCATGGCAGAGGAATTCACCCACCTCAGAAAATCCAAGCCGGTCATCCTGGCCGCGGGCCTTATCTGGGGGATGATCGGCGCGGTTTACGCGGGGCGGGGGATGTCGCACGCGGCGGAGGAGGCGGCGCGGCACAATCTTCTGGAATACGCCGAGCTCTTCCTCTTTCTTCTCGTGGCCATGACCTACATCAACACCTTGCAGGAGAGGCGGGCCTTCGAGGCGCTTCGCGCGTGGCTAGTGCGCAGGGGGTTCGGTTTCCGCCGGATGTTCTGGATCACCGGGACCCTCGCCTTTTTCATCTCTCCCTTCGCGGACAACCTCACCACCGCCCTTCTCATGTGCGCCGTGGTCATGGCCGTGGGAGCGGACAATCCCAAATTCGTTGGTCTCTCGTGCATCAACATCGTGGTGGCCGCCAACGCGGGCGGCGCCTTTAGTCCCTTCGGCGACATCACCACCCTGATGGTCTGGCAGAAGGGGATCATAGGCTTCTGGACTTTTTTCAACCTCTTTATTCCGTCCGTCGTGAATTTCCTGGTCCCCGCCGCCCTCATGCATTTCGCGGTCCCGGACGCCTCCCCGCCCGCCTCCGGGGAAATAGTTCCCATGAAACGCGGGGCCTGGGCCATCATGGGACTCTTTCTTTGCACGATCATCACGGCGGTCAGCTTCCATAATTTCCTGGGCCTCCCGCCGGTATTGGGCATGATGACCGGCCTGGGATATTTAAAATTTTTCGCTTATTATCTTAAGGCGACCCACTCCAGGGACGCGGTTTACGGGAGACGCGCCACGGACGGTCCCCTGGAGGATGCCGTCCCTTTCAATATCTTCAACGAGCTGGCAAGGTCCGAATGGGACACCCTCATGTTTTTTTACGGGGTGATCCTGTGCGTGGGAGGGTTGGGGTTCATCGGATACCTGGGCCTGGCCTCCCATGTCATGTACGTGGAGTGGGGCCCGACTTACGCCAATGTCATGGTGGGAGTTCTCTCCGCCATCGTGGACAATATCCCCATCATGTTCGCGGTCCTGACCATGGATCCGGACATGTCCCAGGGCCAGTGGCTGCTGGTCACGCTCACCGCCGGGGTCGGCGGGAGCATCCTTTCCATCGGCTCCGCCGCCGGCGTGGCCTTGATGGGCCAGACCAAGGGGAGCTATACATTTTTTTCCCATCTCCAATGGACCCCGGCCATTGTCCTGGGCTACGCGGCCAGCATCGGGTGCCATCTCTGGGTAAACGCCGGGCTTTTTTGAAGGAAGAAGCCTTGAAACCCAAACCGGCAAAACTCTTTTCACCGCGGAGGCGCAGAGAACGCCAAGAGAGCTTAAAAAACAAATAGAACGCGGATAAACGCGGAAACTGCGCGGATGAACACGGATTTAACCACGAAAGATCAGCGAGAATCTTTTTTTTCGTGAAAATCCGTGTGCAATGGTTTTTCCTGCTCTGTTTTCCTTTGCGAACTTTGCGGCTCGCTGAATAGATACAAATTTCCTTTCATCTTTCAGGATATCCCCTTTCTTAGGCAGCGGAAAACTGGAAATGAGCCGAATAATAACCGCCGCTCCTCCAGTTGCATTTACAAATAGACGATAGTTAAGTTTACAATCAGACGCCATGAAAGTTTGCAATTGGACGGCTGTCTGTTTTACTATCAGACGCTATGAGTGAAACCGATTACCCACGTTTTTTGCAATCACGGCTGGAAGAAGCGCTGGACGATACGCCGGTGGTGCTTATTCATGGCCCTCGCCAATGCGGTAAAACCACGCTGTCCCAAAAGATAGGGAAGCAACGAGGCTACACCTACCTCTCCTTCGATGACGCCAACCTGGTTGTGGCGGCCCGGACTGATCCCGTGGGCTTTGTGGACCGCCTTGATGAAAAGGTGATTCTTGATGAGGTTCAGCATGTGCCGGAACTTTTCAGTTCCATTAAACATGCCGTGGACCGCAACCGGAAGGCGGGCCGTTTTCTCCTCACTGGTTCGGCCAATGTGCTGTTACTCCCAAGACTCGCCGATTCGCTGGCAGGGCGCATGGAGATCATGAATTTGCGCCCCCTGGCGCGTTGCGAAATTGAAGATGCCGGAACAGGGCTGCTGTCTCGGCTTTTCCGAAATGATTTTGAGTTTCGCTGCGCGGGCAGGCTGGGCGCCGGATTATCCGCCCGCGTTGTGGCCGGTGGTTTCCCTGAGCCTTTGCGGAGAAGGGGTGAAGGGCGTAAAAGCCAGTGGTATCACAATTATCTGGATACATTGGTGCAAAGAGATATACGCGACCTGGCGCGCATCAGCAGTCTCGACGCCATGCCTAAAATTCTTAAATTGGCGGCCGCACAGAGCGCGCAACTGTTAAACATGAGCGAAATTGCCGCCCCATTTCAGATCAGCCGGCAAACCGTTTCCTCCTATTTTTCCCTGCTGCAAAACATTTTTTTGGTGGATGTTTTGCCCGCATGGTGCGGCAACAGGGGAAAGAGGCTGATAAAGGCGCCTAAAATACACATGACGGATACGGGGCTGGCGGCGGCGCTGTTGGGGGTGACAGCCGGACAATTGGATTCGGATCGCGCTATGCTGGGACATCTGCTGGAAAGCTATGCGTACAATGAACTGCGCCGCCAGGCGAGTTGGACGGAGCCCCGTCTCGGTTTTTATCATTTCAGGGATAAGGATCAGATTGAAGTTGATATCGTGATGGAACAGAGTGGAGGCGGAATCGCCGCCGTGGAGGTTAAAGCGGCAGCCACTGTCTTTGAGAAGGATTTCAGGGGGTTGAAAAAATTGCAGGCCGCCGTGGGCAAAGCATGGAAAGCAGGCATCGTTCTTTATGACGGCGAAATGGTTTTATCCTTTGGCGGCCGGATGTATGCCGTGCCAATCAGCGCTTTGTAGTGGAAGGGAGAAGATATGAACGAAGCAGCTCCGGAATTGGCGGTCTTTTTTAAAGGAGGAACGTCTTGAAAACCAAGCTGACAAAACTATTCCTAGAGTTTACTGAAAGCGAGCAAGCTTCCGGGGTTATCTTGATTCTGTGCGCTATAACCGCGATCGCCATTGCCAATTCTCCGTGGGGAGTAGGTTTTCTGGATTTTTGGCGCATCGAGGCGGGCATGGAAATCGGGAATTTTCATTTCAGGCATAGCGTGGAGTCCTGGATCAACGAAGGGTTGATGACGATTTTCTTTCTGCTGATCGGCTTGGAAATCGAGAGGGAATTGTATGTCGGCGAGCTGTCCGACCCTAGGAATGCGTTATTGCCGGTCGTAGCCGCCATCGGCGGCATGGCGGTCCCGGCCCTGCTGCATTTTTCACTCAATTACGGCGGCGAGACCCAAGGGGGCGCGGGCATCCCCATGGCCACGGATATCGCCTTCGCCCTTGGGGCGCTTTCCCTGCTGGGCGCCAGGGTCCCGGTTTCGCTGAAGATTTTCCTCGCCGCCTTGGCCATCATCGACGACCTGGGCGCGATCATCATTATTGGCTTGTTTTACGTGAAGGATTTTTCTCCCGCGCATCTCTTTCTGGCCTTGGGAATATTCGCGGGCTTGCTCCTATTGAACCGCCTTCGCGCGCGCCGGTTGTCCTTTTACCTTGTTCCAGGCATTGCCATGTGGTATTTCATGCTGGAATCAGGCATTCACGCGACGATAACGGGTGTGATCCTGGCCTTTGCCGTTCCCTTCGGGCGAGGGGATGAAGAGTCGCCTTCCTACCGGTTGCAACATTTCCTGCATAAACCGGTCTCCTTCCTGGTCATGCCGCTTTTCGCGCTGGCGAACACAGGCGTTGTTCTGACAGACGGCTGGATCAAGGCCCTGGCGTCCCCGAACAGCTTGGGAATTTTAGCCGGGCTGTTTCTCGGCAAGCCGTTGGGTATTGCCGGTTTCACGTTTTTGGCCGTCAAGTCGGGCCTGTCACGGCTGCCGAACGGCGTCTGCTGGCCGCATATCGCGGGCGCTGGTTTCCTGGGCGGCATCGGGTTTACCATGTCGATCTTCATCACGCTCCTGGCTTTCGACGATACCGGACTCATCCAGAATTCCAAGATCGCCGTTTTGACCGGTTCTCTGTCGAAGGGCGTGGCGGGCTTTCTTATTCTGCGCGCTCAAAAATCCGAGGCGGACAGCGAAGCGCGATAAATCCTGGCGGCATTGGCAATAGGCAAGTTTCATAAGTACAAATTTTTTTATGTTCAGAAGAGGAACATAATTTGTCTTCATGCAGGTCATTTTTCACCTGTATTTATTTTTGACGCCTTGCATACAGTAGCTATGGTGATTGGCATGATGCTTGCTCCCTCATTTTATAAGAATCAAAATTTATCAACCTTGGAGAATGGCATGGACAAGCGTAATAATGTAAAAGGGATGGTTTCATTGGTTTTGGGAGCGGTATTGTTTTTCGCGGCATCGAATAAGGGTGAGGCATACAACATTACCCAAAAAAAAACATCAGACCCAAAGGGAATCCTGTGGAATAAAATAGTGGACGGCTCTGTTGCCTCCGCTGGAACCTGCGCGACCAATGCCACTTGCCATACCAAGAGCAGCAATAAGTCAAAAGGAATATTGAAAAATCTTCAGTTGAAGGATGGACGAAAAAAATTTGTAAAATATTCACCGGGGAAAACGTACAACCTGGCCATCTCCGTCCCGAAACCCGGCAATATAAATGGCTTCCAGATGTCCGCTCGTGATCCCAATGGCAACAGCGCCGGAAAATTTATAAAAGGGAAATTCAGTTTGGCTTATTATGACACGGATTCCGACACAAGGAAAAAAATTCAGTTGATTGAAAATACGCACAACAATAAAACCAAAGTTTCTTCATGGTCCTTTAAATGGACAGCGCCGGCGGTTGGGACCGGAACTGTCACGTTTTATTACGGCTTGATTGCCGGAAATGGAGACGCCATATCAACCAATGACGCTGCTTATTATGGCGTTGTCAAGATCAGTGAAATGTAGTCAGCCCGCCTTCATGAAAAAGCCGATGGATCTTTATAGGGCCATCGGCTTTTTTCGTTTCTTCATAGCAAATCAGCCTGCAATCAGCCTTGCCTTAACCAGTCTTTTCCCCGTAAGTGTCTCTCATGGTAACAGTCCGCGAATCAGCCCTGTTGCGGCGGCACGGCCTAATTCCTTGATTTTAAAGGAACAAACCAAAATCTAAATTTTTCGTAAGCAATGGTATGCATGTTGCGTAATAAGAGGGTGAGGGGTAAAAATTTTCAAGGAGATGACCCATGCCAAGCAAAAACAGATTTAAAATCGCATCAATAATATTGGCGGCCATTGCTTTCCTTATTGTTTATGCCATTGATGCCGCCCATGCCTCATCGAACTCCAGTAAAACGGAAAATATTTTCATGCGCGGCGATGACGAAGGCGGCGATAGGGAAGATTTTGGCGAGGATGGCGGCGATCATGATGACGGCCATGAAAGTAGCAATGGGGATGATGGGACCCATAATCCTGGGCGGGACTGCTCCAGTTGCCACCATTTCACCCTTTCCGGGACAGTTTACTCAAATCCAAGCGGGGGCGCTCCAGCGCAGGGGGCCATAGTCAGCGCCCGGACAAGCCAGGGAATAATCACCATGGAAACCGACCGCCTTGGAAATTTTTATACAAAACAAAATTTTTACGGCCCATACGCCATAACCATAACGCAAGGTTCCAGGACTGCGGCAATGGCGACACAACCTTCCTACGGAGGATGCAATTCCACAGGTTGCCATGAAGGAAAATCCTTAGCCAGGGTTTACATAAATAATCAGGCCACCGTGGCAGGCCCTGGAAACGGGAATGCGGGAAATGCCGGCAATGGAGGCAACAATAAAACAAGTTCTTCCTATGCATATAATCCTCACGTAAAGAAAATCCTCGATCAGAAATGCACCCAATGCCATGCCAGGGGCAAGTCGCCCCTTAATTACTATGGCAAGGTCATGAGGTACGTCAAGCCCGGGAGCGTCAGGAGCAAGCTCTTGAAAAAAACCCAAAAGGGCGGTTCAATGAGCTATTATCTGACCCCTGCCGAGACTGAAATCCTTAAAAGCTGGATTATCAATGATAAAGCCCAACTGAAGATAAATCAGGGAAGCGCCATTGGCGGGAATAACTCCGGCAATGCGGGCGGCGGTGGAAACGCGGCCCAGGTTTTGACTTATATCGCGAATATAAAGGGCATCCTTGACAAAAAATGCGTCGTATGCCACTCCAAGACAGGCCCATTGTCCAAATCGCCGCTTACCAGTTACGCTGAAACAAAGGCGTTTTTCACCCCAGGCGACCCGTCCAGCAAACTAATAACCGGAATACGCCAGGAAATATTATCAGGATGAATTCGTCCCCAACCTGAACAAAAACATCAAGTCGTCGAGGACCGCGGGGGAAAAGGGGACGGGCTTGGGACTTCCTATATGCCTTGAGATCATGGCGGTTGCGGACGGACGGGAAGCCCTTGCCTCGCTTGAAGGCTTTGACCCGCATTTGATTATAGTGGACCTCATGATGCCGGCCATGGACGGCTTTGAATTCATAAAGCAAATGAGGGACCTTCCCGGGACGAAATCAACCCCCATAATCGTGATCACCTCCGATGCCCTGCTGGAAACCAGGGAAAGGGCGTTCAGGCTTGGGGCCAATGACTTCGTGGGAAAAACGGTCACGCTGGAGGACCTGATTTCCAGGGTGAAAAAATACATCTCGTAGGAAAGCAAGCATCTCCGCCCGTCCACGCCGCGCTATGCGACCCTTAATAACCCTATCCGCCATTGATAACATGCTCAATGGCGAGAATGGGTATGGCGATATTATCGGAATTCAACTCCGTTTCCCTGTCCAACTCGCCCATCGCCTCATCCAGGATCATCACCTTCGCCATTAGTTTCAGTTCCTGGCGCGGGGCAAGGACCGGCCGGCTCTCCACTTCGTCGAGATAGGATTTAAGAAAAATTTCCACGATGAGTTTATACCATACGTCCGCCCATGGAGAAAATCCTTCCTCTTCGGCCCCATGCGGAAAGAGATGGGCATAATTCCTCAGCGCCGTGTATGCCGCATAGTGAAAGGAGCGGATAAGGCCGGCCACGTCACGGATGGGCGACTGCTTGAGACGGCGTTCGCTCTGGGTCCTGGACGGCCTTCCTCCGAACCCGATCACGGTGAAGTCCTGGCCGGTGCACAGAAGCTGAGTGAGGTTGTAATCGCCATGAATCCGCGTCTTATACAAGTTCAACTTTTCCCGTGACACCTGGCTGTAAGCCTCCAGGACGCTCTTCTCCATCTTAATGACCCCTTCAAGCCTGGCGCGCGCCGGCGGGGGTACATGCTTCACCCTCCTCTTCAGGGCCATGAAAACCCGTTTCGCCCGGTTTTGCAGAGACTGGCGCATGGACCGCTGGAACAGGAGCGTGAACGGTTCGGGCATGAAAGCGGGATCGGAAATTTCCTCCGCCAGGGCGCGATGCATTCTCGCGGTGCAAACCCCCATCCTTTCCACCGCGCCGCGAAAACCTCCGCCGATCAACTTCGCGAACCAATCCGGGACCTCCCCTATCCTACGTTCCAACGGAAACGGCAGCACTTCGCGGATATGCGCTTGGAGCTTGTTTTTTTTCAGAAGGACCATCTCAAAATATCCCTTCAGCGCGCCCAGGGTATATGTCCAGGCATTTCCGGTGGACGCGACAAATTCCTGCGCCATGCCCAGGATAATGGATTCCCCGTTGCTCCGGTATTCCAGCAACCCGACGAGCGGGGCGAAGTTATTGAACATCGTCCTCCGGGAAAGAAAGGAAACCACTTCCGCGTTTGGATTAGTCCCGAAATCGCACATGCGGAAAAGCGTGAGATAATGTTTGTCGTCCAGGGAAAGGGCGGTGTTGTGCCGGTTGACCCTTACAAGCGTGGCCCTCGATCCGGCCAGCATATTTTTATTGTTTCTCGAAAGATATTTTCCTGCGAGGGAGCCTTCGAAGGTCCCCTTCAAGGCGCGAAGGGACCGCTTATTCAGCACGCAGGAAAATAATTCCCGCCGGACGCCTTCCGCGTGGCATCCATCCATCAGCACTCCAGCCGTCTTTCCGCGTATGACAGCGATGACCGCTTCAGGGCATTCCTTCATCATGGCATCAAGGCGCTCAATGGAGTAAAGGGCCACGGGCAGGAAATAAATATCCTGCAGCCCGGATGTATGCTTTACCTCCAACAGCAAAAATTGAAAATCCAGTTTTCGTTTTGCCTTGTCCAGTACGTCAAGAACCGTGACGCCTGAAATTTTGCCCTTTGGCACAAACCATCGTTGCCGGGCAAGGTAGGATGGAAGAATTTCCTTTTCAAGCCTGTCCAGCAAACGGCCCTTTAAAATATCTCCCCAGCCGTTCCGGACCTCCAGTTCAGGCGTCTTGCTTGAAGCGGACATGGTTGAATGCGATTCTTCCTGGTGCAGTAAAAACCAGAAGTAGGAGTGTGACCCGGCGGTAAAGACATAGGGCTGTGCCTTTATCGCCGGGAAACGGTTTTTGCCGAACATTTCCTCTGGATACCAGCCGGCGTACTCGGCCAGGTCCAGCTCCACGGCCTGCGGAAAGCGTGACAGATTGACTATTACGAGAATATGCTCATCCTCGAAAGCGGCGGACAAAGGCCAAAACGGCCTGGTTTTCGCAATGCAGGAATTTGATGCCGCCGCGGCTGAACGCCTTGTGTTGTTTGCGCATGGCGATGATGCGCCTGATCCACCATAGCAATGACGAGAGGCTTTTTTCCTGGTTTTCCGTGTTTATGGAGTGATAATGATAATCCGGGTCTATTATGACCGGCAGGAAAATTTTCTGGGGGTTCGCGGTGGAGAACCCGGCGTTCCGGTCGCCGGTCCACTGCATTGGCGTCCTTACCCCGTTGCGGTCCCCCAGGTAGTAATTGTCCCCCATGCCGATTTCATCTCCATAATAAATCACGGGAGTGCCGGGCAGGGAAAAGAGAAGCAGGCTAAGTATCTCGATCCTCCGCCGGCTGTTGTTCAAAAGAGGCGCAAGCCTCCGGCGTATTCCTAAATTGATTCTGGCCGTATGGTCGTGGGCATAGACCTTGTACATGTAGTCGCGCTCCTCGTCGGTGACCATCTCAAGCGTCAACTCATCATGGTTCCGCAGAAAGATAGCCCATTGGCACTCCTCCGGTATGGGCGGGATCTGCTCATAAATGTCAACGATGGGAAACCAGTCCTCCATCTGCAGGGCCATGAACATGCGGGGCATGAGCGGGAAATTGAAGGCCATGTGGCAGATGTCCCCCTTCCCGAAATAGGCAACTGCGTCCTCGGGCCACTGGTTCGCCTCGGCCAGGAGCATGCGGTTCTTGAATTTTTTGTCGAGATGCGACCTGAGCTGCCGGAGAAAATCATAGGTCTCGGGCAGGTTCTCGCAATTGGTGCCGTCACGCTCCAAGAGATACGGCACGGCGTCAAGCCTCATGCCGTCCACCCCCATCTCCATCCAGTAATCAATGACCTTGAACATTTCCTTGCGCACTTGCGGATTATCAAAATTCAGGTCCGGTTGATGCGAATAAAACCTGTGCCAGAAATATGCCTTCGCAACCGGGTCCCAGCTCCAGTTGGAGGTCTCGAAATCCTGGAAGATGATGCGCACGCCATTATACTTGTCCGGCGTGTCGCTCCAGACATAATAGTCTCGCCAGGGGCTTCCCTTGGGGGCGTTGCGCGATTTTTGAAACCATTCATGCCGGTCCGAGGTGTGGTTCAGGACAAGCTCGGTGATGACCTTCATCCCCCGCAGATGGGCCTCCCGCAAAAATCTCTTGAAATCATTCAAGGTCCCGTAATCCGGGTGGATTCCGTAATAATCGGCGATATCATACCCGTCATCCTTAAGCGGCGACGGATAAAAGGGAAGGAGCCAGACGGCGGTGACGCCCAGGCTCTCCAGATAACCAAGCTTGGCGGTGACTCCGTTGATATCTCCGATGCCGTTATTGTTGCTGTCAAAAAAGGACCTGATATGAAGCTGGTAAATAACGGCATCCTTATACCAGCCTGGATCATCGGCGGTGATTAGTTTTTTGGAATTTTTATTCATGGCGGTATGGCGGTGATTTATTCGTGGTTCATATTGTTTTTCTGAAAGAAGAATTAAAACCGCTGGATTCCTGCTTTCGCGGCGATTTTTTCCATCATGGCGAACGGCAGGTCCTTGAATAATGCGGAAGCAGGAAGCGCCGGGCGTTCTTCCCGTTCCACGGCCTCGACCACCTCGCCTGTGAATATGTTCCTGTAACTTCCGGCCTCGACGATAACGAAAGAGTCGCCCCACGCCTCTTCTCCGAGCGGCGGCCTGCCTGGAGGGGCGAGCCTGGCGAGGAACCTCGGGACCGCGACAATCGCCTCTCTCCCCTCCAGTCTTCTTGAAAAGGCGCAGATATGGTCTTTCCTTTCCCCGTCCGCGTCGAGGGGGATGTATTCCCCGTTTTCGAAAAGTTCCCGGTTTTCCTTGCGCCAGTTCAGCGCCTTCCAGGTGAGATAAAGTTTTATCCTGCCGGGATCGCCGCCCATGCCGGACATCAGCTCACCCGCCAGTATTTCCTTTTCCCTTTTTTTTAATTCCTCCAGCATACTGATTCTCAGGCCATAGTCCACCAGCCTCCTGTTGTCCGGGTCCACCAAGCTGAAGTCGAACAACTCGTTCCCCTGATAAAAGTCCGGGACCCCGGGAGAGAGTATTTTGAGGAGGGTCTGGGACAATGAATTGAATTTTCCGTACCATGATATATTATTTTGAAACGCCTCCATGTCCATGAGGAAACGGTTCTCCCTCGAAGGCGTCAAGGTTTTCTCAATGAAGGCGGTTACTGCGTCTTCGTAAGCCGTGTTCGGATTTATCCAACTGGAGTTTACCTTCGCCTCACGGATGGCCTTCAGCATATATTCCCTGATCCTCCTTGTGAACTCCTTACGCGATGCGGCATCCATTGCGCCAAGCGGCCACGCTCCAACAAGGGTTTGATAAAAAAGATATTCCTCGTTCCGGTCCGGCGCGGCCAGGCCGCCGTCAACGGCGGCCTTGTTCTTTTTATTTATCCTCCCCCAGTAAACGACGTGTAACCGCCACTCGCGGGGCATCTCGGAAAGGACGTTCAGCCTGGCCCTCACATCCTCGCTCCTTTTGGTGTCGTGGGTGGAAGTGGCCACGAGGGCATGGGGCCAAAGCTTGTTTCTCTCTATGTTCTGTCCGTGAAAGGCGTCAAGGGAAGTCCCGAATCTTTCGGGGCTCCCGCCCACCTCATTCAGCGAGACGAAACGGTTGTACACGTAAAAAGCGGTGTCTTCCACCCCTTTTGCCATTACCGGACCTGTGATCTGTTGGAACCTCATGGTAAAATCGAGCCAGCCGCCTCGCTTGTCCTCTTCGATATAGGCCGGATAATTGAGCTCAAGGACGTCCTTCAGGAAGTTGAATGTGGATTCGCTGATGGCCGGGTTCCTCCGCTTGGCCCTTGATACCGCCGCATCAATATATCTCTTGTCCCTGTCGTTGATCCCATTCGCGGTTATGTATGTTCTATACACGGGAAAGAAGGCAATGACCTCCATGATCGCGGCCCTCAGGCTGTTCAGCGTGAAATCCCGCGTGTGCCGGTCGTCTTCCGATATCCTGTTGAGGATGTGGGCAAGGGCATTGATCTCACTGGACATGGCGACCTTCATGACAAGCCTCTTTTTTTCGTATACTATGTCCGCGAAATCCCTCTTGATGCCGGTAAACCTGGAGTAAATGCCTTCAAATGCCCTTGCATTGGACGCATCAATGAATACTCCGTTCAGGGAATTCAAGAAGGCGTATCCCGTCGTGCTGAAGATAGGCCAGTCTTCAGGTACTTTTTCCCCCTTGACGAGTATTTTTTCTCCCATGATATAGAAGGGCTTTGCCCGGGGATCGGAAGAAAAAAGCCGGTCGCATTCCCTCATGGCGCCTTCTTCATCTTCTCCCCCGGCTTCGGCCAGCCTTGCTTGCAGGCAGCATGCCTTCAGGAGGGCCAGCATATACTCCCCTGGATTGTAAAGACCGTCGGGGTGGTCGACCCTGAGGCCGGTGACCGCTCCCTCCCTTATGAGCCTGAGGATCAGCCTATGGGTCTCCCGGAAGACGGGCGGGTCTTCCATCCTGATGGCTGCAAGCTCGCTTATGTCAAAGAACCTCCGGTAGTTTATCTCATCCGTGGCGACCCTCCAGAAGGAAGGCCTGTAGACCTGCTCCCTTATCAGCCTGTCCAGGAGGTCAAAGCTTCTGGGCTCTCCCTTCACTCCGTTGAAGGCCAGGACATTCCCGTCGATGAATTCCTTGACCTCGGAGTATTTCATGTAGACTTCCCCCAGGCGCCTTTTTATGATCTCTTTTTCACGGCGCCTCTCCTTGACATTTTCAGGGACGGTTTCAGTGTAGGGAGGCAGGTGGTTTATGGCGGTCATGATGCTCAAAAGCTCTTCCATCCGCGCGTCACCCTCCGGGAGAAGCCCTTTGATCCCGTCGAACGCATACTCAAGGACGAAATTGTATGTCTGGGGCCTTATGGGCAGCTTGTGTTCAAAATAGTGGAGGAAGAAGGAGCCTTCCTCGAAACTTAGTCGCAGTTCCTGGTTTTCCAGAACCTTTCCATACTGGTCGCCCAGGATGGGGAGGAGCACCTTATTTTTCAATTCCTCCTTGACAGGGTTCCAGTTTATGTCAAAGAGGCCTGAATACACGGAGCTTGGGCCGTTTTCCAGGACGTCCATCCACCACGCATTCTCCCTGCTCGCGATGCACATATGGTTGGGGACAATATCGAGGATTTGCCCCATCCCGCGCCTCCGCAGTTCCCCGACCATGCCGTGGTAGTCTTTTTCACTGCCCATGTCGGGGTTCAGGGCGTTGTGGTCGACGATATCGTAGCAGTGGAGGCTTCCCTCCCTGGCCTTCTGGCAGGGGGACGAGTAAATGTCGCTGATGCCGAGGTCATGGAGGTAGGAGATTCTCTTTCTTGCGTCGGAGAATCCGAAGAGCCGGTTGAACTGAAGCCTGTATGTGGAGAGGGGTATCCTCGCCCCCAAAGCCTCTTTTTTCACTTATTCCTCCTTTTCATAGACAACAAAACTGCTTCCCCTTATGGACAAAACGCCGCCTTTCTTTATTGCATCGGGAGAAAGCGGTCCTGGGCCGTTCCATGTCCCGCTCGAGGAATCCAGTATCTTCCTCCATGTCCCCTCCGATGGAGAGGTTGTGACTTTTATATCAGCCTCATTAAAGTTAAAGGCGCAGAAAAGGCGGCTGCGTTCGTTCCATCTTGTCATTAACAAAACCATTTCACTTTCAAAACCTTGCGCACGGATGTTTTTTCTATCGGGACGGGAAAGGGCTGGCGTCTCCTTTCTTAACCTTATGATTCGTTTGTAAAAATCCAACAGGACCCGGTGGTCGCCGGTCTCTTTTTTTTTCCAGTCCAGTTTGGACCTGCGAAAGGTCTCCGCGTCCTGGGGGTCCGGGACTTCCCCATGCCAAAGGAAGGACTCGAATTCCTTCCTCCTTCCCTCGCGCACGGAAGCGATAAGGGCCTCGTCCGAGTGGCTCACGAAATACTGAAAAGGAACGGTTTCCCCATACTCTTCGCCCATGAACAGGAGGGGAATATAAGGAGAAAGGACCACCATGCCGGCGGCAAGTTTCAGCTTTTCAAGCGAAAGGGTGCGGCTCAGCCTGTCCCCAGCGGCCCTGTTCCCTATCTGGTCGTGGTTTTGGGAGAAGACGATGAATTGCGATGGCGGCCTTTCCATCGCCATATTTCCATGCCTTCTTTTCCTGTGCCTGGAATACTGTCCCGAATAGACATAGCCTTGGCTTATCGCCTTCTCCCCATGAATGAACGCATAATTTTCAGTATAGCCGGGATTGTCCTGGCCTCCATCGCATGCCAATGGTTCGCGTGGCGGGCAAAGCTCCCATCCATTCTTTTCCTGCTTATGGCCGGGATTCTGGCCGGGCCCGCCACCGGTTTGCTGCGGCCCGACGCCCTGTTCGGAAATTTTCTTTTTCCCATGATCTCCCTATCCGTCGCGGTGATTCTCTTTGAGGGAAGCCTCACCCTGAAGCTGCGGGAAATAAAGGGGCTGGAGCGCGTTGTGAGGAACCTTCTGACCCTGGGGATTCTCGTGACCTTCATGATCACCGCCTGCGCGGCGAGGCTCGCCTTGAAATGGTCCTGGGAACTTTCGGCCCTCTTTGGCGCCATCACTGTGGTCACTGGCCCAACTGTCATTGTCCCCCTGTTGCGCGCGGTCCAGCCCAAGGCGTCCATAGCGAACATACTCCGGTGGGAGGGAATCATGATCGATCCCCTAGGCGCGGTGTTTTCGGTCCTTGTTTTTGAATTTATTATATCCGAACCCGTTGATTTCACAGTCGCGCCCATGGTCCTGGACTTTGGGAAAATGGCGGCCGCTGGCCTGTTGTCCGGCGGGGCCGCTGGATATATTTTCGGCCTGGCCTTGCGCAATTACGTGGTCCCTGAATTCCTGCACAACCTCGCCGCTTTGGCCGCGGTCTTCGGCCTCTTCGCCGGGTCTAACGCAGTCCATCCGGAATCCGGCCTCCTAGCGGTGACGGCCATGGGATTTTGCCTGGCCAACATGAAGGACGTGCATATTGATGAGATAGTGAACTTCAAGGAAAGCCTGAGCATCCTGCTGGTTTCCGTTCTGTTTATAATTCTCGCGGCCCGCATTGAGTTTTCCCAGTTCGTTGAGCTATGGTGGCCGGGTCTTTGGGTTTTTCTTGCCATGCAGTTTATCAGCCGTCCAGTCAATGCCGCGATTTCCACGGCTGGGTCGTCCCTTTCATGGCGTGAACGCGCCCTTCTCTGCTGGATCGCTCCTCGTGGGATCGTGGCCGCCTCCATCGCGGCCCTGTTCGCCCTGCGGTTGGAGCGACGAGGGTTTGAAAACGCGAACCTGCTCGTTCCCATGACTTTCCTGGTCATAATGGGGACCGTGATACTGCAAGGCGCTACGTCCCGCACTCTTGCGAAATGGCTTGGCGTCGCGGAGCCGGAACCAAACGGCTTCCTTATTATAGGGGCCAATGCCGTGGGCAGGGCCATTGCCAAGGCCCTTCAGGAAATAAAACATGGGGTCCTTCTTGCGGACACGAATTGGGAAAATATTAAAAAGGCTCGCATGGAGGGGCTTCCCACCTTTTACGGCAATCCACTGTCTGAACACGCCAACCTGCATCTGGACTTGGTGGGCCTTGGAGGGATGCTCGCAGTGTCGCCCAACGGCCACCTGAACGTCCTGGCGAGCCTGTATTTCCGCAAGGCGTTTGGAAGGACAAGGGTCTTCGCCCTGCAAGCGGAGCAGGAAAGAAAAAGCGTGAGCGGAAAAAAAATGCCCACCCTAAAGGAAGGAGCACTTTTTGGCGAGGACGCCACTTATGCCGCCTTGGCGGAAATCATTTATCACGGCGGAAAAGTGCGCGGCTCCTCCCTCACGGACAATTTTTCAATGGAGGACTATTCGCGGCAATACGATAGCAAGGCCATTCCATTGTTCGCATTGGACCCCAAGGGAAAACTCAGCGTGTTCGTGTCCGGGGAAAAGATAAACTGCGGCCCCGGATGGACCATCGTCAGTCTGACCCCCAAGGACGCGATGAAGCGGGAATAGACTCTGTGCGTTTATTCCTTTCTTATTCCGAGCTATTGCGGGACTCCACCTACATGGATCGGTCCTCTCCCGGATCTTCTGTTGGAAAAGGGAAAAAAAAGAAAAGCCATCTCCGTGGAAAGCATGGAATCCCTCTTGAATCCCAAGACCGTGGAGCATTGGAAAAAATACCTGGACAATCCGGGAGTCGAGTTGATCATTGCCGTGCATAGCCTGGAATGCCGACGGGCCGCCCGAATGCTGCAAAGTGAATATAAGGTCCGCTGCCATATCCTATTGGAACAAGAGAAGAAAAAAATCCCCATTTCCACTGGTTTCAAGTTCGCTTTTCCCAGGTTTTTCACAAACCCTTGGGTCATTATTTTAATCTTATGTGTGTTTTTTGCCTTTGTGTATTCCCTTTTCGCGGGAGGTTTTTCCGTCTTTTACAAGAGAAGCGGCCAAGATTTAACGAAACAAACGGTCAAGCAGATTCCTCCCAAGGGCGCGAAGAAACCAAGATAAGATCATCGGGAGGGACAAAAATAATGCGTCTCTCGTAAATTTTTCAGTCCTGGTTTCCATGAGAAGGCCGGCTATTCCCAAAATGGAATTCATGAGATTTATTTGTTGTTTGAGTCTTGATATATTTTTGAATTTCTGTATACTGACTTATACATTCGCTTCCGCATGAAAATTCCTCCAGATGTATCCGTTTTCCCGCAGGCAAAGACGGCGCGGCAATAACTAAAAGGAGATTCTCATGCCAAAAACCGAGTTCTATGAAATAGCCGTGGAGCATGGATTTTACTGCCTGGAAAAATCCGGACTTTTTGGAAAGAAAGACAATGCCCGCAAGTATTGGGAAGAAATTGCCCTACACGATGGCCTATCTGTTCCCGCCCGCTTCCGTTTCCTCAGGGAGAAACATGGAAATTATGGCAATGCGGGACCGCTCGATGTTCAGCGAAGCTTGACGTTTTTTGCGGCCCCGGGTGGACCATTTTTCCAGCGGCCTTGAACTTTTTCCACCCTCACCGGTCCAATAAACGATGTTTAAAAATCTGAAATTCAGGGCCAAATTTCTAATAGTCTTTCTTTTCATCGGTTTACTGCCTGTGCTTTTTTCCGGCTGGCAGGATTACCGCATAGCGAGAAAGGACTTGGAACTGGCGTCATTCAATCATCTGACCACCATCCGGGAAATAAAAAAAACGCAGATAAAGGCCTACTTTAATCAAATCAGGAACCAGGTCTTGACCCTTGCGGAAGACCGGATGATTATCGAGGCCATGAGGCAATTTAAAGAGGCGTTTGACGGCATTGACGAGGACATCGGTATCACTGAAGGACAAATAACGGAATACAGGGAAAGCGTCATGAAATATTATCAGACTGAATTCATCCCGAGACTGAACAAAAACATCAAATTGCCAAAGACAGCGGAAGAATTCTGGCCTTCCAATGACAACGCCATCATACTCCAATACAAATACATAGCGGAAAATCCCCATCCAACCGGCACGAAAAACGAACTTGAAACAATTGAGGACGGCAGCAAATACAGCATGGTCCACTTGCGGTATCACCAGATTTTGCATCACTTCCAAAAGCAATTCGGCTACAAGGATATTTTCCTGGTGGACGATCAAACCGGCGACATAGTGTATTCCGTATTTAAAGAGGTGGAGTTCGGGACAAGCCTCATAAACGGTCCTTACAAGGACACCAACCTTGCCAAGGTTTTCCAGGAAGCCAGCCGGACAAAGAGCAAGGATTTTGTGAAGATGGTGGACTTCGCGCCTCACTACCCGGCTTATGCCGCCCCGCAATCGTTCATAGCCTCTCCCGTCTTCGACGGAAACCAAAAAATCGGGGTCCTTGTTTTCCAAATGCCCCTGGGCGAAATGAACAGCGTGATGACCGGCAACAAGGAGTGGGAAAAGATCGGCCTTGGAAAAAGCGGGGAAACATATCTTGTGGGGTCCGACCACAAAATGCGGAGCGACTCCAGGTTTATAATAGAACATCCAGATGAATACTTGGCCCGACTGGAAGAACAGGGGGTGGATAAAAAGGTGATTGAGGAGATGAGGGCCTTTTCCACCACCATCCTTTTGCAGGAAGCCAGGACGGCCGCCGTGGAAGAGGCGCTGAGAGGAAAAACCGGCGCCATCATCGCCGAGGACTATAGAGGAGTCCTGGCCTTGTCCTCTTTCACTCCTTTGGGCATACCGGACGTTGACTGGTTTCTTCTTGCCAAGATTGACGAAAGCGAGGCCTTTGCCTTGATTCATCAGTTGAAGAAAAGATTGATATTCAAGTTGCTTGGGATTTCGGTCCTTGTGGTGGCCTTTGGGTTTTTGTTTTCCAAGGCCCTTTCAGATCCCATTATCCAGTTGATCCGGGGGACCGAGGCATTGGGGAAAGGAGACCTTTCCCGCAGGGTCCGGGCGGCTTCCAGGGATGAAATCGGCATATTGGCGTCATCCTTCAACAAAATGGCCGAGGACCTGCAAACCACCTCGGTGTCCAAGGACTATCTGGATAACCTTCTCCGTTCCCTGAACGAAATAATGGTGGTGGCGCATCCTCCCGGTAACGAAGAGACCGCGGAATTAAAAAACTGGTTGATCAAAAGGACCAACATGGCGGCGCATCGCACACTTGAATACGCTGAGGGGGAATTGGATGGCCGTCCCCTGTCCATTCTATTTCCGGAAGAGGAAAAAGTATTTCATCAATTCCAGAAGGAACTAAAGGAACAAGGCCTGTCCGCTGGAATGGAAACAGACTTCCTGTCGAAAAACGGCAATAAAATACCGGCCCTGTGCTCGGCTTTCATGATGCGCTCCCAGTGCGGAGAATTCCAGGGGGTGGTGTTTGTTGGAACGGACATAACTCAACTGAAACAGATACAGGAAAATCTGACCGTGGAGAAAAACAAGGCCGAGGACGCCACGAAATTGAAGGACAAATTCATTTCCCTGGTGGCCCATGACCTGAAGTCGCCTTTCACGGCGATCATGGGTTTCCTGCAGATTATACTGAATGATTCAGCCCGTCCCCTCCACGAGGAGCACAGGGAAAAATTCCATCGCATATTGGCCTCGGGAAAGAACATGCTCCACATGATTGACGAGCTTCTCAAGTTGAGCCGCTTTCAGACCGGCATCCTCTCACCCGTGCGCCATTTCATGGACGCGCGCGTTCCTATCGCCTTTTCCATGAGCAGTTTGCACTATCTTGCCGACAAAAAAGGAATAGAGTTGGTCAATGATGTTCCCAAAGGCACAAGGATTTACGCGGACATGGACCTGTTCCCAGGGGTCATTCAAAATCTTTTGTCCAACGCCATCAAGTTTTGCAGGAAGGACGACAAGGTCACGGTTTTTGTTCCTCCCGGCCAATCCGATACCATAGCGGTAAAAGACACCGGGACCGGGATACCCGGGAAATTTCTCCCTGACCTTTTCAAGAGCGACGCCAAGACCAGCGCCATAGGAACAGCAGGGGAAAAAGGGACCGGTTTAGGGCTGCCCATGTGCCATGACATTGTGGCCGCTCACGGAGGCTCGATCAGAGTGGAATCGGAGGAGGGGGTTGGAAGCGTCTTCTACGTTCAGTTGCCTTGTATAAAGCCATGTATTCTCATAGTGGACGATGAGCCCGTGATCAGGGAGCTTTTTAAAAAACATTTAAGCAGCATGGACGTGGAGATCAGAGAGGCGGAAAACGGACGGGACGCCTTGGCTGTCCTTGAAAAGTTTGAGCCCCATTTGATCATTGCGGACCTTATGATGCCGGTGATGGACGGCTTTGAATTAATTGAAAGATTGAGAGACCTTCCCAAGGCAAAATCAACTCCCATAATTGTCATCACCAACGACGCCCTATCGGAAACCAGGGAAAAGGCGTTTCGCTTGGGGGCCGATGACTTCGTGGGGAAAGCGGTGGCGGTGGAGGATTTAATCTCCAGGGTGAAAAAATATATTTTATAGGCCCATGCCGGACTTTTAAAAACGCCTTTACTTTGCTATGATTGAACCCCATGCGCGCCTTCTTATTAAGAAACATAGGGCAGAGGATCGTCCTGCTTTTCTTCATCTCCGTCATCTCCCACGCCATTGTGCTTCTGGCCCCGGGGGAGCCTTCCCTCGTGGACCCCTCCAATCCAAGGATGAAGCCTGAGGATATCGCCAAGATCCGCCAGGCCTTCCATCTGGACGACCCAATACACATCCAATACGTTTACTGGATGCGTGATCTTTTCAACGGAGAGCTCCGGTCCTTCAAGGACAATCAATCCGTCTTGAACAAAATATGGCTGCGGTTCCTGAACTCCCTTCCGCTGTTCCTATGCAGCACGTTGATTACCTGGGGTCTCTCCTTTCCGTTGGGGATCCACGCGGCGCTGAAGAGGGGGACGCTATTTGACCAATCCACCACCTTCCTTGCCTATACCATGATTTCCATCCCGGGCTTTTTCCTTTCCTATATCGTCATCATTTTTCTCGTCAAGGCATTCAACGTCCCTGTGATCGGGATGAAAACCTTCGGGTTCGAGGACGCAGGCGCGTTCTTTGTTGGAATGGACCATATATGGCACCTTGCCGTGCCTTCCCTTATGTCCGCCTTCGGAGGGATAGCGGTCCTGTCGCGATACGTGCGGTCACAGATGCTGGAAGTCATAGGGCAGGATTATGTGCGGACTGCCATGGCCAAGGGTCTGCCCAGGGACGTGGTGATTTATAAACACGCCCTGCGAAACGCCCTCCTGCCGTTCATCACCATGTTCGGGCTAATGCTTCCGGGACTCATCGGCGGGTCGGTTATTTTCGAGGCCATCTTCGCGTGGCCGGGCATGGGGAGGCTTGGGTACGAGGCGATCCTCTCCCGCGATTTCCCGGTCATCCTGACCCTTAATTTCATTTCTGCGGTGCTGGTCCTGATCGGGACCTTTATTTCAGATATTCTATACGCCCTGGCCGATCCAAGGATAAAGATTTCCTGAATTTATGGACCCATTTTTCCTGGAAAATAACGAGTTTTTTCAAAATCTGTTCGACTCAATTCCGTCCCCCATATTCATCGTGGATGATGACGTCCGCATCCTGTACCTGAACTCCGCCGCGACGGAAACCTTTGGTTTTATCAAGGAGGGGGTTTACAGGAAGAGGGGCGGGGACGCCTTGGGCTGCATCCATTCCACCGAAGACCCGCGTGGCTGCGGCCATGCCGGGTTTTGCAAGGATTGCGTGGTCAGGAGCTCAGTACAAGACGCCATACGGGGTGATAAGATAATACGCAAAAAGACCAAGATGGAGTTTCTCAAAAAAGGGAAAATAATCGATGCTCATATCCTGGTGACCACCTCGCCCCTGAAGCATGGAGGCAAAACGTTTTCCATACTGATAATGGAGGATATAAGCGAACTGCTCCAACTCCGAAGCCTCCTGCCGATATGCGCGAACTGCAAGAGGATCCACGACGACAAAAATTATTGGGAAACCGTGGAGACCTATATCGAATCGCATATCGACGTCCAGTTCTCCCATTCCATCTGCCCGGAATGTTCCAAAATCCTGTACCCGGAAATACACGAAGAAGGCAATTGACAGGGGTGGATAACATGATTTATCTTTATAGCGCGACATGGCCGCAACCAAAAGAATTGACATCCCCCCGGCCCCCTTTTTAAAGGGGGAATATCTCAAAAATTCCCCCCTGGCAATGGAGGATCAAGGGGGGTGTGATTCATGTATCTGTTTGATTTTTGGAAATTGAAAATGGAAATTCCTACTACGGCTAAATTATTTACGATTAACTTTTCAAAATAAATCAAGGAGATTTTCATGAGGCCCGGATTTTCTTTAAAAGCCATTGTTTTTTTGTTTGGCGCTATTTTGAATTTCATGATTTTAAACGGCGGCGGCGCTTACGCCGCCTCTCCTCTTCAAGGGACCGTAACCATTGACGGGTCCAGCACCGTGTTCCCCATCACCGAAGCCGTGGCGGAGGAGTTCCAGGGAGCAAATCCCAGGGTCCGCGTAACGGTCGGCATTTCCGGCACCGGCGGCGGATTCAAGAAGTTCTGCGCCGGGGACACGGACATAAACGACGCCTCCAGGCCCATCAAGGAGCAGGAGATAAAAAAAGGCACAGAGCATGGGGTGGACTATATAGAACTCCCGGTGGCCTACGACGGCATTTCCGTGGTGGTGAATCCAAAAAACACGACGGTAAACACCATTACATTTGAGGACTTAAAAAAAATCTGGCAGCCGGAAAGCAAGGTAAAACTCTGGAGCGACGCGCGTCCTGAATGGCCCAAGCAGAAAATAAATCTTTACGGTCCTGGGACGGATTCCGGCACCTTCGATTACTTCACCGAAGCCGTGAACGGAAAGGCCCAGTCCTGCAGGCCTGACTTCACCGCCAGCGAGGACGACAACGTCCTCGCGCAAGGCATGGCCGGGGATCCCAACGCGCTCGGTTTTTTTGGCTTCTCCTATTACGAGGCGAACAAGGCCAAACTCAAGGCGGCCATGATCGACGCGGGCAAGGGCCCAGTGGGCCCGTCCGAGCTTACCATCAAGAACGGGACCTATCCTCTTTCCCGTCCCATATTCATCTATATAAACAAGAAGGCGGCGGACAGGCCGGAAGTCAAGGCATTCGTCGAGTACTATCTGGAAAACGCGCCTGCCTTGGTGAAGGAAGTGGGTTATGTCCCCCTGCCCGAAAAGGTTTATAAGCTGGCGCTTGAGCGTTTCCAAAAACGCGTAACAGGATCTATTTTCAACGGCAAGGAAGCCGCGGGAAAGAGCTTGGAGGAGTTGATGGGAAAAGTTAATAAGTAAGGGACTTAGAAATTTAAAATATACCGCAGAGACGCAGAGTAAAATATATTGAAATTAAAGAACTTTTCTCTGCGCCTCCGCGGTTAATAAAACGGTGGACAAGAATTGCTCGAAGATGATTTAAAAAAAAATTGGAGAAAACAGTGGCGGGAGGAGTGCGTCAAGATCGTCCTGCTCTTATGCGCCCTCATTTCAGTGGCCGCCACCATCGGGATTATTTTTGTCCTGGTCAAGGAGTCCTTTGCCTTTTTCATTCAGGTTTCTCCTTGGGAATTCCTTTTTGGGACTAATTGGTCGCCTCTGCTGATGCCGCGCTCATTCGGCGTGTTGCCCCTTGTTTGCGGGACCTTTCTGGTTGTGGCAGGGGCAAGCCTGATCGCCATTCCGGTGGGGCTCACTGCCGCCATTTATTTAAGCGAATACGCGTCACCGCGCGCGCGGAATATCGTCAAGCCCGTACTGGAGGTCCTGGCCGGAATACCCACCGTGGTGTACGGCTATTTCGCCCTTACCTTTATTTCTCCCATTCTGCAATTTCTTTTCCCGTCCGCGCAGGTGTTCAACGCCGCCAGCGCGGCAATCGTGGTGGGGATAATGATCCTGCCAATGGTAGCCTCCCTTTGCGACGACTCCTTGCGCGCCGTGCCTGATTCCCTTAGACAGGGGGCCTACGCGGTCGGGGCGACTTCCTTCGAGGTTTCCACCCGAATAGTTGTGCCGGGGGCCTTGTCCGGCATCATGGCGTCCTTTGTCCTTGCCTTGTCCAGGGCCATAGGAGAGACAATGGCGGTGACCCTTGCCGCCGGCGCCACTCCCAAATTGACACTGAATCCGCTGGAAAGCATACAGACCATGACCGCTTACATCGTGCAGGTGAGCCTGGGCGACACCCCGGCCGGGACCTTGGAATACCAGACCATTTTCGCGGTGGGCTTATTGCTTTTCGCCATTACATTGGGATCGAATTTGATAGCCCATCAGGTATTGGGCAAGTACAGGGAGGTGTATCAGTGAGTAATAAAGTGTAAAGTGAGCTAAAGTTTAAAGTGACTAAAGTTGTGGTAGGTTTCTTGTTTATAGTAAAAAAGAACTTCCACAACTTTAGTCACTTTAAACTTTAGCTCACTTTAGTCACTCGCACAGCAATTCCATTGATTTGTAATGAAAACTTTAAAATTCCGAAAAAATTACTTATGTCCTCCAATCTTAAAAAACGAAAATTTATAGCAAGCGCGTTTAAAATCACCTGCATGTCAATGACATGGATTTGCGTCCTTCTCCTTGCCGTCATGCTCTACCATGTGACCATAGAAGGGCTGCCCTGGCTGAGTTGGCAGTTCCTTGATAATTTTCCCTCACGCTTTCCGGCAAAGGCAGGGATCAAATCCGCCCTGTGGGGCACGGTATGGCTCATTTCCTTTTCCGCGTTTTTTTCCATTCCATTGGGCGTGGCCGCCGCTATTTATCTGGAGGAATACGCCAAGCCCGGACGCCTTAGCACGCTTATTGAGATCAATATCGCGAACCTGGCGGGGGTCCCTTCCATAGTTTACGGCATCCTCGGCCTGGCCATCTTTGTCCGGGGCCTGGCTTTAGGCCGCAGCGTGCTGGCCGGGAGCCTTACCCTCAGCCTGCTGGTCCTTCCCGTCATAATAATCTCCTCCAGGGAGGCGATACGCGCGGTGCCGACGTCTCTAAGGCAGGCGGCCTTTGCCCTGGGCGCGACGCGATGGCAAACCATACGGCACCATGTTCTTCCCACGGCGCTGCCTGGAATTCTCACCGGGTTCATTTTAGCGCTGTCCCGGGCAATGGGCGAGACCGCCCCTCTGGTCATGCTGGGGGCCCTGACCTACGTGGCCTTTACGCCGGAGGGGCCGATGGACGCCTTTACCGCCTTGCCTATCCAGATCTTCAACTGGGCCTCGCGTCCCCAAGAGGAATTTCATCAATTGGCCGCCGCCGGTATAATAGTGCTTCTCGCGGTCCTTATCATCATGAACGGCTCGGCCATTCTTATCAGACATCGTTCGCTGAGGGACAAGAAATGGTAAACACTCCTTCCACGCCGACTCTGGAGACGCGAAATCTGACGATTCGCTATGGAGACTCCTCCGCGGTTAAAGACGTCAGCTTAAGCATAGCCGACAGGAAAATCACGGCCATTATCGGGCCTTCAGGCTGCGGGAAAAGCACCCTGCTCAGGGCCTTTAACCGGATGAATGATTTCATAGAGAACGTCAGCATGGACGGCAAGATCCTTTTCAGGGGCATAGACTTATACGGCGCGGAAGTCGACCCGGTTGAGGTGCGGCGCAGAATCGGCATGGTCTTCCAGAAGCCCAATCCCTTTCCCAAGTCGATTTTCAGGAACGTTTCATGGGGACCTTCAATTCACGGAAACACGGAAAATCTTCAGGAACTGGTGGAGACCTCCCTTCAAAAGGCGGCGCTTTGGAAGGAGGTCAAGGACCGGCTGAACGGGTCGGCCCTGGCCCTTTCCGGAGGACAGCAGCAAAGGCTTTGCATAGCCAGGACCCTGGCGATGCAGCCTGAGATCATTCTAATGGACGAGCCATGCTCCGCCCTGGACCCTGTTTCCACATCCAAAATAGAGGACCTTCTCTTCGAGTTGAAGGAGCAATATACCATCGTGATCGTCACCCACAACATGCAGCAGGCGTCCAGGGTGTCTGACTTTACCGTGTTCCTGGACGGCGGTGAATTGGTGGAGTTCGGGGAGACGACGCAAGTGTTCACCCGTCCAAAGAAGAAAAAGACCGGAGACTACGTGACCGGGAGATTCGGGTAAAATATAGATAATAGTTCACCGCGGAGACGCAAAGGCGCTGAGTATGTAAATTAAAGAAAAAAATTATTTCTTTCCTTCAGCCTATAGCCTTCCTAAGAGATGGAATCGAGCGTATTACAAATAGACTCTAAATTTTCTCCGCGTCTGCGTCTCCGCGGTGAACTATTACAAACATAGTTAACGCTTTTTAAAAAGCGCCATGATTTTTCAGGAGAAAAAAAATGCCCAAACACCTTAGACGGGATTTGGAAAATTTGAAAAAAGAAATGCTGTACATGGGGTCAATGGTGGAGGGGGCCATTAACAAGGCCATCAACTCCCTGGTCGCGAGAAACACTGAATGGGCAGAGGATGTGATGAAGGGGGACGACGAAATCGACGCCAAGGAAAACGAGATTCAGGAGGAATGCCTCAAGGTCCTTGCCCTGCACCAGCCTGTGGCCGAGGACCTTCGCTTTATCATCACAGTGATGAAGGTAAATAACGACCTTGAGAGGATGGGCGACTTGGCTGTGAACATAGCGGAACGGGGCGTTTATCTATCCACTCAGCCCCCCATCCGGGCGCCGCTTAATTTTTCAAAAATGATGGAAAGGGTCCAGGCCATGGTCCATGAAAGCCTTAACGCCTTGGTCAACTCAGACACGGCCCTTGCCAGGAAGGTTTGGCGAGAGGATGACGCGGTGGATGAAATGAATAAGGAAATGTACGTGGCGTTGCAGGACCTGATGCGGGAAGACCCTGACACCATTCAAAGGGCCATCCATACCCTCTCCGCCTCGCGCCATCTGGAAAGGATCGCGGACCTGGCCACCAATATCGCGGAAGATATCATATTCATGGCCGAGGGGGAAATAGTGCGGCATAGACTTGAGGATTACCTGAAACAGGAAAATCAGGCTTGAAAATGGAAAGCCGCGTCATGTTTTATTTTCTTTAAAGGGATTTACGATTGTCATTTTTTCCTCAACGATTAACCCATTTTGCATATCTTCGGAATAAAGGTAACGGCAATTAGAGTCCAGGGCGCTTGCCACAACAATACTATCCCAAAATGACAAATTATAGTGCCCTCGCAATTTAGATGCATGAAACAATATACCCTTGCTAATTTTTAAAACCGTATACTTATGATAGAACGATGTAATAAGCAGTTGGATATTTTCTTCTGAAAACCGTGCATTCCTCAAAAGGTTTACACACGTCTCATTTACAACCTGGGACGAAATAAAAACCTCATTATCTCGAATAATGGATTTAGCGATTTTTGTTTTTTCTGCTTCATCAGTCTCTATAAATGAGTAAAGCCATATATTTGTATCCACAAAGCATTGGGTTTTTTGCTTAATTACGCCCATATATCTCTTCTCTTGAAAGTGGCCTGAAATTATTCATCTTAAGAGGGGCTTCGAGAAGCTGGTCAATCATATTTGCGTTTTTCCCCTCTTCTTCATCTTTTAATACAATTACTTTCACATTCTCTTGCAACTTATCTCTATATTCTTTTGGAATATAAATAATTCCATTTTTAATTTTTGTTCTGAATTCGACAGCATACATTTTTAAAGGCCTCCTTAAAATCAATTCACGCCGCACATGCCGGAGCCGCAGGCCCCGCTTTTATATCCGCACGCCGGGGTCTGGCATGGCGCTTCCCCTCCAGGGTTGGTGTGGGCCGCGAACACGGACAACTGCTTTTTCACTTCCCTGCCCTTGCACGAAGGGCACGGCGCGGTTGAGGAAAAATTCGGAACAATGGCCTCAAAGGGATGGCCGCAAGACTCGCAAACAAATTCGTAAATAGGCATGTCGATTCCTTCTTGAGTTGTTAATATCAGATGGCGCGGCTTCTCCGCAGCCAAAAGGAAAACAAAATTCCAAATGACAAATAGCAAATTCCAAATAAATTACAATTACCGAATGTTCAAAACAATTCCTTTTCCTTGTTTATTTTTTGTAATTTTGGTTATTGAGATTTATTTGTTATTTGACAATTGAGATTTGGAATTTCGTTTCACTCACGCATTCCGCGAGGCGATCTTGCGCTCGTAATCCTCGGCGCACCTGCTCCCGCAAAAGAAAAACTCATGCCCTGAAATGGTCCTTGGGACGGCGTTTCTCATTGGCACATAGACCCCGCAGGCAGGGTCCTGCACCATCTCATCCGCGACTTCCTTCGCTCTCTTCTCCCTTTTCAAGGGGGGGCTTTCCCATAAAAGCCTTTTAAGCTGGAAGTAGCCGATGACAACCAGGGCTATAATAATCAGGTTCCTCATTTTTTTATAATAACCGCCGCCGGAGAGGTTGTCAATTTCCCTTGAGGAGGGCCATATACTTTTGCGTTTGCCATTAATTCAATAATTGTGTTAATATTTTTTCACTATGGATATAGAAAAAATTTCCCTTGTGGAATCGAAAATAGGCCAATTACTCGAACGCTTCGCGGCCTTGAAGGAGGAAAAGAGGCAATTGGAGGAAAGGGTCCGTTCCCTTGAATCGGAACTGCGGGGCCAAAAGGACGAGGCGGACCGGCTCAGGGATGGCGCCCAATCAGTTGAATCCTTGAAAGAGGAAAACAGGGTCTTGCGTGAAGGCAGGACCGCGGCAAGGTCCTCTATAGAAGCCATTCTTCAAAAACTGGAAGGCATTGATTTTAACTAATGTCCCACGCCGTGGAAGTGGAAATTTACGGGAACAAGTATAAAATCAAGCAGCCTGAAGGCGGGATAGATGTCAAGGAAATAGCGGAATTTCTGGACGCCAAGATAAAGGCATTGGCGGAAACAGCGCCCACCGCTTCCTCCCTCCATTTGGCTGTGTTGGCGGCGCTCAACATTTGCCATGAGCTTTTTGAATTGAAACACGGAAACTCCCGAGCCGACCGTATAGCCGAAGAGAAGTTGGAGCATCTTATAAGAAAAATTGAAACGGCACGGTTCTAATTTTTTAAGGTCTCAAGCCGCCCTCCTTTTTTTCTGTTTCACCGGAATTTTAGCCTTTCGAATCAGCAGCGCTTTTCCTCTTAATGGATGGGTTATGGACAATACAGACAAATTGATTCTCAACAAAATACAGGCGGAATTTCCTATTTCCGAGCGCCCCTTTCTTGAGCTTGGAAAGGAGCTCGGCCTGGAGGAAGCCGATGCTCTGGAAAGAGTCAAAAATCTCAAGGAAAGCGGTATTATCCGGAGAATAGGCGCCAGTTTCGACTCCAAGAAACTCGGCTTCAAAAGCACCCTGTGCGCCATCAAGGTCCCGGAGGAGAGGGTGGACGAGGTGGCGGACATCATTAACCAGTATCCGGAAGTGACCCATAACTATTTACGAAACCACGCCTATAACATCTGGTTCACGCTCATTACTCCCTCCAGGGAGCGCATTTACCAGATCCTCGGCGAGATATCCCAAAAGAGCGGTATACTGGACGTCCGGGAAATGCCGTCCACCAGGGTATTCAAAATAGCTGTTAACTTAAGATTCAAGGGAGCGGGAAATGACGGAACCGATATTTGACGAAACGGACAAGGGCCTGATCCGCCATTTGCAGGGAGATATCCCGCTCACGGAAAGGCCCTTCAGGGAAATCGCGGAAAGGATGGGCATTTCCGAATCAATGCTCATCGAACGCGCTAGGCTGTTCAAGGAAAAAGGCTATATCAGGAGATTCGGCGCCACCTTGCGCCATCGACAGGCCGGATTCAGCGCCAACGGCATGGGCGTGTGGATAGTGCCGGAAGAGGACAGGGAAAGAGTCGGGAAAATCATGGCCACGTTCAAGGAGGTCACCCATTGTTACGAAAGGCCCTCTTTTGAAGGGTGGCCCTTTAACCTTTTTACCATGATACACGGGCAATCCAAGGAGGAATGCTTTGAGGTGGCGGAAAGGATATCCGAGGCCACCGGGATCACGGATTATAAGCTCCTTTTCAGCTCAAGGGAATTCAAGAAGACTAGTATGCAGTATTTTTAAATTAAACCAACGGAAAATATGTCTTATAAAACCGTGTTTTTTTTTGCAAAGTTTTTCCGGGTTGAACTTAACGCCCTTCGGGCGGGCTTTAAAGAATTGACATCCCCCTGGCCCCCTTTTTTAAGGGGGAATATTTCAAAAATTCCCCCCTGGCAAGGGGGGATCAAAGGGGGGTGTGCCTCATATATCTATTTGATTTTAAAAGATTAAAAATGGAAATTCCTATACTATTTAAAAGTGACTAAAGTGTCAAGTGAGCTAAAGTTGCGGTAGAAAAGCAATTGTTTTAATTTTTAACTTTAGTCACTTTAGCTAACTTTAGGCACTTCAAACTTAATTGCGACTCAGCCGCGCAGAGGTTAAGAGGATAAAAATCATGAAAGAATTCGCCAGGATAAAACGCCTTCCGCCTTATGTCTTTAACACAGTGGTAGCCTTGAAGGAGGAGGCCAGGAGACGCGGCGAGGACATAATAGATTTCGGCATGGGCAATCCGGACCAGCCCACCCCGGATTTCATAGTTGACAAACTGATTGAAAAGGCCAAGGACCCAAAGAACCACAGGTATTCGGCCTCCAGGGGCATAAGGAAACTCCGGCTCGCCATAACCGATTGGTACAAGAGAAACTTCAACGTGGACCTTGATTATGAAACCGAGGCCATAGCCACCATCGGCTCCAAGGAAGGCATTTCCCACATGATGCTGGCCATCATAGGCCCTGGGGACACGGTACTTGTCCCGACCCCCACCTACCCCATTCATACTTACGCGGTCATCATCGCCAACGGAGACGTGGCGCATGTCCCATTGTCGAAAAACGGCGATTTTTTTGAGAAGCTCCTTCAGACCCATAACAGGCTGTGGCCAAGGCCGAAGCTGCTGCTTCTAAATTTTCCCCACAATCCGACAACCGCGTGCGTTGATCTGGAATTTTTTGAAAAGGTGGTGGCCTTTGCCAAGGAAAACGACGTGATGGTGGTCCATGATCTCGCCTACGCGGACATAGTCTTCGACGGCTACAAGGCCCCGAGCTTCCTGCAAGTCCCGGGGGCGAAGGACGTCGGCGTGGAATTTTTCACCCTGTCAAAGAGCTACAACATGCCTGGCTGGAGGGTCGGTTTCGCGGTTGGAAACAAGGACATGATCTTCGCGCTTCAGCGATTGAAGAGCTATATGGACTACGGGATGTTCCAGCCCATACAGATCGCTTCCATCATCGCCCTGAACAGCGACCGGAGCGTTGTCGAGAAGATCACCGGTGATTACAGGGCCAGGAGAGACGTGCTGGTGGAGGGCCTTAACCGGATCGGATGGAGAATCGAAAAGCCCAAGGCGTCCATGTTCGTCTGGGCGGAAATTCCCGAAGCGTACAAAAAGTTGGGGTCTTTGGAGTTTTCCAAGCTTTTGATCAAGGAGGCCAAGGTCGCGGTGTCTCCGGGCATCGGTTTTGGCGAAGGGGGCGATGAGTTCGTCCGCTTCGCCCTGGTGGAAAACGAACACCGCACCCGGCAGGCGATACGGGGAATAAAGAAGGTTTTGTGACGAACGGGAGGAAAGTCTCATGATAAAGAGTGGCGAACTCATGTTAATGGTGGATGAATTACCAATAGACATAAAAACACAACTAGTAGAAAAGCTTCTTAACAGCATGCATCCACATCAAAAAAATATTGATGAACTATGGGTTGAGGAAGCGGAAAAACGAGTAAATGAGGTTAAAAATGGAGGAGCAAAAACAATTCCAGGAGAAACCGTCTTCAAGGAAATTCGCGACAGGTTTTCGAAGTGAAGTATTCATTTTATACCTCAGCAAAGAGAGAGTTAGATGCTTCAATTGAGTATTATGAAGAATGCCAAACTGGATTGGGCCAGGAATTTGCAAAAGGTTAAAATAGGAGGCTCTCAATGTCCATACGGTATATTCTAAGCGAGTATGTTGATGAGGCGATGGCGCAAGCCCTCTATGACAAAATTGAAGACGGCGCATTTGCTGGCCGGATTCCTTCCTGCAAAGGAGTAGTAGCCTTTGGAGCTACATTGCGTGAGTGCCAGAACGAGCTGCGTTCCACCCTTGAAGACTGGATATTTGTGGGATTGAAACTCGGGCATCCCTTGCCGGTTATTGGCGGCATTGATTTAAACAAGGAGCCGGCTCGTGAGTCAGTGGACGCCATGTAAACGCCGGGATTTTATTCGCAATCTGCGTAAACTTGGTTTTGATGGGCCTTTCATTGGAGCTAAACATCAATTTATGGTATATGAGCAACATCGCATTGCAATTCCCTCCAACGCCGAATATTCAATTCCGCAGCTCCGGATGATGATTAGGGAGGTGGAGAGTATAATAACTCGTGAAATTACCAGTGATGAATGGAATGGCTTGTAGTTCAAAAATTGCGTTTAGCCACGGATTGCGCGGATTTCCTGGATTAAAATATCATTAAAGAAAAATCTGTGTAGTCTGCTAAATCAGTGATTGTACTGAAAAAAGGAGAAAAAAAACGATGAATAATTCGGAATCAACATCACTTTTAATTAACTTTCGGACTCAAGGGGATTGGGGTGCTTCCGATGTCCTCACTCTTGTGTCAAGTGCTGCAAAAATCTACGATGCCTTCCTTGCTGTCGAGATTCAACGTCGTCGGGAGGAAGAAAATTTTGAAGCTATGGAACGATCAATGAAACGAATGCACAAATACATGGACCATCCCATGAGCCGCGATTTCTATCATATATGGCGCGATTACATTCAAATGTGGCGAGAAGAGAAGATCATGCTACCTTACCCTCCGCCACTTCCGTTTCCATTCGCACATGACATAGCCGAGAAGCCTTCAATGGCTTTTGATATCTATTTAGATATCGAATCGTACACATCAGATGAAAACAGATTGAGAGTGCGGAGAATTCACATTGCATCACCAGGGGATTTCAGCTTTTCAGGCATTGGAGAAATAATTAGGGAAATCAGAGAGCTAATAAAAGATATCTGGTTTCGAAACAAGCAGGATAAGATAAAGGGTGAACTGGATATTATAGACAAGTATCTGACCATGAGACGTAAAAATTCCAATCTTAATATTCCGTCACCTCGGTCGGCGGACAAAAAATTGGTCAAGGTTGTTCAGGAAAAAATTCATTCGCTTCGAACGCTTGAAAACGAAGGGAAGCTTCTTAGTGTCCCGGAAAACATCGAATCCGAAAAGAAGTAACACAGCAAGGTGCTCAAGAGGGACGGTAAATTTTTTTGGTATTTAGTATACAAGGAACAGTAATGAAATCCATCTATATAGGCCTCATAGGATTCGGAACAGTCGGCGCTGGCGTGGTGAAGACCCTTCAAATGAACGGGGATATCATCGCCAAGCGGGTCGGCGCTGAAATCAGGTTTAAGAGGATCGCGGACCTTGACCTTGGCCGCGACCGGGGCGTCCAGGTGGACCGCTCTATCCTTACCACAAACGCCGAGGAGATTCTTAATGACCCTGATATAAACATCGTGCTCGAACTCATGGGAGGCTACCATCCGGCGCGGGAATTCATTTTAAAGGGGATCGAGAACGGAAAGAACATCGTGACCGCCAACAAGGCCCTTCTCGCCAAGCATGGGGACGAGATCTTCGCCGCCGTGGAAAAAAAAGGGGTATGCATCGGCTTTGAGGCGAGCGTCGGCGGGGGCATCCCGGTAATACGCGCCATCAAGGAAGGTTTCGCGGGAGATGAAATCCTTTCCATACGCGGGATCGTCAACGGGACCGCTAATTTCATCCTCAGCAAGATGTCCGACGAGGGACGCGACTTCAAGGCCGCTTTGAAGGAGGCCCAGAGGCTTGGTTACGCGGAGGCGGACCCCACCTTCGATATCGAAGGACACGACTCCGCGCACAAGATCGCCATCCTGGCCATGCTGGCCTTCGGCACGGAAATCCCAATAGACAAGGTATACATGGAGGGAATTTCCAGGATAACCTCCGAGGACATCGCCTTCGCCAGGCAGTTAGGTTACCGGATCAAGCTCCTTGCCATTGCCAAGGGGTGCGGGGATTCCCTGGACATCCGGGTCCATCCCACGATGGTGCAGGCGTCCAATCCCATAGCCAACGTAAACGGCGCCACGAACGCCATAGAAATTCACGGCAGGGCGGTCGGGGCGGCCCTGCTGGTTGGAGAAGGGGCCGGGGCCTTGCCCACGTCCAGCGCGGTGCTGGGGGACGTGATAGAGATCGCCAGGGGCATCCTCTGCGGCGCCAAGAACCGCCTCCCGGCCCGGTCATGGCTAAGAGAAAATATTCAAAAAATCCCCATACGGCCAATGGATGAGGTGGAGTCCGAGTGCTACCTCCGCTTCAAGGCCCTCGACAAACCAGGGGTGCTTTCAAAAATTTCCGGCATTCTTGGAAGCCACAATATAAGCATCTCATCCGTGATTCAAAAGGAGCGGCACAAGGGTAGCGGCGTGCCGGTGGTTATGACCACGCACTCGGCCGTGGAAAAAAATATAAGAAAAGCCTTGGAAGAGATCGATAAATTAGATATCATACAGAAGGAAACTTTTTCATTGCGTCTGGAGGACGGGAAATAGAATGGAAGGCTTGAAGGCTTGGTTTCAATGTATACAGGGGTGTGAAGGCAGGCACGAGCTGAACGAGATCATCTACCGCTGCCCGAAATGCGATAGCCTCCTTGAGGTGTGCCACGATTTCGAGAGGCTTAAGGAAAGGCCGGGCCAGGAGTGGAAAGAGGTCTTTGAAAGGCGCTACCGCCGCTCGGACTGGCCCTACGGGAGTTCCGTGTGGGGAAAGAAAGAGGTCGTCTGCCCTAACGTGGACAATGAAAACGTTGTGTCCACCTATGAGGGGGGCAGCAACCTCTTTTGGGCCGAACGCTTCGGCAAGGAAATAGGGCTGGACGACCTCTGGATAAAGCAGTGCGGCAACAACCACACGGGCTCATTCAAGGACCTGGGCATGACGGTCCTTGTCTCAATGGTCAAGCAAATGATCTCCGAGGGGACCGATATCCTGGCCGTGGCCTGCGCCTCCACCGGGGACACCTCCGCCTCCCTCGCCGCCTATTGCGCCGTGGCCGGACTCCAGGCCATTGTGTTTCTCCCAAGAAACAAGGTCTCCACCGCCCAACTGATCCAGCCCCTGGCGCACGGCGCCCTTACCCTTTCCCTGGACACCGATTTCGACGGCTGCATGGAGATAGTCCAGGAGGTCTGCTCGAAAAATAAAATTTATCTGGCCAACTCCATGAACTCCCTGCGCATAGAGGGGCAGAAGACCATCAGCATGGAACTGGTGCAGCAGTTTGAATGGGAGGTCCCGGACTACATCATCATTCCAGGCGGAAACCTTGGAAACGTGAGCGCCCTGGGCAAGGGATTTTCCCTAATGAAGGACCTGGGAATGATCAACAAATTTCCAAGAATAGTTTGCGCCCAGGCCGAGGCGGCAAATCCGCTCTATCTAAGCTATCTGAACGGATTCAAGGAGTTTCACCCGGTCAAGGCCAAAACGACCCTCGCCAACGCCATACAGATAGGGAACCCGGTGAGCTGCCAAAAGGCCATCAAGGTGTTGAAGGAATTCAACGGCATAGTGGAGCAGGCGTCGGAGGATGAACTTGCCAACGCCGCGGCATGGGCGGACCGCAACGGCCTCTTCAATTGTCCGCATACCGGCGTGGCCCTTGCCGCTCTGATCAAGCTCGCGAAGCGTGGGGAAATACCCAGAAACGCGAGGGTGATCGTCATCTCCACCGCCAATGGGCTGAAGTTCACCGATTTCCAGGTGGGCTACCACCAAGGGACCCTGGCAGGGGTGAAGAGCCTCCACGCAAACCAGCCGGTGGACGTGGCCGCCAATTATACCTCGGTAAGGGACGCTATCCTTCGCGCAGTTGATTCCAGGAAGTAAAAAAAACTCTAATATCTAACAAAAGATATTTTAAATTTAAAAACTTTTTCACCGCGGAGACGCTGAGGCGCAGAGAAAAGCTCTGTAATTTTAAAATCTTTTCTCTGCGCCTCGGCGTCTCCGCGGTACATTTTTCGGATTTTTATTTAACAAGCTTAATGGCTTGTGAGAGACGAATTCTCAGATATTCCGTGTAAGTATCTAATGTCATAAGGCGAAATCGCCTGAACTAAAACCTTGGCAATATCATGTTTTTTCGGATTTCGAATTTTTTGACCGGAAAATCAGGGTTCCCGGTCAAGCGCTAAATACGCACCCGCAATAATCCTGCCTCTTCAGACCCAATTCACGGCCTTTCTCCACGCTTATTTTGAAACCGTTTTTCTTTTTGAAGTCAGCTTCAAGGAAAACCACGCCGTGGGCATTTCCTATCTCCCTTCCGATCCTGTTGATGGCCTTGGCGTCCTTGTGAGGGCTCACTGAGAGCGCGGTGGCGAAGGCGCTGAAACCGTTTTCCCCGGCGAATTTAGCGGCCTGCTCCAATCGCATCCGGAAACAGATCCCGCAGCGTTCTCCCTTCTCCGGGTCCTTTTCGTGTCCTTCTACTAATTGAAACCAGCGGTCCGGGTCGTATTCCGCCTCAATAATCCCAAGCCCCATGCCGGCGCACATTTTTTTCATCTCCTCCAGGCGGAAGCGGTATTCCTCTTCAGGATGAATGTTTGGATCATAGAAATATGCTGTCACATGGAATTCCTTGCTCAGCAGTTCCACCACGTAAGGGGAGCATGGAGCGCAACATACGTGAAGGAGGAGATTTGGTTTTTCTTCCTTGCGCACGGCGTTTCCTAAGAAGAGTGATGATAGGCCAATAACACAAGGCGCGGCCTTCAGGGATGCAGAAATCCCAGGTGCAATTCCGCGTGGCGGAGGTGGAGGGCGATTCGTACTTCGTGCGGCATCGGCCCAAAGGCCGGACTGTCGAACTTCACCGGTTCGCCGCTTTGCAGCCGTTTCAGCGCTCGCCGTAATCGCTCGGCCCCGTCTTCAGGGGACAGCGGTTCCGTCGCGAAAGTTCCATTCTCGACTTTTGGTATCCGCACACCAACCGGCATCCCGCCGCGCAGGTACTTCTTTACGCGCAACCGAAGGATCATACGGATGGGCCATGGCAGAGGCGCCATCGGATAACCTTCGTAACCGTAGTCGATCCAGGCAGCCAAGTGCCCGCAAGCCTGCCCCAGCGTCCAATTTCCGCTTCGCCGGAGTTTTCCTGCCTTATCCGCGGCCGCAAGCCGGTCAACCTCTTGCAGCAGCGCATCGATCGTGTTGAAACGCAAGGACCGCCGGTCCTTTGCCTTGGAAGTGTCAATCATCCCGGCCTCTCAGTTGTCGAAAGCGAAACAGTTATTCCATTGTACGGACGATCCCGTTATTTGGAAAAGATGCGCATTATGTCGTTATAAAAGGCGAAGACCATCAGGGTGATGAGCATGGCCAAGCCGACCTTCTGGGCTGCTTCCCGGATCTTCACGCTGAGCGGTTTGCGGAAGATGATCTCGAAGAGGTAGAAGAGGATGTGTCCTCCATCCAGAATCGGGATTGGAAAAAGGTTAAGTATTCCTAGGTTCACGCTCAGGAGGGCCACGAAAAACACCAGGTTCATTATGCCGATCTTGGCCTGCTCTCCCGCCATTTGAAAAATCAGGATGGGACCGCCGATGCTGTCGGATGGAACGGTTTTTTCCACGATTTTCTTGATGCTCACCAGAGTGAGGTATGTGATCTTCCAGGTTTTTTCCGCGCCTTTCCAAACGGCCACTATCGGATTGAAACGCTCCGTGAAATAGTCCTGTGACGCCTGAATTCCTATGAGCCCCACATGGATTTCTTCTCCGAATATATTTTTCGTGCTCTTGGCCTCAGGGGTGATGTTCACGTCGAATACCGCCCCGGAGCCGCGCTGTATGCGGAACCTCAATGGTTTGTCCGGCGACTCGTGGATGATCCCCACCAGGTCCTCCCACCGGCGCACCTCTTTTTCGTCAACGCTTAATATGACGTCGTCCTGGAGAAGTCCAGCGGTAAAGGCAGGGGACCCTTCCTGGACTTCGCCGACCTTTGAGGAAAGGGTAGGAACCCCGGCCATGAAGACAAGGGAAAAAATGAGCACCGCGAACAGCATATTAAAGACAGGGCCGGCGGCGACGATTGCAAGGCGTTTCCATACCGAGGCATGGGTAAATGAACGCTCCGGATGCTCCACTTCATCCTCCGGGTCTTCACCGTAAAGCTTTACATACCCGCCTAGAGGAAAGGCGGAAATCAGGTATTCCGTTTCTCCCACGGTTTTTCCTATGACCTTGGGGCCGAATCCTAGGGAAAATTTTTCCACGGAAACCCCGGCCTTCTTTGCCGCGAGGTAATGCCCGAGTTCATGGATAAAAATCAATATCCCCAATACAACTGTTGCCACTAAAATGGTTTCGATCATTATTGCCTGACGCCTCCTGTGTTACGAATTTATAATATTTTGTTTTTTAGCAGGATTTTAAAAAAATATATAAAATTCAGCCACGAATAAACACTAATTCGCACTAATTTTTTTCCTTTAATTAGTGAATATTCGTGTAAATTCGTGGTTGACATTATCTTTTTTTGGCCGCGGCCATGTCGCGCTATGGAAGAAGGGAACGGAAAAAGGGCTAAAGGGATTAAAGTGAACAAAAAACAATTACACAGGTAAAAAATTATCCTTTAACTTCCAAAGAATTCGTCCAGTTTCTGCTTTGCGTCCTTACCGAAATCCTCGTGGAATTTTGTTTCCTTCCTCGGTTTTTTCGCTGAAATCTCGAATATCTTTTCTATTTTTTCGGACGCCTCCTTGTGGTACAGTTGCACCATCCCGATGGTGGTCTGGTCGTTGAATATGGTGGCCAGGATGGCCCTGTTCCCCACGAGGGAAAGATGGATGTTGTCCTTCAGGCCCTTGTGGAACAATACCGTGAATTCCGTTTCCCCCAGCAACTTGGCCATTTCCCTTGTGGCGGCGAAACTTCCGGCCACTAGCGCGGACAAAGTCTCCGGATCGAATTGAGTGGACTGGCCTCTCTTGGTGACCAAATGCCCGTCCTTGTCTATCAGGATGGAGCACTTGGAATCCGATTTTTTTATGAACTCGTCGATAACCTTTTCAATCTGGTCTATATCGTCCTTGTAGAAAATCAACCGGGACGCCTTAAACTCGTCCATTGCCTCTCTCCCCGTTTTGAGGTTGGGTGCTATAAATAAGTTTTAATCCGGGCCTCGCTCCTGATTTCCTTGTACATCTCTTCCATTACCTGAAGTCTGTTCGTCTTCAGGGCCTGGGCTTCCACCTTTTTCCTCTCCTGGTCAAAGGCCCCAGGAAATTTGTCCCTGTTTTTTTCATAAACCTCCCTAAGCTGTTCTTCCTTAGGGGAGATTCTGTCCCGGTGGTCCGGTATTATGCCGGCTAAAAGTTTATTGGACAATGTTCTGTTAACGGCTTCCTCTTTATAGTCTTCTTCCGTCAGATTTTTTTCTTTCAGGTATTTTATAAAATTGTCCTTTGAGCCGAATTTGGAAGCGGCGCCTTCTATCTGGGCGGCCACCGCCTTTTCATCAGCCTCGATCCCCTGCTCCTTGGCCGCCAACCTTATCAGGAAATTGTTAATGTATATGTTGAGATAATTCTCTTTTTCCGACCGTGAGAATTTTGCGCCGCCGGGAGGCTCCTTTTTCCCGGACAGGCGGTAATGAGTGACGCAAAATTTTTCAAAATCGGCCAGGAGGAGCTTATGCCCGTTGACTTCGGCAATGGCCTTGTCGGAGGCGGACTTAGGGGCGTATTTTTTGTTCAGTCTATCCAGAACAATGGCGGCCGTAAGTTTCAAGGTCGGGAACACGCCTTCCCCCCTGAAGGCGGACGCCTCGCAGGTAGGGACCTTCCAAGGATTGAGTTTAGCCTCCATCTCCGCCACGGGCGTGGCGTCCGGGAGGTCCCTTTTGTTGAATTGAATCACCAGGGGGATTTCGCTTATGTTAATCCCCTGCTCCTTAAGATTGTCCTCAAGGTTTTTAAGGGACTCGATGTTTTCATCCATTTTGCCCTTCTCTGAATTGGCCACGAAGATGACGCCGTCCACGCCCTGGAGGACTAATTTCCTGGTGGAATTGTAATAGACCTGCCCAGGGACGGTATATAGCTGAAATTTGGTGTTCATGCCGCCCACTTTTCCTATGTCCAGCGGCAAAAAATCAAAGAACAGCGTGCGGTCCCCTTCCGTGGCCACGGAGGTCATCTTGCCTTTGTTGCTATCAGGCGCTTTTTTGTAAATGATTTCCAGGTTGGTTGTCTTGCCGCTGAGGCCGGGTCCGTAATAAACGATTTTGCAACTGACTTCTTTTTTGGCGAAGTTTATTTGAACCATGTTTAAACGTCCAATCTGCCTGATTTCTTGATGGCGTTGGCTGCCTGAAAAATCGCCACATTGACCTTTGCGATTTGTATGTTATGGGCCGCTAAAACTATTAGTATCATCTTTCCTAAACCTATTATAAAAAACCTTGCGAATTCAGTGCATAGAAGATAGCGGTTCACATCCCCTATGGCAAGTTTTTCCATGGACTTTGTGATGGAAAGATAAATGGAGGAGGAAATCGCGGCCACTGTGTCCATGTCCTGGCCCCCTTCCAGAAGAGACGCGACCGGCATGCCGTCCGGGGTGATTATAAGGCTCCCCTTGATTCCTTCCGTGGCGTTAAGTTGCTTTAATATAGCCGCTATTTCCTGTATCAAAGGTCCAGTTCTCCAAGGTATTGATGGATTTTTTTCTCCAGAATCTCCAGGCTGGCGTCAGTGGAGGTCTCCAGGACCAACACCGCCCACCGGGCGGCCACTATATATATGTATGATTTCTGGCACATCACCATGCCGTACACGAAATCCCCGCTGTGGAATCTATCAACCACCCTGACAGTGGATCTGTAAACATTCCCGGCCATGGAAGAAAGAAGTTCGGGGTCAAGATCGGACTTCTTTTGGCATTTCAGGAGATTCCCATTTTTGTCCACCAGATTGATGCTCTTTATTCCTTCCAGCTTCTGAAAGATTCCCAGACGGGAGATCAGGAATTCGTGGTTGGCCGATTCATCGCTATCCGACATGTCCAGTATACCCTCCTTTTGGTCACCGGCAAGCGCTTCTTTTTCCTGGACTTGTTCCTCCTCCGGCTTGTCTTCCATTTTTTCCTTTACAGCGCTGACTGGGGCCGCCTTCGGCTTTTCCTTGGGAGGCGCCATTTTGCCTTGGGCCTTTTCCAAAAGGGACTTGGCCCGGATATCATTGGGGTCGATTTCCAATATGGAGGAAAATCGTTTAGCGGCCAAGTCGTATTTTTTTAATTGAATATATATCTGGCCGGTTAAAAATTTGGCCGTGTAATTATGCGGATTTATTTTCAAGGCATATTCAAAGCTCTCCAGGGCTGATTTCAGATGCTCGGCTTTTTTCCCGAAATTATATGCCAGAACAAGGGTTTCTCCCCTAGCCACAAGAAGACCGGGATTTTGGGGGAATTTAGCCAAACCCTTTTCACACGCGGCCGCGGCAATTTGAAACTCCTGAAGTCCAAGGGAAATCTTCGCAAGCTTTATGTAGGATTCCGGGCTCCCTTTTCCTTTGGGCTTGGTTGAGGTTTCCTCGGCCAAGGAATTTTTCTCCTGGTTTATAAGAAAATATAAGTTTTTTAATTTTTTATGATAACATAAGCTGGTTATCAAAATAAATGAAGGATTTGACAACCCCATTAGATTCATGTAAATTTCATTTCCGGTATCCGCTTAAAAAGGAACATTAGACCCGCGATTGGACAATGATTTCCCCCCCCCTTTTTAATTTTCAATTTCACGGACGAGAGGAATTGTCCTCCCTTTTCACGGCCAGGGACGTGGAGTTTAACTCCCTTCTGGATTCCCTTGGAGATTCCCAAACCTCAAGGCACGGCTTGATTTTGGCGCCGTGGGGGGGAGGAAAGACCCATTTTCTTTTGATGGCGTTCCATGCAGCAAGGGAAAAAACGCCACTGAATTCTCAATGGGAACCGGTCTTTCTGCCGGGTCGGGCCGGTTTTTTTTCATCCTTTTCCTGCTTCCTGGAAAGAGTTCTGGCCCCCCTTGCCGGCTTGCCGGGTGGCTGCGGAATTTCCCAGGAGGAATACCGCATTGTGAAAGGACTCTTCAGAAACCCTGCGGCCCAATGGGAGCAGGCCCGCCAATTATTGGAGAAATTCACCCGCCAAAGCAACAAGAAAATTCTTTTGTGCATTGATGATTTCGACTACTTGCTGGATTTCATTTTACACGATCCGGCTGCCTCCAAGTTGATGGCCTCCTTCTTTTCCGCGCGTGGCTGCTTGTCTATCATAGGGACCGCCGTTCCCTGCACCCTGGAAAACAAAAAATTTTCCCCTCTTTTGTCCAGGTCTTTTACCACTATTTCCCTGGCCCCTTTTAAGGAAGAGGAAGCGTTAACGGTCCTGGAGAAAATGGCGGCCTTAAACAGCAAGGAGCGCTTGGACGGCCAAATTCAAAATAATCTCCCGGCTATTAAAACCCTCTTCCACTTTACAAGGGGAAATCCCAGGCTGACCCTTGCCATGTATCAGGCCTTGGCAATAGCGCCATCCTTTTCCCCTTTCAGGATATTTCAGAGAATGCTGGATATCCTCTCCCCTCATTACCGGTTCCTCATCCAGAATACTCCGCCAAAGGAACGGAAGCTTCTGGATACCCTGTTGCGCGACAGCCAGCGCGTTTCCCCGTCGGAATTGGCCCGGCGCCTGGGCTGGGAAGGCAAGGAGGTCAGCGTCCTGCTGAAGAGGCTCATCAACAGAGGGCTTCTCAAAAAGGTCCGGTTGGAGCCGAAAAAATCCTTTTATGGCGCGGCTGACCCGTTATTCTGTTCGTATTACCACATGGAGCACGTGAAAGACCTGAGAGGCCGTTCAAGGGGAATAATAAATTTTTTATACATCGCGCATTCCCGCGAAAAATATGGCGAAGGGAACGGGGCCGGAGGAGTAAAATCCGGAAAGGCCGCGGTTCCAGGACTTTTTTACCTGGAACCGGGCCCCTCTTTTTTTTCAAACTCCAAAATATCGGAAGCATACAAGCTTTTGAAGGAGAAAAAAGGGGATGAGGCGATCAAGAGAATTCAGGACCTTCTGCAAAACTCCGGTGACGATCCGGAACAAATGTTCTCTCTCCTTTTTCTACTCGGCTTTGCCTATAGTTTCAAAGGGGAGCACCAAAAGGCGGTGGATTGTTATAAAAAATGCCTTGAAAAAAAGCCGGAAGACTTTGGCGCATTGAACAACATGGGTTGTGATTACCGTTTTCTTGGCCTTATGGAGAAGGCGGAGGAATGTTTTCTCCGCGCGTTGAAAGAAAAAAAAGATTCCCCCCCCTCACTGGCCAACCTTGGAGACGCCTGCTTTCATTCAGGGAAATACGACGAGGCCGCGGACTGTTTCTTGCGTTTTGAAAAGAACATTCAAGGGGGATCCCTTACCGCGCAACTTAACGGTCCAATGATTCAATTGATCTTCGAGACGTATTTTTATCTCATCAAAAAAATGGCGTTGAAAGGGAAAGTCGAGGAAACCGGCCTTTTCGTTGAAGAGAGGCTGGCGTTCATCCGGTCCCTTCCCGCTAATGCCGTTTTTCCCGCCGCGGTCCAATTTTTTTCAGGACTGGCAAAACCGGAAACAGCTCTTTTGTGCGAAAAAGCCCTTGAGTCTGTTAAGAGCGCCTTCCCGGCCGGGACCGCCGACAGCTTAAGCCCCTTAACGCTGGCCCTTGAATGCCTGAAATCCGGCAAGGACGAGGTCCTTTGGTCTCAAAACGAGGAAATCAGTGACGCCGCCAAGTTGATTCTTGGCCGGGAGACGGGGAGGTAATTGCTGTTTCTTATTTCGGATTTTAAGTTTTGATTCTTACGCGTTTACTATTTTGCTGAAGACCTGGCCTCGGCCTCCACCAGCCTTTTCTTTAGTATCCTGATGATCCCCTTGGCAAGCTCGCCGTATTCACTCAGTAGATCGGAGAAATCCTCTCCATCGATCTTAAGGAGGACGACATCCGTGGCCGCGGCCACGGTGGCGGTGCGGGGCTCTGAATCCAGGATGCTCATCTCACCCAGGCATTCCTTCTTGCCGCGCCGTGCAACTTCTTTTCCGTTGATAAGAATTTTGACCTCTCCTTCCACGATGATGTACAGATAGTCTCCTTTTTCACCTTGCTCCATAAGGGTCTCATCCTTTTCAAACGCGGCTTCCTTCGCCACCTTGGCCACCTGGGTCAAATGCTGGCCGGGAATTTGCGAGAAAAGGTCTATGCTTTTCAGGAAGAGGACTTTTTCCAGGGTGGAAATCATGGCGCTTTTTCCGTGCTCTGAACGGCGTATGAATTCATTGATTTCATTTTGCAACTCGGAAGTTTTTCTATTGTGCGCCAGCTCTTTCAATTTATCAAGCCCAGCGATTTTCCATAGGGCGAACACCGCGGCTTCCCGGATTATGCCTCGGCTCGATCCGCAGGCGTCCATGATTTCAGGCAGCAACTCCGCCATTTTCAGGTCTCCTGCAAGTTTAACGGCGCAGGCCCTCACCCACTCGTGGTCCTTGTCATCCATAAGCTCCGAAAGCCACTCAGCGGGTTTCCTGTTCTCCAGGTTAAAGAAAGTTTTGCCGGCCTCCAGTTTCGTCTCAACATCAGCGGACTCGAGCAGGGCGAACAGGGCCTTTTTTTCAGGGCCGCTTCCCATGATGTTGTCCAGCAGTTCAATGGCGTTGGCGCGGGCCTTGGGAGCGTTGGAAAAGATATTCATGTAAATGGTCTCCATGGTTTCTCCGTGGATAATGCCCATGATCCTGAATATCCTTGCCATTGTGTCTTCCATGCGCTCATGAAGGGCAAAATACAAAAGCGTATTGCCGGCTTCCAATCCCACGTCTTTAATTATCAGCAAAGGCGTATAATAATTTTCAATTTCCTTGCGCAGCAGAAGCCCCAACTGCTCCTTCGGATACGCGAGGACGGAGGGCAGGCTGTTTTTCAGGAGACGGTTCACTGCCTTCAGGATATTAAGGCGAACGTCCTCGTCATTGGTTTGTAAATTCGTGAAAAGAACGTCCAGGGAATCCTGCGTGCCTATGCGGGAAAGAATTTTGGGAATGGCGAGACGAAGGGCTTTGTCCTTGTCTTGGCCGGATAGAATCACGGACAAGGCACCGCAAATTTCTCCCCCGAATTTCCAGATGGCTTCCGTCGCGACGCGGGAAGTTTTGGGATTCCGCAATTTGTCGAGCAGGATTGGCAGGAAAATTTGTTTTTTCAGCTCACCCGCCGCCTGGATGGCGGCCGTCTGCACCTCTATAACAGGATCATTGATCAGTTTTTGTAGCTGTTCGATGAAAAGGCCGGATTTGATTTCCTGCAGGACCTCGGCCCCGGCCTCGCGGACCAGTGGGTCGGGAGAGGAGAGCATGTCCTGTAATTCTTCCCGGGCCAAGGATGCCCCCCCAGGGCCGCAAAATTTAAAAATGCCTGCCAGCGCCACCCTCTTGATAAGCGGCGACCTGCCCTTCAGGAATTCCTTCACCAATGGCATGGCGCTTTCCCTTGCCGTGGCGCAATATGCGGTTATGGCCTCGGCGCGGCAGGCTTCATCCGCGTCGGAAAGAAATCCGCTGATCCTGGCGGCATAACGGGAATCCCCTCTCTTGCCGAGTCGCGCCAGGGCGGCGGCGCGGACCCTTGGGCTTGGGTGGCTAAATAGCTCGGCCGCGTGTTCGTCAAAGTTGATTCGAGGCGATTCCGCCAGAACTTCCATTATGGCCAAAACCAACCTTTCATCCGGCGACTTCAGGGCCGCGACCAGGGCGTTGGCCTGGGTATCGTCAACAACCTCAGTGGCGACGGTCCCGCCGGAAAAGCTTTTCCTGCGGTGCAGGGTGTCCGCAAGTGAACTTATATAATATTTATGGTTGCGGACTATCAGCCAAATCCAGATCACCAGAAAAATCGAGACAGGATACGAGAGCTGGGCTGGATCGAGGAAATAATTCATTCCTATGATCATGAGGCCGGCAATCCCGGTGAAGGAGGGTTTTAGTATGCCTTCAATGGCCGACTTGGCCCTTGACCGGAGCTTGGGCGACACTGGAAGAAAGAACAGTTGGAAGGTGGAGTCATAAATGGAGTAACGGAACATGCTGTCGGACGCCTTGAGCATTATAACCGGCCAGAAGAGGTAGGGGGTAAGAAGAATGCCCAAGGAGGCGGCCAGCAGGCAGGCGGGAAGCAGAATGACGGCGAATAAAATGCCGAATCTCTGCAAAAGGCGTCCGGTGAACAAAAGCTGCATCGCGCTGGCTATGCTGCCTATCCACATGTAAAAGCCGCCCAAAAAGTAGGCCAATTGCGTTTCATCATAAGTGGCGCGGATGGCCATTTTAAACTGATAATCCGTGATGTTGGTTACCAGCTTTGTGATAATGACGATTCCCGCGATTCCAAGCAGGAGATCGGATTTCACTATATCCGAGAAAACGCCCTTGGAGGCGCTGGTTTCCTTTTCGGCCTTGGCCGGATGCCTGGGTTCGCCCGTCTCTTCAATGAAACTTATATGGCCCGGCCGTGCCAGGAAAAAAACGCATAGGATGCACGCGAAAAGGTTCCCGGCCACAAGATAGAGCATATTTTCAACGCCGCCGTCCTCCACGAACCATTGGACAGCCATTCCGCCGAGCATGTTGGCAAGGACCCCTCCAGTGCCGATTAATCCGAAAAGCCGCTTAGCCTCCCTGGTGCTGAACAGATGGTTGGCGAATATCCAGAACTGGATGATGCAAAGGGAACCCATTATTTGAATGAAAACATAGAGGCCGCCCATCACTATCAGGACCACAAGGGAGCTGGCGTCGGCGGTCTCGGCTATGGCCAGCCGGAAGGCGAGGGTAATAACTATCAATATGCCAGTGCTGCCGATGATCAGGCGGTCCAACCGGAACAGATGGCTGATCCTGGTGTAAAACCACAGCGCCAGGGACGTGAAGACCGCGACCCCGATGTAGGTATAAGGGATGTATTGAGGCTCGACCCGTTTAAGAAAGAGGGTGCTGGAAACTATTTTGCCTATAACGAAGGGGGCGGAAATGGAGTTCATGCAATAGAAAAACATCAGTAGGGCGCTTTTCCACTCACCGCGCCTTACGTTAAGCAGTTTTTCTATGGTTTCGGCCCACATGGGATGGGTTCACTTTCCTGTGCTGCAAATCCATGAAACTTATTGTTACCACAAAGCGCACAAAGATCACAAAGTTTTGTGAAGCTCCAAATCACAATTGCCAAATAGCAAATAAATCTCAATAACCAAAATTACAAAGAGCAAACAAGGAAAAGGCAATGGAATTGTTTTGGACATTCGATGATTGTACTGTATCGGAATTTCAAAGTTTTTCTTCACAAAACAAAAGCTTAGGAACCACGAATGGACACGGATGAACACTAATTGCTTCTAAAGGCCAAAAAGTATGTTTCATGAAATATTAGTGTTAATTTGTGTTAATTCGTGGTTCCAGCCTTTTCATTAATCAATTTGCGAAGCTATGTTCTTTGTGATTTGCCATTTGTGGGGTTGTTTTCCTTTTGGCTGCGTCCATGCCGCGCTATGGGTTTTGCTTGATCAGTCCGCAATCAAACTCTTGAATGAAACGAAGGTTCAATTCCTCGAAGCCGCCCTTGACTTCCTCGTTCTCGTAAGCGACGTGGCGGGCATAGCTTTTCTTGATTGTCTCCATGTCCATGCCGTTCACGCACCTCTGTATAACGCCGCTGATAATCCCTGTGCGGTGCATGCCTCCGGCGCAGTGGTAATAGACATTGCCTTTCGGGGCTTCTCCATTGGAGCTCAGGACAAATTCGTTGATGATGCGCGACACGCTCTCCGACGCCTTCCGCCTGTTTTCCGGATTGTTGAAGTCCGCCTCCTTTTCCACCAGTTCGCGGAAAGGCGGAATGTTTATTTGCGGGTCGGTTGTATCAATGTAATTAACTCCCATTTCCTTGGCCACTTCCTTCTCCATTGTTTGATGGTCCTTGAGGGGAATGGAGCCGTCATACAGGTTGATGATATTTTTTATATGGCCGTTTTTCAGCAGGGAGCGATAGCAGCTGTCCGGCCTTTTGGGCCAGGGGGTTATGGCCGATCTATAAGCGACCAGCGGCTGTTTTTTTCCGTTTTCGTCAGTCCAGCAATAACCCTTGATCCTGAACGCCCCCAGGTTGATGCTTTTCCCTTCAATCAATAAATTCCGGATCAGCCTTTTCGATAGGCTTTTTTGCGATTTTTTCAGAAGGTCTTCCTTGGCCTTGTCATCAAGATTTGGAAGCAGGCCGGCGTACAGGGCATGGATTTCAGCGGCCATGTCCTGGGTTTCCGCCTTCATTGAGGAATGCCACACCACGTTCTGGTTGCAGTTGGGAATGGCGCGCTCTGCCTGGAATTCCTCCGGGAAATGGGCCTCGGCGTTGAACTTTTCCTCCGGGGCAAGAGCTGGCCGGGTCGGGGCGCAGGCCCCAATGGCCAGGACAAGGGACATAAAGGCTATAAGGAATCCGGCTTTTCCTGCGTTAAGGGACACGTGCGTGCTTTTCATTAAAACTTCCTCGCTTGTTTAAAAGTTGAATTTTAAAAAAATACCAAATATCAAAATGCAAATTACAAATAAAATTCAAAGCTCAAATTACAAAATTTTTCCGATCATAGGGTTCTCCCCCACTGCCATTGAGATACTAAATATCAAAGAGGGAAAAACTTGAACATCGAACATTGAACGTCGAACGTCCAACATCGAAGTTTGTTAAATCCTTTCTTCCTTTTTCGACGTTCGACGTTCGATGTTCAGTGTTAATTCTTTAAATTTCACCCGAAGGGCGATAAGTTCACTTAATCGCCTCCCTGATCTTGGCGCTGGCATAGTCCATGGCCCAGACGATCAGGGCTATTATAATAACAATAAGGCCCACCTCGTTCCACTTGCCGAGTCCCTGGTACTGCATGAGAAGCGTTCCTATGCCCCCGCCGCCCACAAGCCCTATAACCGTGGCCATGCGGACGTTGATGTCCCACCTATAGATCGTGTAGGACAAAAAAGGAAGGACAATTTGCGGGACCACGCCGAACCAGACCACCTGGACAGGATGCGCCCCGGTGGCGGTCATGGCCTCCAGCGGACCTTCATCGATGTTTTCTATTTGTTCTGAATAAAGCTTCGCCAGGGAGGAAACGGAGTGGAGGCAAAGGGCAAGCATCCCCGCGAAGGGGCCGATTCCCACCCAGACCGAGAAAATAATGGCCCAGATCAGGGGCTCAATGGCCCTGGTGACGTTTAAAATAAAGCGGAGGACAAGATAGGTCCAGGACAAGACCTTGTTTTGGGCCATGAGGTTCCTGGCTGAAAAAAAACTCAGGAAAAAGGCCGGGGGCAGCGCCAAGGCGGTTGCTATGAAGGCCATGTAAATGGTTTCAATGGCCGCGAACAGGGATTCGCCTAAGATTGAGAAATTGGGCTGGAACAGGGAAGCGAAAATTTTCCGAGCCCCCTCCATTCCGCTCTCGGAAAAAAATTCCTTGACTGATACCTGGCTGAAATGAAGGCCCGCCCAAAAGGTGATGATAAGAAAGAAGACAGAGAAAAGGCCATAAGGCTCTCTCAACAAGGGGCGGCCCTGATCGCCTGGATAAATCCCCATTATTCTCTTGCCAAGGGAAAAGGATCGGGGAAGAAAGAGCGGCAGCGCAAGGGCGGTCCCGGCGGCCAGGGCCAAGAGAGGCTGGGTCCAGGAAAACTTGGGATAGCGGACCTCAAGGATTATTTTTTCGTAAATGACCTTGTGGCACACCAGGATGGAGTAAGACCATAAAAAGAGGTCCAGCAGAAATGCCTTAAGATAATCCCTTTTTCTCATAGTTTCCGGTTGCCATGTCAAGCATGAGATACGATTTAAGATGATTGCTTTATTCCCCAACCCGGACAAGCCGGAACTGAATTCTTTTTTATTTCGGATTTCGGATTTAAAATTTAAAATCTCAAATCTCAAATCTCAAATTTCAAATTTCAAATTTCAAATTTCCCTTGCGTTCTTGGCGAGCTTTGCGTAAAACAACATGAATTGCTAATGAATAGTAACTTCCATGGCGTCTTCCCCGTATATGCGCTTGAACCATTGCTCGTCGATCTGGCTTGGGCTTCCCTCGAACACCATTTCTCCGGCCTTGAGGGCTATCACCCGGCTCGCGTACTGGCGCACAAGGGAAAGGAAATGCAGATTGCAGATAACGGTTATGCCCATCTCCTTGTTGATCTTTTCCAGGTAACGCATCACGGAATGGGACGTGGCCGGGTCGAGGCTGGCGACCGGCTCATCGGCCAGAAGGAGGGACGGATTCTGCATCAAGGCCCTGGCTATGGCCACCCTCTGCTGCTGGCCGCCGCTCAGGTTGTCGGCCCTGACGTCCTCTTTTCCATCAAGGCCCACGATCTTTATTTTCTCCCTGGTGGAATTCTTCTCCCCCTCGGAATACAGTCCCATGAGGGAACGCATGATCCCCATCCTGGCAAGGTTCCCGGCCATGACGTTGGTCAGGACGGTCCTTCTGGGAATAAGGTTGAAATGCTGGAAGACCATGCCTATCTCCGAACGCGCCTCCCTCAAGTGTTTTCCTTTAAGCGTTGTAATGTCCTTGCCGCCGAAAATTATTCTGCCGGAGGTAGGCTCGTGGATTTTGTTGATGCAGCGCAGGAGGGTTGATTTGCCGGAGCCGCTGAGTCCTATGATAACGAGAAACTCACCCTTCTTCACATCGAAGGCCACGTTTTTCAGGGCCTGGCATCCATTGGGGTAAATTTTGTTCAGATTTTCTATTTTCAGCATTAGGGTAAATTAAAATGGAACACGGATGACACGGATCTACGCGGATTTTAAAAAACAATTTTATTATCCGTGCAAATCCGCCTCATCCGCGTGCTATATTTTTTTCATTTTTTCCGCAGGAGTTCCGCTGGATCAATTTTGTTGATCTCCACCATCTTGCGGAGGCCGTCGTAATCCGCGTCGCTGGACCTCACGACCCCGTCCACGCCATAGATGGTTTTAAAAACCTTTTTGCCGGCCTCGGTGTCCATGAATTTCAAAATGGCCGCTATGACCTTTTCCGTGATCTCGCCCGGCAGGTCTTTACGGAAAACAAACGGGTCGTTCATGATGTCCTCCGTGACGGCTATGATCTTTATCTTTTCCGCCGCGTCCGGGAATTGGGTAAGGACCAATGACCTGGCGTCCTTGATGTTTCCATTTTCATCAGGCGGGGAGTGGAAGGTGGCGCCTGCGTCCACCTGCCTTTGATAAACCATGGTCACAACGTTGTCATGCTTCATGCCGAACACCGTGTTTCCAGGCTCGACGCCGTGTTCCTTTAGGATTTTCATTGGGAACAGGTAGCCGGAAGTTGACGAAGAGTCGGTAAACGCGAACCTTTTGCCCTGAATGTCCTCGATTTTGTTGATCCCGCTGTCAATGTGGGCGATGATCTGTCCCTTGTAGAATTTATGCCCGTTCCTGATGACGGTTATCCTGGCCTCGGCCCCGTATTTTTGATGCGCCAGAAGGTAGCCGAAGGAGTTCATGACCGCGACGTCGGCTCTCTTGGACCCAAGGGCCTCCACCACTGTTATGTAGCTGGACGGGATGCCTGACTTAAAATAATACTTGGTTTCTTCTTCGAGGAATTTGAGGAATTCAGCGGAATTCGAGGCAATGGCGCCCGCGTCAATAGAGGGTGTGAAGTAGATTTTTATGGGGTTGGAACTGGACCCAAGTATCTCTTCCTCCTTGCCCTTGCCGCAGGACAGAATTAAAAGAAAAAATAAAAGGGGAAAGAGCCGCCTCAGGAAGAATAAGTTTGATTTGAACATTTTATTTTCGATATTTTGGATTTAAATCTCAAATCTGAAATCCCAAATCTGAAATCCCCGATAATTCGCTAATCCATTGGTATAACTTCGTCGGGACGGACTTCCCGTTTCGGGGGGATGGCCTTGAAACCGTTGGTCTTTTTTCGCGCCGCCTGGGGAAGGGGACGCTGAAATTTTCTCGCCAAAACCGGTTTTCTCGCAACGGAAGGAATCCGGTCCGCTTCAAGCGAGCCTTCCTCGCCTGTAACCAAATTTAAAATCCTGTTGACCACTTCCTTGAGATGGGCGGCCTGGGCGGACAACTCCTCGCTCGCTGCCGCGGACTCCTCCGCAGTGGCGGCGTTTTGCTGGGTCACGCGGTCCATTGCGGTGACGGCCTTGCTGACTTGCGTCACGCCGTCGGATTGCTCCCGCGCGGACATGGTGATTTGCTTTAAGTGCTCCGCGACCTTCTGGATTTCCTCCAAAACCTTTGTGAGGGACGAGCCGGCGGTTTCCGCGATTTTTTTCCCTTCTTCCGCCCTGGCAATACTCTCCGCTATCAGAGTGGAGGTGTCCTTGGCCGCGGTGGCGCTTCTCTGGGCCAGGTTCCTGACCTCCTCAGCAACCACTGCGAACCCCTTGCCCGCTTCGCCGGCGCGGGCCGCTTCAACAGCGGCGTTCAAGGCCAGCAGGTTTGTCTGGAAGGCGATTTCCTCAATGGTCTTGATGATTTTTCCCATCTGGCCCGTGGAATCGTTTATTTTTCCCATGGAAGCAATGGTCTGCTCCATGGCCTTCATCCCTTCCTCCGCCCCCTGTCTGCATTCCTGGGCCAGGGAATTGGCGAAGGCCGCCCCTTCGGAGGTCTTATTGGTCATGGCCGCCATTTCCTCGAGGGAAGAGGAGGTTTCCTCAAGCGAGGCCGCCTGGTCATTGGCCCCCTCCGCGAGACTTTGAGAGGACTGGGAAACCTGTTCCGACGCCGATGACACCTGGGTGGCGCCTTCGGTCATGTCCTGCACAGTCTGGGTAAGGAGTTTGACCAAAGGGCTGACAATAAAGACCCAGCCCATGAGGACCGAAAGGACCATTATGAGAACCACGATCCACTGGATGGCCTGCAGCCGCTCCACCTTGCCCCTTGATTCATCCTCGAACATTCCAACTGTGAGATTGCTGTCCGTGAGCAGGGCCAGATTATTGGCCTGGACGTATGAGAGGGCTTGGTTGATCTCCCCGGAGCCCTTGACGACCAGCCGGATATTTTCCAGGAATTGCTTCCAGAGTTTTTCTGTTTCCTTCAGCTTGGCCAGGATATTCTTGTCATCCAAGGCGGCCAGGCCCAAATCCTTGTCGCCCTGGATAAGCCCATCCAAGGTCTTGCCAAAAAGGTCCGAGGTCTTTAAAAGGGTTTCCTCGGATACATTTCCCTGGCAGAGCAGGGACGACTCCTTGGACAGCTTTTGTATCAGCATCCTCTGCCTCCCGGCAAGGTTGATGACCTGGGAAGGAAGTCCGGCCTTTTCCATCATTTCAACCGACTCGTTCATCTTCCCCATTAGTTCCGCGTCATGCCCGGAGATAAACGCCAGGGCCTGGCTCCTCTCATTCGCCGAGCCTTTAATTGCATCAAGGTTTTTCTTGAAGTCCTTCCAGAGCGGCGTTATCTTATTAAGTTGGGCGACTACCTGGATATTCCTGGTTGGAGGAAGCCCCAGCCCGCTGTCTCCGTTGAGAAGCCCTACCAGGGTCCTCTCAAATAGTTCCATCGTGCCTTTCAAGGCGTCTTCCTTCTCTATGCCCTGGCTCATGGCGAACGCCTCCTTGGTCATCTTCTGGGACAACATGCGTTGTTTTCCGGCCAGATTGATGACCACCGCATCGGCCTTCTGCTTGGAAATGGTGTTTATAACAAAAACGCCCGCCAAAATATTCACTGCAATGAAGAAAATAAACAACGCCAGAAATTTTCCCTTCAGGGTTTTCATAGCCATCTCCTTTTTTCTTTTGTAAATTATTGAACTATAATAGGAAACATTTGCATTTTTTACAAGAGGCGTTTATTTCAATCCCGTTTTAGAGGTTCGCGCGGCCAGAAATTACTGTAAATACTTACCTATAAAAACTATTTTAGACAGGATAACAGGATGAACATGATGTTTTCGTCCTGTTCATCCTGTCAAAAAAAGAATTGAACTATTACCTTTTTTTATTCTTTATTGGATACTTACTCGCCTATTCTGAGAATTTCCGTATTAAAGTCCTTCTTGTTCCGGCTTGCCCGGGTTAAGGCCAGGAGCTTTCGGCCGGCTCCAAAATCCCGCCGATCCGCCTTGCCTGCCGTTTTCATCAATCCATGAATGGCGCGCGTCTATTTCCTTAAGCCATTCAATGCCGTCAATGCCCTTTAACATGGCGATGGTGCAAATGCTTCCGGCCACTATGCATTTATCCGAAACCACGCTTACTGACGCCAATCCGGACACCGGCCATCCGGTTATGGGGCTTATGATATGGCTATAACGTTTCCCGTCTATCACCATGCAACGTTCGTAATCACCGCTGCTGGCAAGAGATCCCTGAAAAATCTGAACTTCTCCTAAAATAGAGCCGGTTTGCTTGGGGTCCCGGATCCCGATAATCCATGGCTCCTGATCCGGATGTGGACCGAAGACGTTGATATCTCCTCCCAAATCAACCAACCCATGCTGAATTCCCATTGAGACGCAGATTTCAGCGACCCTGTCCGAGGCGTATTCCTTTCCTATCCCCCCTAAATCCAATTCCATGCCCGGGACCGAAAATCTGAGATTGGGCGGGTCCCATGAGATTTTATCAAGGCCGATTCTCGCAAGCAGGTTTTCCATGGTTTCCTTTTTTGGCAGAGTGTTGGATGAGAAATCCCAGGCCTGGCGCAGGATTCCGCAACTGATATCGAATAGTCCGCCGCTGTGTTCATGGCAGGCGTAGGCGTAGTCCAGCAATCCGCCGGTTTCCTCATCAAGCGTAATGCTCCCGCCTGTCTGAGCGACGCGATTTATCTCGGAAAGCAGACTGTCTGTATTGTACCTCGAATAACGGGCTTCGATTCTGTTTACTTCGGAGATGGCTGCTTGGGACACTTCCTGGGCTTTGGAAGAGTTGGTGGAGTAAAAATGAAGGTTGCACTCCGTCCCCATCGCTGAGAACGGAAAGCTGTAGAGGTCAAGCATGTTTCAAAGAGGAATGAACTTCAGGCATGCCGCAGGCAACCGGCCTAGATGAAAACCATGTCGGATAGCTCCTTCCCTGGAGCGATCCGACATGGTTTGCTTGCGCTATTAAGCGACGATATTAACTTTTGTCCCCTTGCCTTGGCCTGCCATGGCTGCTTTCAGCGCATGAACACTGGAGGCCGCGCTGGAACCGCCCGCCGCTTGGCCGCCGGCTGGGGGCTTGCTTTGGGGCATTGGACGGCTGGCGCTGGCGCCTGAAGTGACTTTTGGTCCTGCTCCTGAGACTTTCATGATGGTTCCTCTCTAAATTATTAAACTCAATAATTATGTATCGACAGGATGTTGTAATACCTTTAATTACTTTTTTCAGTAAAACAGTAGCGCCGTCTGAGCCTATCGCCCTTAAGGCGAAGTCATTAGTCGCCGGTCATTAAGGCGTCTTACTGCTTATCAATGACAAATGACTATTGACCAATGAATATGCCGGATGCCGATAATATGTAACTGTTAGATTCATCAGAGATAAAAATGAAAATTTCCATGCTAATACTTAACAGGTCTTTCGTCCTCGGACCGGACCAATTCCTCCACCGCTTTCTCCACCTCCTCCAGCCGCTCTTTATCCGCCACGCCGGTCCTTGAGGCAAGCTCTTTCAGTATTTTGGCCTGGGAATGAAGTTGGTTCAAGGACGTGGATTTTTCGGATTTCACCACAGTATCCTTCAGGAGTTCCCTTATCAATGCCTCCTGTTCCTTTAACTTTTGCGAAAGGTCCTTTAAGATTTGCTCCCTTGCCATGGCCTTTGCCGCAAGGACAGCCGAATTTGGCTCGGAACCTCCCCCTGACTGCGCAACGAATATCGCCGCCAGGGAAATAAGACCGGCCACGATGGCAATGGCCAGGGAAACGCCCGGAAGAGATAACATTGAATCACCGGGTTTTTCCGTCCCGTAACCCTGCATTTCCTTTACGCTGGTCCCGGTGCACATGGCCGGAGCTTCTTTCAACATGCCGGCCGTGGCGGATCCAGTGTTTTTACTGAATGCCTTTTTCGGGATTTTTTTAATTTCACCTGCCCCTGGCTTGCCTTCTTCCGATACTTCAACTTTCTTTCTCCCTTCAGGCGGCAGGTCTTCAGGCTTAAAGTCCAGCGCCGATTCATCCAGTGAGGAAAGGTGATTTTTAACGTGGTGTCCCCTTTTATTCAATTCCTCAACCAGCCAAAGTTTATCGAATCCCCATTTCTCGGCAAGTTGGTAGACCCTTATTTTCGCCATCTTTTTGTCCTTCCTTGATTAGAAGCCGTCATTTTTTTTTGCCACTAAGACACTAAGCCACAAAGGAACATGGCGCGGCTGCGCCGCAACCGAATTTAAAGTGAACTAAAGTTAAAAACAAAAAATTGTTTTTCTACCGCAACTTTAGCTCACTTTAAACTTTAGTCACTTACCCTTTCTTGTTTCAGCGTCCCGCAGGAATTGCAGGAAAAGCCTGACGCCCACGCCAACGGCGCCCTTGGGAATATAAGGCTTGTCCTTGTCATCAATCCACGCCGTTCCAGCTATGTCGATGTGGGCCCATTTATATGAGGTGAATTTTTTCAGCAGCGCCGCTGCCGTGATGGCCCCGCCCCCGCGTCCTCCGGTGTTCTTCATGTCCGCCACGTCGCTCTTGATCTGCTCGGTATACTCATCGAAAAGGGGCAAGGGCCAGACCCTCTCCCCGGTTAGCTCCCCTGCCGCAACGAGGGAATCCATCAATTCCTTGTCTGTCCCCATCAGGCCGGAGGCGTGCCGGCCCAAGGCGATAAAGCAGGCCCCGGTCAGGGTGGCTATATCAATAACGGCCGAGGGCTTGTACCGCCCGGCGTAGCCCAGGGCGTCCGCAAGAATAAGGCGTCCTTCCGCGTCGGTGTTTATGACTTCAATGGTCTTGCCGGAAATGGTGGCCAGCACATCCCCTGGCTTGCTTGCCTTCCCGTCAGGCATGTTCTCAGTGGCGGGGACGAGCCCGACAACGTTCAGTTTCAGTTTCAAGTCCGAAACCGCCTTAAGGGCGCCGATAACCGCGGCGCCGCCTGACATATCGGTTTTCATCTCTTCCATGTTCTGGCTTGGCTTGATGGATATGCCGCCTGAATCGAAGGTCAGCCCTTTTCCCACCAGCACAAGGGGCGCGTCTTTTTTATTTCCTCCCCAATATTCCAGGATAATGAATTTTGGCTCCTCCTCGCTTCCCTTGGCGACTCCCAGCAATCCTCCCATTCCCAGGTCTTTCATGTTCTTGCGGTCCAGTATCTTGCTCTTTATGCCGGACTTTGAGGCCATTTTCCTTGCTTCGTTCGCGAGAAAAGCAGGCGTGGCTATATTGCCGGGCTGGGAAATCATGTCGCGGGCGAAGACAACCGCGTCGCAAATCTTTTTCGCGACATCCACGGCATTGGCAATTGCCTTGGCGTTTTTATCATCATGCAAGGCTAAAAAGACGATCTCCTCGATTTTCTTGTTTTTTTCATTTTCGGTCTTGTGCTGGAGGAAACGGTATTGAGACAGAATGGACCCCTCGGCCGCGGCCTGCGCGAGAAGATCGCGAGCCAAGCCCTTGCGCTCAATATTAATAAGCAGGCTGCATATTTTGGACGCCTTGTTTTTTCTGGCCTCGCCGCAGGAGATCCCGGCGGCCTGGCGAAGCCTGTCGATCGTCAGTTCCTCCTTTTTCCCAAGGCCGATCAGCAAAATGGAAAGAGGCTCTATCTTCCCAAGCGTAAAGGTGAAAAAACTTTCCTTGAGTCCGCCTTTGAAGCTTTTTCCCTGAATGGCCTTGGAAATGGTCCGGTTTAAAATCCGGTCCAGGGCCTGGATTTCCCGAGGAAGTTTTTCGGTTTCGAAAAGACCCAAAATCAGACAATCGGTCTTTATCTTTAAAGGATCGCCTTTTTTAAAAAGTATCTTCATGAAACCAGCCTTTCCGTTTATATCATTATCGCGTCTTCACCGCTATGGATTTGAACCGCTGAGACACAGAGACGCTGAGAAAAAAGTCTTTAATGCCAATAAATTTTTCTCAGCGTCTCCGCGGTATATTTTAAATTTGTAGATTCCCCAAAAGCGCACTTATGAAATTTGCAGCCGGATCTTTTCAAATAGATGGGACCTGATGCCGGCCCAAACCTCCTCCGGCACTGAAACTTCGGTGAGCGCGTCCTTGCAAAGGCGGGTGGTTTTCTTGTAAGTGTTGAAAAAAGCCACGCATGGAGGGCAGTCCTTGAAATGCTCATCCAACTCCAGCTTCAGGTCTTCCCGCAACGAACCGTCCAGGTAATCTCCAAGTGTATCAATGCACTCCTTGCAGACCATATTATCCTACCTCTTGAAGTTTTTCAAAATATTTGGAAAGTCTTTTCCTCAGAAAAAGCCTGGCCCTGTGCAGTCTTGATTTCACCGCCGGCACGGAAAGTCCCAGGATATCACCCACTTTTTCCGTTGATATCTCTTCCACGTCCCGCAGGATAAAGACGATTTTTTCCTTCTCCGGCAATTTATCAATCGCCGCGTTGATTGTCTCCTTGAATTCCTCGTTCAAAATGGCCCCTTCCACCTCCCTGGACCAGTCCTTGGCCATTTGCTTCTGATATCCGCTTTCATGGAACTGGGGCAACAGGGAATCCAGGGACAACTGGGGCTGGTTTCTCTTTGTCCTGAGCCTCATGAACGCGGTGTTTACCGCTATCCTATAAACCCAACTGGAAAAGGCCGATCTCCCCTCGAAGGTGTTCACTTTCTCAAGGACCTTTAAAAAAACCTCCTGGGTCAAATCCTGGGCGTCAGTTTCATTTTTGGTTAATTTATAAATAAGCCCGAAGATTTTCTTGTGGTATTCATTGAAAAAGTATTCAAAGGCATTTATGTCCTTTTTCTTTAATCCCTCTACTAGTTGCTGGTCGTCATTATTCATACCTGATTTTGATACCATCTTTCTTGAATTAAAATCAAGTATGTTAATGTTTTTTCAGGCCTTCCAAAAATAAAGATGTAGTTCCAGGCGGGTTAGATTCAGGTAAAATTTCCGCAACCCTTGCCATTCATTCCCTGATCTTCCCAGTCATGGGCACGAAAATCACTGGAATAACCTTCCTGATATCCAAATCCTTTCCCTTTTTGGTCGCCACGGTCAAATTTTGCGAGAAAGCGGAGTCCCCCAAAGGGATGACAAGGCGGCCTCCTTCCCTTAATTGTTCCACCAATTTAGGTGGAATGCGCCGGACCGCGGCAGTGACCATTATTGCGTCAAAGGGGGCCTTCTCCTCCCACCCCTGGTACCCGTCACACAGGCGGACAAAGATGTTCTCGTATCCCAATTTCCGGAGCAAGGCGGCCGACCTTTGGTACAGTCCCTCCACGATTTCCACTGTGTATACCTCCTTGCATAAACGGGAAAGGACCGCGGCCTGATATCCGGAGCCGGTCCCGATTTCCAGGACCCTTTCCCCGCCCTTGAGGTCCATTAATTCGCTCATCAGGGCCACGATATAGGGCTGGGATATGGTCTGGCCTTCTCCTATATACAGCGGCTGGTCGGCATATGCGAGATGAACGTCATCCGGGAGCACGAAAAAATGTCTAGGCACAAAGCGCATGGCATCGAGGACGCGTTGGTCCTTCACCCCCCTGGCCATGATCTGCTCCTCCACCATGGAGCCGCGCTCCACGGCCAAGTCCTCCGCGCCGCAGGACACGTTAATCAACATAATCAAAAATAAAAAAAGGAGACGGTTTTTCATTGGCAATTGATGAAAAAATTTGGCAACGTTCACAGGGTTGTCATGGAAAACCGGGGAAAGCCTCATTAGCTATTTTTATATCCCCCTTAATCCCCCTTGCCAAGGGGGAATTAAAACAGATCCTAATTTTAGGGGCGTTTCCCATATTCCCCCTTACCAAAGGGGGACCAAGGGGGATGTGGTTTCCCCTGCAATTTTGAGTGAAGCCGTTTTCCATGACACATGATGAACGCAAAAATTTTAACTTCTTGCGCCCGGGCTTTTCTATTTATTGTATAATCATACGCATGACCCCTTCAATTCAGGACACCATAGCCGCGATTTCCACCCCGCCGGGGGAAGGCGGGATCGGCATCGTCCGCGTAAGCGGCCCTGAGGCCCTCTCCATTGCTCGAAAGGTCTTTAGTCCAGCCATTGATCCCGGCTCCCTGGAATCCCACAAGGCCAGGGTCGGGAAGTTCGTTAATCCGCACACCGGGGAAAAAATAGACGAGGTGGTCATGCTCCCCATGCTGAAGCCCAATTCCTTCACAGCGGAAGACGTGGTGGAGTTCCACTGCCACGGTGGACGGCTGTCCCTGTCGCTCATCCTGCGAGAGGCGCTGCGGCAAGGGGCGAGAATGGCGGAGCCAGGGGAATTCACCAAGCGGGCCTTCCTGAACGGGAGGATCGACCTCACCCAGGCGGAGGCCGTGATCTCGGTTATACAATCAACATCGGAGGGAAGCCTCCGCGCCGCGGTAAAGCAGCTCGAAGGTGGACTGCGCAAGGAAATCTCAGGGTTCCGTGAGGGCCTGATCGGCCTACTGGCCAGAGTGGAGGCGGACATTGATTTTCCAGAGGATGAGATTGAGTCCATATCGCTTGAAGAGGTCGCGGCCAGGGTAAAGGAAATCCGCGGAAGAATCAAGGCCCTCGGAAAAACCTACCAGCAGGGGAGGATTTTGCGCGAGGGGGTCTCCACCGCCATAGTGGGCAGGCCCAATGTGGGGAAGTCCAGCCTCCTGAACGCCCTTCTCAATTACGACAGGGCCATAGTGGCGGAGGTCCCAGGGACCACGCGGGACATTATAGAAGAGGCCGTGAACGTGCGAGGGATAGCCCTCAACATCATTGACACGGCGGGCATCCGCGGCAACGGAGACGCAGTGGAGATGGAGGGGATCCGGCGGACGAGGGCCGTCCTGGAGGGGGCCGATCTGGTCCTGGCCGTGTTTGACGGCTCCAGGGAAATGGACGCCGAGGACCTGGAAACCTTGGCTGCCGCGGCTGGAAAAAAAATCATCCCGGTAGTGAATAAGCGCGACCTGGAACTAAGGATGGACACGGACCGCTTGCGGGAAATCCTTGGAGGCGCTCCCCTGGTCCTCATCTCCGCAAAAAATAGGGAGGGGATATATGAACTTGAGGACGCCATCCACCAAAAGATTTGGGACTCAGGGATCGACCTCACGGAAAACGTCCTCATCACGCGCATGCGCCACGAGGAAAAACTCCGGAAGGCTTCAGAGGCGCTGGAGGGAGTCCTGGCCTCCATGAAAGATTCCCTTCCCTTGGAATTCATGGCAGCCGACCTGCGCTCGGCCTTGGACTGGCTGGGCGAGATCACGGGCGAGAGTTTCACTGACGAGGTCCTGGACAGGATCTTCAGCGAGTTCTGTATCGGGAAATGACGAAATATTCGCCGGCCATAACCAGGACAAGGCTGAAGAAAAATAATTTTGGCGCGAAGATTTTTGTAAAATGTTTAATCCAGCCAAAACGGCAGGTTATTCATCAAAAAATGCTTGACGCTCACTGTGGCGTGGTATAGACTCTTCTGAAATGCAGAAGACGTATATTAACCGTCTCAAAATAGAACACACATAAAAATTCCCCTCCTTGGAGGGGTGGCGCGGAGCGCCGGGGCGGGTTATATCAATACTATTTTGAGACGGTTAATAAAAGTGACTGTTAAAAAAAATTTAAACTATGCCTACACCTCAAGTACTCATGAATAACAGAGATAAAATCTCTGATTGTCAACCTGGAAAACAGGCTATCGCATATAAAGTTCAAAATTGGAATAGATATTTTTTAAATGATAAGTTATTTAAAAGCCCGCGCGCTACCGGCTATTGCAACACTTGTAGATAGAAAAAGCCACGCGAGGTAAGCTACGTTCTTCGTATTGTGCCACAACACAAGGAGAACGACATGGCTTACACACGCGTGACCAAAGAAGAACGCAATCTCATGT
>JACRGO010000186.1 GCA_016212295.1 Nitrospinota bacterium | reverse complement strand
TTTGCGAAAAATCGGCCTTACATAACAAAATTTAATTTTAAAACGGTTGAGCTTCAATATTAACGGGAAACCTAACGTATTTTAGAGCTTAACCCCAAAAAACGCCTCATAAAAATTCCTTAACTTAATGGCAGTGGGACGGGAGCCTGGGAACGAGAGGATCAAGCAGCCCCTCTAATAGCTGAAATTCCTATATAATCAAAAAATGAGTTGGAGTCCGGACGGTAAAAAAGGCCTTGCCTTGAAAAAAACAGGGAACCGGATGAAAATAGAGTCTTTATCGGCAGCCAGCGGCCAGCGGGCGGCAAGCTGATAGCTGAGAGCTCACAAAAAGATTCCAGGGAGATATGCCTTTGGCCTGTGATATTGACCGCAAGAAAACAAGGGTGCGCGGGATATTGAATCTATTGTCAATATTGTTGGTCTGTCTCTTCTGCGTAAGCCTGTTCAAACATATATCCTATCCACTGTTTTGGAACGACGAGGGGAACACGGCCATGTTCGGCGTCCGCGTCCTTGAATACGGCTTTCCCAAGGTCCATGACGGAAAAAACATCGTATATGAATCCTCGGTCAGCATGAAAACAGGAGTATACAAAAAGTGGGACGCCTTTCTCGCCGGGTCCTGGCTCACCTACTACTTCGCCGCTGTAGGGGTGTTTTTCGCGGAATTGGTGGAGGATGTTTACTGGAAGACGGCGATCATAAGATTTTTCTTCGCCTGCGCCGGTTTTCTGGGTTTGGCGCTGTTGGCTTGGTCCCTTGCCGGATTGTTCCAGTCAGGGTCAGTGTCCAGGGCGCTGTTTATCGCCGCCTTTGTTTTTTTCGGGTTGATTTCCGTTTCCCTTGTCCTGCATCTGAGAGAAGTCCGCCACTACCCGCTCATGGTGTTTCTGTCCGCTTGCGTTATCCGGGTTTATATGGATTTCCATGTTTTCAAGCGGACCAGTTTCACGAAATACGCGGTTTTATTAGTGGCCCTGCTGTTTCTTGCCTTCCATGCCTTTTACCCCCTGTATTTTATATTCCTGGCCTCCATGGCTATTTTCGAGCGCTTTTCTTCCTTTAAAAAATCAGTTTTTTGGAAGCATGCCCTTGTCCTTTTAGGCTCCTTAGTCACGGCGCTTCCATTCATCTATTTTTTCAGGATACGGGAAATCTCCCTGATCCTTTCCGAGCGTTGCGGATTCGGATGGGGGAGATATTGGGAGAACCTTGTCTTCCTGGCCGGTTTTTTCGCGAAGCATGAATTTCTGTATTTGGCCTTGTTCGTCAAGGCCGCGCAAGTTTTACTGAGATATATTCATTCCAGTGAAGCCGGGGAACCGGCAGAGGACGCCCGGCAAAAGTTACGGATGTCCGATTTTATGTCCTTGTTTTTTATTGTCCATCTGCTGGCTGCGGCCAGGACCCCGTGGGTGTTCACACGCTACGTTATAGTCTTGCAGCCAGTTTTAACGGCCATCTTGCTGCTGGACGTTTTCTTGATTTTTTATTTTCTGAACCACTTGGTTTCCCCTGATTCCATCGCGAAGTTTAAAAAGGGCCTTGTCCTGCTTCTTGTCCTCGGCTTCGGCTTGAATTCGCGGCACAAGCTGGAACCACTGGCAGGCCATGTCCACGAGCTTCTTTATCCTTATAAGGGACCGCTTGACTTCGCGATACCTTACATCCTGGAAAACCATAAGGACACAGGGAAACTGGTGATCGCCGCGAATTACGAGGAAAACAGCCTGATGTATTATCTGGGCGCTAAGGTCATTATAGGGTTCGTGAAAAACAATCTGGAGGAAGACCTGAAGGAGACGCCGGACGTCATGATCTTCCGGAAATATTGGGAACGCGACCCCAGGGAACTCCGAACTTTCCTCGGGAAAGCCGGATACCGGAAAATCTTATTCCCTGTGCTCGATTATCCGGTCAACAACATGCCGGACCTGCATCACGGCATCAGGCATCTGTTTCATACTCCCCTTGCCAAAAACGAGTCCGACAGGCTGGAGATTTATGTGAAGGATCGAGAAGTAACGAGTGACAAGTGACGAGGAATAAGGCAGGTTTGTTTTTCTTTTTAAAAATGGACTATATTAGATGCCATGTTTTTTTAAAAGGAGAGAGGGGGATGAAAAAAAAGGTCTTGGCCCTGTTGGTTGCCATTGCGCTGATATCAGGCTCCGTCCCGGCCGGCGCGTTCACGGTGAAGGAATATCAAGGATGGACGGACAAGGAAAGGGAGGCATTTATTTTGGGCATGCTCTATGGATTCTTCGTGGGCTCGGCCACGTTCGCCAAGGAATTGGATCTGAAAAAAGGCGAGTACCTTGAGTTTCCTTATCTGCTATGTCCAGGCGCAAAGCTGGATAACGCGCTTACTGAATACATAAACGAGCATCACAACAGCGGGGACGAAAAAATAAGCGCCATCCTGTTCCCGGCCTTGCGGGAAGCCTGCTCCGGGAGGAAAGAGGGGCCTTGATAAGCGGCTAAAATGCCCGGAAACCGGCTCAATTGTGCACTGCCGTTTTAAATATTCCCTTTTACCCTCCTACACGGCGTTAATTTTTCCCCTTCATGACAAGTATATCTGCCGTCTGCCTGGTCATATTTAAAGTTACCATAGCGCGACATGGCCGTCAATCCCTTTTGCTATATATAATAACCATTTTTTTCAAAGGAAAAATCATGTCCTTCACCAACAAAAAGATTATAAAAATCCTTGAACATTACAAAACGATATGGGCGCTAAATTACGCGGCGGGGCTTGCCCAGTGGGACCTCAACACCTACATGCCGCCGGACGGCGCCCCTGCCAGGGGAGAGGCCATGGCGAAGCTCTCCACCCTGTGCCAGAAGCTGTTCCTGGACAGGAAGTTCATGGCGTTGATTGAAAAGGCCGGGGAGGAAAAAAAACTGAGCGACGCGGAAAAAGGGGTCGCGAGGACCCTTAAAAAAGACCTGCGCAATTATCAAAAACTCCCCCCGGAATTCCTTGAGGAATTTGAGAGGGTTACCAGTGAGGCCCACGTGGCGTGGCGGGAATCCAAGCAGTCAAGCGACTTCTCCCGGTTCGCGCCTTTCCTGGAAAGGATAGTTGATCTCAACCGGAGGAAGGCGGATTACCTGGGGTATGAAGGCCATCCTTACGACGCGCTGATAAACGAGTTCGAGGAGGGGTGGACCACCAAGGACCTGGACGATTTCTTCTCAGGGTTCCGCTCCGGATTAAAGGAAATATTGGACCAGGTCCTGTCCAGGCCAGGTTACTCTCCAAGCGCCCCGTTGGCTGAAATGCCATACAACCGCGCCGCAATGGAGAGGGTCAACAGGGAGATACTTGATTACCTCCGCGTTGATCCCAGGAGGTTGAGGCTGGACGCGTCCCCGCACCCCTTCACCCAGGGCCTCACCAACCGTGACGTCCGGATCACCACCTGGTACGCCGCGAAGGACTTCGGCGCCAGCGTGTCCAGCACCATCCACGAATTCGGCCATGCCCTTTACGAGGCGCAGGTGGGCGACGCCTTGCAATTCACGCCCATCGGAGGGGGAAGGTCGCTGGGGCTGCACGAGTCGCAGTCCAGGTTCTGGGAGAACATGGTGGGGAGGAGCAGGGCCTTCGCCGAAAAATTCATGAAATCATTCCAGGGGCTTTCCACTGAGATAGACGAATATCTGGAGAAAGAGGGCGTTGAAGGGGTCCACAGGTATTTCAATCTGGTAAAGCCCGGCCTCATCCGCGTGGAGGCGGACGAGGTGACATACCATTTTCATGTCATCCTCCGGTTCTACCTGGAGAAGAGTCTGCTTGAGGGAACGGCCAAGGTGAGGGACCTGCCGGAGATTTGGAACCAGAGCATGGAAAGGTTTCTGGGCGTCGCGCCCAAAAACGACGCCGAAGGGGTACTGCAAGACATCCACTGGAGCATGGGGGCAATGGGATATTTCCCGACTTATTCCATAGGGACCTTCCTCTCGGCCATGTGGCGGGAGGCAATGGAAGAGGAGTTCGGGGACCTGGACGAATTTTTGCTCCGGGAGGAGGCGGTCGAGCGGATCCAGAAATGGCTCAGGGAAAAGGTCCACCGCCACGGGGCCGCTTATACGTTGAAGGACCTGGTGAAAAGGTCCATAGGGAAGGATTTTTCCACTGAACCGATGTTGAAATATCTTAGAAAGAAATACCTTGCAAATGATTTTTGAAATTTTAGATTATTGATTTTGGATTGAAGGGCACGATGCATCGTGCCCTTACTACAACCATGAACATTTTACAAAAAAATCTCCACGCCTGTGTCTACGCGGTTCTTTAATCTGAAATCTAAAATCTGAAATTAATAATTAATGCCTTCCATCTTAAGACAAATTCTAAGCCGCAGGATGCTGGTGTCCTTACTCATGGGATTTTCCTGCGGGCTTCCCCTGCTTTTGACCATATCCCTCCTGCAGGCGTGGATGAAGGATGAAGGGGTGGACCTCACGGTAATAGGGATGATGTCCCTTGTAGGCCTTCCTTATACCGTGAAGTTCCTTTGGGCCCCGGCCCTGGACCGTTTCACGCTCCCTTTTTTAGGACGCAGGAGGGGATGGCTGATAGTTGCCCAAATTTTTCTGGCCGTTTCCATAGCGTGGCTGGGGCTTTCCAATCCAGCCAAGGCCCCCTGGATGATGGCCTTCGCGGCCTTTATGACGGCCTTTTTCAGCGCCAGCCAGGATATAGTGGTGGACGCCTACCGCAGGGAGGACCTCCGGGACGAGGAGCTTGGCCTCGGCTCCTCTTTCTACGTGAACGGTTACCGGCTGGGGATGCTGCTCGCCTCCGGGGGCGGACTCATCATGTCTGACCATATTCCCTTTTCAATGGTTTATCTCCTCATGGCCGGGTGCATGGCCGTGGGGGCCGCCACCACTCTGCTCACCACGGAGCCGGAAGCCGCGATGGGCAAGCCGGGAAACTGGAGAGAGGCGGTCATCGACCCCTTCCTTGATTATTTCCAGCGGAAGGAAGCCCTGTGGATACTTGCCTTCATACTTCTATATAAGATAGGCGACACCATGGCAAGCTCCATGACAACCCCTTTTTATCTCGACATCGGGTTCACCAAGACGGAGATCGGCGCGGTGGTGAAGCTATTCGGCTTCTGGGCCACCATCATAGGCGGCATAGCCGGCGGGGTCATAATGCTTAGATTAAACATCAACCGCTCCCTTTGGATCTTCGGCGTCCTGCAGGGAATATCCACGCTTGGATTCGCCGTCCTGGCGTGGATCGGGCACAACGTCGTTGCCCTGGCCACAGTGATTGTCTTTGAAAACCTGAGCGGGGGGATGGGGACCGCAGCGTATACCGCGTTCATGGCCAGCCTAACCAACAAGAAATTCACCGCCACCCAGTACGCGCTTCTGAGCAGTCTGATGGGCGTCCCAAGGGTGATGGCATCGGCCCCGACTGGATTTCTCGCCAAGTACCTGGGCTGGTGGGAGTTCTTTGTCGCTTGCGCCCTCATAGCCGTTCCGGGTATGCTTCTGTTGGTGAAATTCGCGCCGTGGGAGGAAAAGGAAATGCTAACCAAGCACAATATGGATCCATAGACCTGATGGGACTATTGAGCCGGCAAGGATATTTTCAAGACAGTCTATTAATCAAAAAAATTCGTAACTATTCAGTGTGTTTTTATTTTTGTTCTCCTTAAAACTGAATTTTTATAGTTAAAGGGAGCCTGCGGTCTTTTTACATCCCCCTGGCCCCCTTTTCCAAGGGGGAATCAGGCGATGTCCGGGCGATGGACGGCGCAACCCATTCCCCCTTAACAAAGGGGGATTAAGGGGGATGTAAAGATGCATTTAACGGCGACTATCGGGGTTATATAATATTTCGCTGAATAGTTACAAAAATTCTTTATTGATACCCCGCAGGTTGCCACAGGCAGTTCCCTGATTTTTTCCGCTTGACAAAAAAAAATTCCAATTTTATAAAAAAATCAGAAAGGCTGGCGCCATCCAATTCAACAGCTAAAACCAATTTAAAAGGAGGACTACTTATGTTGTGGCCAGAACTTGAAAGATACGATTTTGGCAGGTCCCTGTGGCGGGAACTGGACACCCTCCAAAGGGACATGAACCGCCTGTTTTCCTCATACGGGGAGAGAACAGAGGCCGATTTTCCTTCAGTTAATTTGTGGGCCGGAGAGAATGACGCGGTACTCACAGCGGAGCTGCCGGGAATTAATTCCGAGGACATCGACATCTCCGTCCACGACAACTCGCTGACTTTGAACGGCTCCAGAAAGGCGGAGGAACTGAAAGAAGGGGAAACCTATCACAGGCAAGAGCGGAATTCAGGACAATTTTCCAGGATCGTGCGGCTTCCCTTCAAGGTGGATGAAAGCAAGGTGAACGCCAACTATAAAAACGGCGTCCTGGAAATCACCCTGCCCAGGGCAGAAGAGGACAAGCCAAGGAAGATAGCAGTCAAGGCGGTTTAAAAAAGCATGGTTCAAGGTTCCCGGTTCAACGTTCAAAGCTGGATAGAGAACCCTGAACCCTGAACCTTAAACCTAATAACCTTACAGGAGTTATAACCATGAGTTCAAAAGAAGCCATTCAAAAACAGGAAACCAAGACCCCGGAGGGCGTTGAAAGGACCAAGGCGAAAAGGACCTTTGCCCCGGTGGTTGACATCATTGAAACCGAAAAAGAGATCGTCCTTATGGCGGATATGCCTGGCGTGGACGAAAACTCCGTTGATATAACACTGGAAAAAAACGTCCTTGCAATAAACGGCGGCGTTGAGGAAAAGGCTTATGAGGGACACAGCCTTGCTTACTCCGAATACCGCACCGGTGATTATGCCAGGTCTTTTACCCTGGCGGACGAAATCGACAAGGACAATATCAAGGCAACGGTCAAGAACGGCGTCCTTCGCCTGGTCTTGCCCAAGGCAAAACCGGCAGCCAAAAAGATAGCCGTGAAAGCGGCATAAGAAGGCTGAGAAGACGGAGAGTGGAAACCGAGGGACGAACGCTATGCTGGGACGAAGGACGGAAAAAGACAGAAGACAGGAACCGGCGTCAGCAAATCTTTTCTCAGCGTCCTCAGCGGACCCTGCGGTAAAAATAATCAGAAAGGAGGAATAAACCATGGCCATCAAGGACCTTATACCCTGGAAAAGAAAAAAAGAAGTTCCACTAAGATTGGAAGACGAGCACCCCTTTGCCTCTCTGCAACGGGAAATGAACCGCATGTTTGACAGCTTTTTCGATCCCGGTTTCAACCTGGAGCCCTTCGGATTTGGAGAAAGCAGGCTGGGCGCCTTCAGTCCAAGGATCAACGTGGCGGAAAAGGAAAAAGAGGTGGAGATTTCAGTTGAGCTTCCAGGCATGGATGAAAAAGACATAGACGTTGCCATAAGCAATGAAACCCTTACAATTAAGGGGGAGAAAAAGGAGGAGAAGGAAGAAAAAAAGCGTGGTTATTACCGCATGGAACGCTCATACGGCTCCTTCCAAAGGACCATCCCCTTGCCCGCCGGCATGGACGAAGCCAAGGCAAACGCCGAATTCAGGAAAGGGGTATTGACCATCACCCTGCCCAAGACCAAGGAAGCTCAAAAAGCCGTCAAAAAGATATCTATTACAACGGGATAATAAAAACCTATCAGAATGAGCGAAGGGCGTTGTCTCCGCCCTTCGCTCAACTTCAACAATGGACGCATAAATTCTTCATTTTCCCGGTCCTAAGGGACATTTGCTTGGATTAAGCCGGAGTCTTCTAAAATTCGTTCGGACATGATTCGAGCGCGTAATGACAGGACGGAGCGGGCGGACTCCGCGGGCCATGAGCGCCGCCAGCGGCAAATCTCCCTTTGCATGTCAGGCAGTTCCGGCAGCGCGGCATCCCCGCTCCATTCCAAAAGCCATGCGATTTTTCGCATAAGATCAATGACAGCGGCATCCGGCCGGCCAATCGCCACCCACTGGCTCAACCTGGACAGCTCCGAAGCCAAATTCCCCATCCTGACCGGTAGGGCGTCTCTAATAAAACGTTCCCGCATGGCCATCAGATTTTTCATTAATCGTTTTCCTCAAGCAATCGTTTCACGATTTTTTCAATACGGCTGCAAAGCGATGGGTCTTCAATTTCCATCCCCCGGTTCCCCTGGCGGGGCCGTATGTTTATCAACGCTCCAAATCCCACTGTGCGGGAATCGGGATACCAATCAGCCCCCCAAATATTTTGTTGCAGGCTTCCATCGGAAAGAAGGAGTTCTTCGCAGTCCGCATGGTATTCTCCTCCTCCCGCGAGAATTTCCCGTTCCACATCCACCGCAAGTTTGATATAAGTCTCTAACTCTTCAAGCATCTCAGAAATTTGCCTTTTTTCTGCTTGTTTTCGGATTATATGAATTTTCATGGCCAATCCTATTCGTACGCGATTTTGTTTACGTATGTATTATAGTCCCGGTAAAGCGAGGGCACAACTTGCTTCATGCCATGCGTTCCCTTGACAACCCGTTCTTCCATTTTTATTTTTATATGATAATTCGTCAAGGCAAAAAATCAGTTTTCTAAAACCATCAAGATTTTCTTTCTCCATGCGAAAGCACCTAAAGCAAAGCCTTGCCAATACTATGTTTTTGTCATTTGGAAATTAGTGTTTTGGTCCTTGTTTCGTGCTTCGGATTTCGAATTTTCTGACTGAAAAATCAGGGTTTGCGTTCAGCCGATAGTTACGGCAAGGCCGCGCGTTGATCGAGCCTGGAGCCAATTGCCAGATATCCGGCGAAAGCGAGACCAGCCCCCAAATATATCACCCCGGAAAACCCGAAGGCGTCCGATATAAACCCTCCGATAAAGGGCCCTATGCCCAGACATATTCCGGATATCGAGTTTAAAATGCCGATGGAAGTGGATTTCTCCTCGTTTCTTTTCGTCAGATAAAGCAGGTTTCCGACCTGCAAAAAGGAAAAGGAGAAGGCCACGATGATTTGCGAGGGAAAGATCCACCAGAAATTCTGGGCCAGGGAATAGGAAAAAAAGACCAGGAAGGAAAGAATCAAACCCGCCTTTATGAGTTTTACTTCATCCTTGAAGTTGAGCTGTCTCATGACCAGCGTCTGGGTAATGGTATTGATGAAGTAAAGCGCGCCTATCCAGAATTTGTTCGCTCCCAGGTCAGCCAGATATAGCGGGAAAATGGTCCAGATGATCACCGCCCCCAAATTCCTGAGAAAGAAGGAGTAATAGACCCTGAAGTTCCTCGCGAAAAGTCCAGTGGGAAAAATAGGCAACTCACGAGGCGGCAGGGTTGTATCATTGGACCCCAGGACCAGGAAGAAGGCGGCCAGGAAGAAGAGGGAACTGATGACAAAGACTATTCTGAATGGCGCGAGAGGGGGGAGTTCCAACCAGCTTTCCCCTGCCTGGGCGATCACGCCGGCCAGCAAAACTCCTGTGGACCATCCAAGAGAGCCGAATGATGCGAAGGTTCCCATTCTTTCGTCGCAATCGCTTGCGTGGGCGATGAGGGGCGCTGTGTATAATCCCAGGGAAAACCCGGCCAGGCACCTGATAATCAGGAGGGATGACGGGGTGGAGGCGGCCGCTTGCAGCAGAAAAAACACGAAGGCGAGGAAGAGTCCCCAAACAATGAATTGCCTTTTTCCCTTTGAGTCAGCCGCCTTTCCGGACAACCAGGAAGAGAAAAACAGGGCGAAACCATAGACTGCCCCAACCAGCCCGACTTCGCTCAGGCTTCCCCCTATTGCGCGGGTATAGTTGGGAATGAACAAGGCGGCCATCATGGTGGAGGCGCTGGAAAGAAAATATACGAATTGAGTTTGCATGTTAAGCGTTAAGGGGCGTCAGGTTTCAGGGGTCAGGTTTCAGGGGTCAGGCGTCAGGATAGCACAATCAGTAGCAGGGGCGACCGTCCGATCGCCAGTACCCCTGGGGTAAAGCCGGGTATTTCCGGATAACCGCGCCCTGACGCCTGACCCCTGAAACCTGACGTCTATCTTACATGGACAACGAAAAACCATCCTATCGCTATCAGGCAGGACGCGGCGGCCACCGGGACCCCGGTCCTTGCGTGCTCCATGAACCCGATGTTTATCCCATGGGCCTTGGCCTGCTCTATTGTGATAAGGTTGGCGATGCTCCCTATGGTGATCAGATTTCCGGCGAAGGTGCTCACGAGGGAGAGGAGATACAGGTTGTCGGTGGCGGTGAGGTCCATGTTTTTAAGCAGGAGGAGGACCGCCGGGACGTTGCTTACGATATTGCTGAGCACGAGGGAAACGCCTGAAAGCGCGAGCGGGGCGTTGATGTCGAGTCCGTTGGACGCCATCCAAAGGATTCCCTGCTGTGGCAATCCGTATTTTATCACCCCTTCCATCACTATAAAAAGGGCGCAGAAAAAGGAGATCAGGTGCCAGTCAACAAGCCCCAGGATGGACCGCGTGGCGGTCTTCCTGCTGCACATGAGGATCGCGGCCACGCAAAGGGCCGTGAACTCCCTTGGGACAGAGGTAAGGAACAAGGCCATGAGGAGCATGGTGAGGACCAGTCCCTTGGCCGACTGGTATCGATTGTAGGGAGGCCATTCCGCGTGGACTTCGCTATATGTGGTGTAGGGAGCATCCCAGTTTCCACTGTACATGGCGAGGATGATCCCGTAAGCCGCGGCCAGGGATAGAAGGGAAGGGGGCGCGCACCAGAGGGTGAATTTCCCGAAATCAAGCCCCCCTATTTGCCCTATGAGCATGTTTTGAGGGTTTCCTATTATAGTGGCGGCGGACCCGATGTTGCTCGCGCAGGTGAGTCCAATCAGAAACGGCAAGGGATTGAGTCTTGCGCGCACAAGGGAGACCGCGAGCACAGGAGTGAAGGCCAGGCACACGATGTCGTTTGCAAGCACCGCTGAGAAAAGGGCTGAAACCCCCATGAGGATGGCGAGGAATTTCCTGGGCTTTTCCATGAACCGCAGTATCCCCAGGGCCACATGAGTGTAAAATCCCCACAGCCGGAATTGGGCCGACAGCACCATCAGACCGTAAAGGAGGAGGATGGTGGATGTATCTATGGCCCGGACCGCCTCGTCCGTTGAAAGAGCCCCGGCCACCACCATGGCGATGGCGCCAAGCAAGGCCACCCCGGTCCGGTCCAGCGCCAGGCCTGGAAAGGTCCCAAGGGCGATGCCGAAATAGGTTGCCGCGAATATGAGGAGAGAGGCGAAGGCGGGATCCATATAGTTTACGATAGTTCACGGCGCGGCTTCGCCGCAACCAAAGGGAAAGCAAAATCCCAAATGACAAATAGCAAATTACAAATAAATTACAAATTACAATTACCGAATGTACAAAACAATTCCTTTCCCTTGTTTTTTCTTTGTAATTTTGGTTATTGAGATTTTTTTGTTATTTGACGATTGTTATTTGGAGTTTCATAAAACTTTGTTAAAAAAACAAAGTTTTATAAGCTTGTAGTACAGTGGGCGGTTGTCAGGGTACGGTCATCAGGAAATATTTGTCTTTATCCTGTCCCCTGACAACTGCACCCTGTGAAGCCTTGCCATTTCAAAAGATATCACGGCGGCACGGACGTTACAAGCTTGCAGGCTTATCGTAAACCGCTGACCGCTTGAAGGGAAGTCTTATAACCATTATAATGGGTATCTGCTTCGCAGCGGCCTTCCATTAAAGTTTTAGAAAATCCAATAAAACCAATAAGAAACCCTCATAAGCCGTAAGGAGAACCAATGGGATTTAATTGTGGCATCGTGGGACTTCCCAACGTGGGAAAATCCACTATATTCAACGCTATCACCTCCGCCGGGGCGCAGGCCGCCAATTTTCCATTCTGCACCATAGAGCCGAACGTGGGCATGGTGGCTGTCCCGGATAAAAGACTGGACGCGCTCACCGGGATCGTCAAGCCGCAGCGGACCATTCCCACCATGATGGAGTTCGTGGACATCGCGGGACTGGTTAAAGGGGCAAGCAAGGGGGAGGGACTCGGTAACAAGTTCCTCGGCAACATCCGCCAGGTGGACGCCATTGCACATATTGTCCGTTGCTTCGAGGACCCGGACGTCGTCCATGTGGCGGGAGAAGTTGACGCCGAAAGGGACATAGGGATCATCAATACGGAGCTTATCCTAGCGGATATGGACAGCATAGAAAAAAGGCTCTATAAGTCGGCCAAGCTCGCGAAGTCCGGCGACAAGGACGCAAGAAAACTAGTGGAAGTCCTGGAAAGGGTGGCAAGCCACCTGAATAACGGCGGGCCCGCCAGGATCCTCCCGATGGGCGAAGATGAAAAGGAAATCATCCGGGACCTTTTTCTCTTGACCGCAAAGCCGCTCCTTTACATCGCCAACGTGTCGGAAGCCGATATCCACAAGGGAAACGCCCATGTTGACGCCGTAAAAAAGATAGCGGAATCGGAAGGCTCGGAATGCGTCATCATGTGCGGAAAAATCGAGGCGGAGATATCCGAACTGGATGAAGGTGAAAAAGGAGAATTTCTTAAGGAACTTGGCTTGGAGGAGTCGGGACTCGACAGCATGGTCCGCGCCGGGCACAAGCTGCTTTCCCTATACAGCTACTTTACCGCCGGGGAGAAGGAGGTCAGGGCCTGGACCATCAGGAAGGGGGCCAAGGCCCCTGAGGCGGCCGGTGTGATCCATTCCGATTTCCAGCGCGGCTTCATCAAGGCCGAGGTCATCTCCTACAACGATTTTATTGCCTCAAGAGGGGAGCAGGGGGCGAAGGAGAAAGGGCTGCTCAGGATAGAGGGCAAGGATTATGTGGTTGAGGATGGAGACGTGATTCATTTCCGTTTTAATGTGTAGGATTTTCCTTCATGGGGTCTGATTTTCCATTATCAACCCTTCTTTTATGAGCAACTCTTTTGCTTTTAATATCTGGATTCCGGCATATTCTCCCACATCAAGCAGGCGCCTGTCTCCTGAAATAATTTAGAAGCTGTCTTGAAAAAAACATTAAGGCTTGCATGCAAATAGCCGAAGAAATTCTTAACACACCCCGGCCTTCGGCCGCCCCTCTCAAGAGGGGAATTTATAAGTGACGGCGCCCTTTCAATCGGGCATTAATGAATAAGGCGTCGCGGCAAACCGCTGGAAATCACGCCGGCGGTGGCTGAAAAATTTATTCCTTTAAAATTTCCCTCTTGAGAGGGGTGGCCGAAGGCCGGGGTGTGTTAGCGTATTTTTTATACCAACCGCATATTGCCCTTCAGGATAAACATTTTTTCCAAGACAGCTTCTTAATCTGCCCTGCCGTCTATCGCGCACTCAAAAAATATATTGTCTGCCGGGCCAGATACAATCACATGTATCCTGGCGCTTGTTTCCACAAACCCGGCATGGGCTCTCAGATTTCTGATAAATGGTGGTATCTCTTTTGGGGCAAGACCAAATTTTTCATAACCTAAAACCCTGATGAGTTCTTTCTCCATCCCATTACTGAGGAGCATGGCAAGCCTTCCGTCCCTTATCTGGTCATAAACTAGCCGGGGATACCCTTTCCAGAAAAAGGCTGATATGGTAACGTTGATTCGTGAATAATCCTGTCAATATCCTGCTCCGTTAGATCAGAAAATCCTTTTTCCTTTGCTATGGACTCAGCATAGCCATATATATCAGGCTCTTCAATCGGAATTAACACCACTTCAAAGACGCTGCCAACCTCTTTTGCCGCATCCTCTGGCAGTGAAAGATGCCCATCCTGCAACACCTTGCCGATAAATCTCCTTGCAATAGCCTTATATCCAGACACCTCCTGCGCTAAGTTATTATCACGTTTTTTCTATTTTAACAGGAAAAAGGCATAAATTGATATCAAGTAGGGGGATTTTGATTGCGGATGTGAAAGTTCGGGATTTATTTACCAATTGAAAATCGTCAATTGTTAATTGGCAATAAAAACTCCATCTACCCTCTCACCTTCAAAACCTCCGGCTTCTTGTTTAAACTTTCAATCATTTTCCCTTGTTCGGAAATGGTTTTCTACTGTTCCTTCACGGTTTAGATCAGCGCGGCGCCGGGGTTGGCGTAAGCCACGGATTTGTGCCCATTGGCCTCGATGGAGACCGGTTCAGGGAAGACTTTTTTGACTTCCTGGGTAATCGCTCCCATTTGCCCTCTCTTCCAAAAGAAGAAATAATTCGCAATTCAAGACGCGGCCCCATTTTCACTTACTCGTTTTATTGTTAGCCATTCGGCGAATTCCGGGAATTTTTTTCTCATTTCCACCTCCAGCCAGGCTTTCTCCTTGTCATCCGCCTTTTCCCAAAACTCATCCAGCCAGGTTTTAATCTCTTCTTTCGGCAGGTCCTTGAGGTTTATTGCCTTCTTATTTCCTTCCTTTATGTCCTCTATGTCCTCCAGGAACATGGGGCCGGCGCCGGTCTTCAGCCAACCTTCATTTATCTTCCAGCGATAGACAACAGCTATTATTATAGTAGTTGATGGTTCTTTTAATCCTTTCTCTATCTCGCTTAAATATCCTTGCCCTATCCCAATTGATTGAGCAAATGCTTGCTGTGTGAGGTTTTTCTTCTTCCTTATCTCCCCAAACCTGCCCCCTAAATTATTTTCATCTCTCAGCAATTTTTCTCTTGACATTTTATCTTTTAGCGATTATATTATCACTTGTCTGTTTATTTTCTTAAACTTGGCAGGTAAATTTTTTTATAGGAACGGAGATGGAAAAACAAGAGATCATAAAATTACGGCGCCTCAAGGGCGACCTGGTGGCCGCGGGGATCAAGCAGGCCGATATAGCCAAGAGACTAAGAGTTACGGCAGAGTGCGTTTCCATAATCCTGAACGGCAAGGGCAAGAGCAAGCGCGTCCTGGATGAGGTGAAGCGGGCCTTGAGGGAGGCGTGATCCGATTTTGGATTGCGGATTTTGGATTTCGGATTTAGAAACATAGCAGAAACCACAGCGTACAGCGGTCCTCCGGCATGTCCGTAGGCGCCGGAGGGGGAGCTTCAGTTGAAGGATTTAGTCAGGATATCCTTGGCCCTTTCAATCGGCAGGAAGAACATGCATTTTCGTCCTGCCCGCAGAGACCAAACTTGTTTAAAGGGCATCCTTATTTTCATGATGGAGATAGTTTAATGGATTCAATGAGGATGTTCAATGTCTCAACCAGTGCCATGAAACTTTTGAAGAATTTAAAATAAATGTGAAATATAAAGACAAAGCAAAAGAGCAACTTATATTAGCAGAGCTGCATCAGCGTCTTGAGGATTTGGAATCAGAAGCAACCAAACGCAAGAAGGCGGAGGGGGCGCTCCTGAAGGCATATGATGAGATGGACCTGCGCGTGAAGGAACGGACTAAAGATTTGGCCGACACAAACCAGCAGCTCTTGCGGGCAATGGAGGAACGCAAGAAGGCAGAGGAGTCACTGCGGGAAGCGCTAGAAGAAGTCAAGCAGTTAAAAAACCAATTGAGTGTGGAGAATCTCTACCTTCGGGAAGAAATTAATCTGATACACTCATATAAGGATATCGTGGGCAACAGTGAAGCGATCAGGACTGTGTTGATGCAGATAGAACAAGTTGCAGGAACAGAGTCGACGGTCTTGATCCAGGGGGATACGGGCACCGGAAAGGAATTGGTCGCAAATGCGATCCATAACCTGAGCGCCCGCAAAGGCCGTCTCATGGTTAAAGTCAACTGTGCCGCCCTGCCGCCGACCCTCATCGAAAGTGAACTGTTCGGCCGCGAGAAGGGCGCTTTTACCGGCGCACTGTCGAAGCAATTAGGCCGCTTTGAGCTTGCGGATGCCTCAACGATTTTCCTGGATGAGATAGACGCCTTGCCGCTGGAACTCCAGGCCAAGCTGCTTCGGGTATTGGAGAGCGGCGAGTTTGAGCGCCTGGGCAGCCCCCGGACCGTGAAGGTCGACGCCAGAATCATTTCAGCGACGAACCGCAATCTTGCCGGGTTGGTCAGCGAGGGCCGGTTCCGGGAAGACCTTTACTACCGCCTGAACGTTTTTCAGATTGCCGTGCCGCCTCTTCGTGAGCGCAAGGAAGACATACTGCCGCTCGTATGGTCTTTTGTGCAGGACTTCAGCGAGAGGATGGGCAAACGGATCGAATCAATACCACAAATGAGCGCCGAAGCCCTGCAAGCCTATCCCTGGCCGGGCAACGTAAGGGAACTGAGAAACGTTGTTGAGCGCGCGATGATCATAACCACCGGAACGGCGCTGTTTGTGGATGTACCTAAGATTGCGGAGTCAAAAACAGTCCAGTTCAGGACCCTCGAAGAGGTAGAGAAACGGCATATTATCGAGGCGCTGAACACGACAGGTTGGCGGGTAAGCGGCAAGAACGGCGCGGCAAAGGTTTTAGGCCTCAATCCAAAGACGCTCGAATCAAGGCTGCAAAGACTGGGCATCCAAAGAAGAAAAAATTCCTGACATGTCAGCAGACTCCTGATATATCAGAAGCCTGCATCTTTTCACGCTATTATCCCCCCATCGCAGTCTTCTCTTAAACATCAATATTTTCAACATGATAGAGGCGCCTGTCATGTCAACAACAGTCCTGGTATAAATTCTGCTGTAGAAGACCGTAAATAGGGTATCTTTTAAAGCAGTGAACGCGGCGTCCGATGTCTGAATCTTAGGAGTATGGTTGATGATACTTGCGACATCAAGAATGATTGTCCGGCCTGAAAGCCGGAGCGCTCTTTTGGAAACGATGCGGGGGATGCTCGAACCCGCGCGGGTCGAAAGGGGTTGCCTGAGTTATCATCTCTATGAAGACGTGGAAGACAGAAATACCTTTATCCTGTTGGAGGAATGGAAGACACAGAATGATCTTGAGGTCCACATCCGTACGGACAATCATCGCCGGCTGATGGCGCTAATGGATATCCTGAGCGAGCAGCCTGAATTGCGGTTTAACACTGTGTCACACACGTCGGGACTGGACCTCATAGAAGACGTACTCACACATACGGATCGAGGTGAGAGGACGATATCATAAGAGAAGGAGGTGATGAAGTATGCCGCTGATTCAATTAGTGGCTACTTTGAACCAGAAACACAAGCATTAACTTAAACTCAGGAGGTGTATATGAAAAAATTTTTATCAGCAGTTCTCGCGGCAGTTTATTTGTTATCTTTCCCTCAACTTTCGGTATCCGAAATTAAAGAGGGGAGCATCGAAATTTCACCCTTTGCCGGGTACTATTTTTTGCATGAAAGGGACAGGGCCGGCTTTGGCCTGAGAGGCGGATACAATTTTACGAAGAATTGGGGCCTTGAAGGAGCCTACGATTATGCCGGGAGCCGGGCTGCCTTTCTCCATGCAGACCTGCTGTATCATTTGACTCCGGAGAAAGCGTTCACTCCATTTATCTTTGCAGGCGCCGGAAACGCCCATATCAAGCCGGGCGATGGCTCATACAACCACATATTGGGCGAGATTGGCGCCGGGTTTAAGTATTCCCTTTCAGATAATATAGCCATAAGAGTAGATGTAAGGGATATTCAGGAGAAATACAACAACGTGGCAACTACAGCAGGGCTGGTTTTTGCGTTTGGAGGCAAGACGCCGAAATATGCGGAGACCGCCGTGCCTGAGATGAAGCCAGAGAGGAAATCCGGGCCTAAGACTGATAAGACTGAGGAGAAGGTAATTACCCATGTGGCTGAACCGAAGGTTGAGGAGAAGGTAATAATCCATGTGGCTGAACCGAAGAAGAAGATAATTATCTTTGCCCTTGAGGACGTGCATTTCGATTTCGATAAGTCGACCCTTACAAAAGAAGCTCAGGTGATACTGAAAAGGAATATCCTGGTTTTGAAAAAAAACCCTAAAGCTGACGTCCGTATTGCCGGGTACACCTCTGCGTCCGGCACTAAAGACTACAACCAAAAGTTGAGCGAAAGAAGGGCCAATGCCGTCAAAGACTATCTGATACAAGAAGGAGTCGCTAAACCTGACAGGTTTAGCGAAATCGGATATGGTGAAGAAAATCCTGAGGAGTATGAAGCAGCGCCGAGAGACCTTTACTCAGAAGAGGCAAAGGCCAACATGAGGGTTCTTTTTGAGATAATCTTAAAATAGGAGCACGAGGAATGGACGATGTTGCAATACGCCAGTAGGTACCGTTTATCAACATTGCAATCGTATGATTGCGCATATAAAAAAGGAGTAGCCAAATGAAAAAGTTTATTTTGTTATCAGCATTGATGTTTTTTGGATCGGCCTTGCTTTCCGGATGCGCCAGCATGACGGGCAAAACGGCAGGCGAAATTATAGATGACGCAACGCTTACCACGCAAGCTAATTCTGTAATTGTCAAGGACCAGGACGCCAAGTATCTGAAGATCGATGTTTCCTCTACGGATGGAAACGTTGTTCTCGTTGGTTTCATACATGACAGAGCGGCTGAAGAGCGGATCGTAGCAAAGATAAGGCAAATCAAGGGCGTGAAATCCGTTCAGAGCAACTTGAAGGTGGAAGAGAAAAAATGATGCGGCCGAAAAGGACCTGGTCACCAAACTCGCAACCGACGTAAAGGGCGTGAAAAGCGTGAAAAACCAGATGGCCATCGAGGGGTCCAGATAGACCCTGGATTGTTGTCTGATAGCGCAAGGCGCGCAAGCCGGCAGTGGACCTAAAGCAAACTGAAAGGAAAATATATGCTAAAGGGGGACAATATGCTGTGGACAATTGCAGTGGTACTGATAATTCTGTGGCTGCTTGGATTGGTGAGCAGTTACTCGATGGGAGGGTTTATTCACATCCTGCTTGTAATTGCCTTAATCGTGGTGCTGGTCAACATCATTCAGGGACGAAAACCTTTGGGATAGGAGAAAAATGAAAACAAATACGCTTGTAGGCGTCATACTCATTGTTGTAGGGACCGTGGCCTTTGCGTATCAAGGCATCACTTACACGACCAGGGAAAAAGTCGTTGATCTAGGCCCCCTTCAGGTTACTGCCGATAAGACAAAAACACTTCCGCTGCCGCCGCTCGTGGGTGGCATTGCGCTCGTGGGCGGTATCGTGTTGCTGGCCATGGGAAGCAAGAAGGGCTGATCGAAGGCAAAACGTTTCAACCACGAGGAGGCTGCTATGACGGGAAAACGAAAAGCATACGAAGAAGGATTGATAAATTTAATGGCGAAAAAGGAGAGAGTTTGTTATGAAGATATTTAATAAGATGTGGATTATAACATTCCTGATAGCCGTCTTTATGGCCGGACATACAGTAAATGCGAATGGAGCGCTCCCGGACGCAAAAGCGCCCACCGTGAGGTTTACACGCCCTGCTAATGGCGACACAAGCGCGGCTCTTGACAATAAAATCGTCGTAACCTTCAGTGAGTCGATGAAACCTTCAACGATCACCAAACGCACCTTTACCTTAAAGAAAGGGACAAAGCAGATTTCTGGCACGGTGGCCTACGCTGGCGTAACCGCGACATTTACACCGGCAAAAAGCCTCGCAGATAATACCGAATATACCGCCACGATTACGACCGGGGCCAAGGACCGCGCAGGCAATAAGCTGGCCAATAAGTTTGTATGGAGCTTTACCACCGCCAGCGCTACAGGAGACACCACAGCGCCCATCGTGAGTTTTACACACCCTGCGAATGGCAACAAAGGCGCGGCTCTTGACAAGAAAATCGCCGTGGCCTTCAGTGAGGCGATGGACCCTTCAACAATCACCAAACTCACCTTTACCTTAAAGAAGGGGGCAAAGCGTGTTTCTGGCAAGGTGACCTACGCTGGCGTAACCGCGGCATTTACACCGGCAAAGAGCCTAGCGGCTAATACCAAATATACTGCCACGATCACCACCGGGGCCAAGGACCCCGCAGGCAATAAGCTGGCCAGTAAGTTTGAATGGAGCTTTACCACCGGCGCCGAAGCGGACGCCACAGCGCCCACCGTGAGTTCCACAGGCGCCGCGAATGGCGCCACGGGTCTGCCCATCGACAGAAAAGCCACCGTGATTTTCAGTGAGGCGATGGACCCTTTAACGATCACCAAACGCACCTTTACCTTAAAGAAAGGAACAAAGCGTGTTTCTGGCAAGGTGACCTACGCTGGCGTAACCGCGACATTTACGCCGGCAAGCAATCTCAAAAACAACACCGAATATACCTGCACGGTTACGACCGGAGCCAAGGACCTGGCTGGCAATGCGCTGGCAAGCGACTATGTGTGGAGCTGGACAACAGGTTCGTCCACAGACACCACAGCGCCCACCGTGAGTTCCACAGTCCCTGCGAATGGCGCCACAGGCGTGGCTACCAACGAGCAAGTCGCGGCAGCCTTCAGTGAGATGATGGACCCTTTAACGATCACTACGGCAAACTTTACCTTAACGCAAGGGACAACGCCTGTTTCTGGCACGGTGGCCTACGTTGGCGTAACTGCGGCCTTTAGCCCGTTAAGCCCCCTCGCCGCCGAAACCCTGTATACGGCCACGATCACCACCGGGGCCAAGGACCTGGCCGGCAATGCCCTGGCGAGCAACTTCGTCTGGACCTTTACGACCGGTGCGGCAGCAGACACCACAGCGCCCACAGTAAGTTCCACAAACCCCGCGAATGGCGCCACAGGTGTGGCCCTCAACCAGCAAGTCGCGGCAGTCTTCACTGAGACGATGGACCCTTTAACGATCACTACGGCAAACTTTACCTTAACGCAAGGGACAACGCCTGTTTCTGGCACGGTGGCCTACGTTGGCGCCACGGCGTCCTTTAGCCAGTTAAGCCCCCTCGCCGCCAGCACCCTGTATACTGCCACGATCACCACCGGGGCCAAGGACCTTGCAGGCAATGCGCTGGCGGTTGACAAGGTATGGAGCTTTACCACCGGTGCGGCAAAAGACACCACAGCGCCCACCGTAAGTTTCACAAACCCCGCGAATGGCGCCACAGGCGTGGCTCTCAACCAGCAAGTCGCGGCAACCTTCAGTGAGGCGATGGACCCTGTAACGATCACTACGGCAAACTTTACCTTAATGCAAGGGGCAACTCCTGTTGCTGGCGCCGTGACCTACGTTGGCGTAACCGCGACATTTACACCGGCAAGCAATCTCACAGCGAGCACCGCGTATACTGCCACGATCACCACCGTGGCCAAGGACCTTGCAGGCAATGCGCTGGCGGTTGACAAGGTATGGAGCTTTACCACCGGCGCGGCAACAGACACCACAGCGCCCACCGTAAGTTCCACAGTTCCTGTGGATGGCGCCACAATGGTGGTTCTCAACCAGCAAGTCGCGGCAACCTTCAGTGAGGCGATGGACCCTGTAACGATCACCACGGCAACCTTTACCTTAACGCAAGGGGCAACTCCTGTTGCTGGCGCCGTGGCCTACGCTGGCGTAACCGCGACATTTACACCGGCAAGCAATCTCACGGCGAGCACCATATATACTGCCAGGATCACCACCGTGGCCAAGGACCTTGCAGGCAATGCGCTGGCGGTTGACAAAGTATGGAGCTTTACCACCGGCGCGGTGACAGGCCAATTGACAGTAAACCTTGGATTGGCTGGTAATTATGCGATTCTGACAAAAACAGGAATCTCAACCACTGGAGCCACTCTGATTACAGGAGATATTGGAGTCAGCCCGATCGACTCGACCGCCATGACTGGATTTGGATTAATACTTGATGCTTCAAACCAATTTGCGACATCATCCCTGGTGGTTGGAAAGGCATACGCAGCCGACTATGCGCCGCCAACTCCCGCTAATCTGACCACGACAGTCAGCAACATGGAAACCGCATACACGGACGCCGCGGGAAGAACATTACCGAATGCCACCGAGTTGGGCGCCGGAGAAATAGGAGGAATGACTATTACTCCCGGCCTCTACAAATGGGGCACCGGTGTTCTCATAACCACGGATGTTACTCTAAATGGCAATCCGGATGATATCTGGATTTTCCAGATAGCGGGAAATCTCACCGTGGCCAACGGTAAGAGCGTCATTCTAAGCGGCGGCGCGCAAGCCAGGAACATCTTCTGGCAGGTTGCCGGAGGCGTTGGCGTGGAAATTGGAACGACCGCGCATATGGAAGGAACTATACTAGCTGCAAAAGCGATAAATGTGAGAACCGGCGCATCATGGAATGGTAGAGCGTTAGCGCAGACAGCGGTAACATTGGACGCTAATGCAATTACGAAACCTGATTAAAAAATCAGGTATTCGATGCGAAAGAAAAAAGCGGGGCCTATGTGCCCCGCTTTTTTAATTTGTGCGCCCGACATGGCAAAGCCGCGAGGCGATGTTTGAAGGAAGCTCTAGCGCACAATTTGACCAGGGTGGTCAAATTGGACGGCTGATTAAGGCCACCAGAAGGGTCGAGGCCCAGGACGGCCAAGATCAAAATGCGAGCCGACGACAAAATTGCAGGAAGCAAATTTTGAATGTCAGAATGACAGCCCGATAGACCCGTATCCTTCACGCATTCCGAAGGCGTAGGACAGAGGCAGAGGAACAATGTGACGGTTACTGGACTCAAGCTCTCCTAGCCCAGGCAACCGGAAATAGACCAGTTCGTCAGCTCGAACCTGCCCGATCGCGACGATAGTGTCGGGGTCGAGGTAGCCGCTGTATTTCGCCGCATCTTGATTCAGCAACGCGCGGGCTTCCGATGCAGACTTGGCGAAGTACTCCCACCAGCGAATCGGAGGAGTGACATTCGGCTCCGCTCGCAGATCGATAGACGCGAACTCCGCTCGGACTGTAGGTTTGGACAGTTGATAGAGTATGTGACTTGCGCTTCTGTCGAGTTGATCGAGATCGATCCCCAAGTCGCTTCTCTTTCGCCAGATATCTGTCAGCAAGACGCTGAAAGGGTTCAGGAGATACATCACAGCCTCTGCCACCTGCTCAATCGGTGAAGGCCTGGTTGCGGTCCCCTTGGCGAATATTCCTTCCCTGCCGGCTGTGAACATGGACTTATAGAGGATTGATCTTATAACGTATGGACCTTATTTTGGGGATTTGTTTTTGACAAACCTTATAATTACGGAATAATATTTAAAGAACTTAACGCCCTTAGGGCGGACTTTAAAGGATCATTGGTCAATAGTCACTGGTCATTAGGGCGCCTTCCTGCTTATCAATGACTATTGCCTAATATCGCTAACATGCAACTGTTTGATTTTATAAGCGGGGAAAATGGAAATTCCTATTATTAAACTATAAATGACTTCCACTAAATTTTACTTATACCTGTTGCTGGTTGCCTTTTTGTCAATTTTCGGGAGCCTTCTGCCGCTTTTCAGGAAACCGGAGAAGTGGCTGCTTCGGATGGGGATCAGTTTCGGCGCCGGGGTAATGCTGGCCACGGCCTTCACCAAAATTCTTCCGGAAATATCAGGGCCGTTGGGGGAAGGGGTCGGAGCGCCGGTCCTCGCTGGATTTTTGATCCTCTATATACTGGAAAAATTCGTGATGGTCCACCCCTGCGAGGAGGGTGATTGCGACTCCCATAAGATAGGCCCAGCGGCGTTTTTGGGGATATCGTTTCATTCCTTCCTGGATGGAATAGCCTTGGGCGCCAGCATGTCCTTGCCTCCCTTGACCCTGCCAGTGTTTTTGGCCATCGTTGTCCACAAGGTCCCTGAGGCGACGTCGCTGAGCGCAATTCTGATTTATGACGGGGCTTACCCAAGGAAAAAAATATGGAAATTGGCCTTGATGTTTTCCATGACCACCCCTCTGGGGGCGATACTCTCCACCATGCTTTTTAAAAATTTACCAGACAGCGTTCTATACACGGCCTTGGGTTTTTCCATGGGGACCTTTCTTTCAATCGCGATTTCCGACCTTCTGCCCCAGGTGCATGGCGGCGATTGGAATGAAAAGGCCAGGAACATGGCGGCCCTTTTTTTCGGGATTTTCGTCATTTTCATGGAAAAATTCGTGGAACCGCACTGAGCCGGCCTCCAGATGGCTTTCCTGAAAATCGCCGGCCCTAAAGCAGGTTCAGAAATATGATGCTAAGGCAGTATTTTGAAAAAATACCTTCAAATTGCTCCTCTACATGCCTCGCATATTTTTTAAATCAGGATTCGGGTTTGGGCTTGACTTAGACGGCCTACTATCAGTAAGATACCATTGAAAGCGTATCGGGTTTCGTTCCCTCCTTTAAATCCGCCTTCATTCCTTTGGGAAAAACGGTTTTTCCCCTGGATTTTTTCTTTTCCAAAAAAACTTCATCAGCGCAACCTTGATTAGGAGATTCATTAATGGGTAAAGCAGATTCCGATGATCCGGGCGTTGTCCAGTCCGGAGAGGCCACTGAACTCACAATCCCTTCGGTCCTTCCCCTTTTGCCTGTCAGGGATATAGTCGTTTTCCCTTATATGATAGTTCCGTTGTTCGTGGGCCGGGAAAGCTCCATCAGCGCCGTGAACGAGGCCATAACCAGGGACCGCTTTCTGTTATTGTTGACCCAAAAAGACCCGGAGAAGGAAAACCCCACGCATGAAGACCTTTACACAGTAGGAGTGGTGGTGACAGTGGTGCGGATGTTGAGGATGCCTGACGACCGGCTGAAGGTCCTGGTCCAGGGCATTTGCAAGGCCAAGGCAGTGAACTTCCGCAAGGAAACTAATTATTACCATGCCCAGATAGAAAGAATAGCCGAACCCAATGACCCCAAAATGACCATGGAGACAGAGGCATTGGTCAGGAATGTCAAGAGCGAGGTAGAGAAGGCTATTTCACTTGGGAAAGCCCTCCCGCAGGATTTGCCGATACTGATAGACAACATGGATTCCGTCGGCAAGTTAGCTGACTTGGTGGCCTCTAACATGGCGCTTAAGGTCAAGGACGCACAGGAAATCCTCACCATCAATGATCCCCTGGAACGCTTGAAGCGGGTTGATGAATTGCTGAACAAGGAATTGGAGCTGCTGACAATACAGCAAAAGATCCATTCCGAGGCGCATGACGGCATGACGAAGTCGCAAAGGGATTATTATCTGCGTGAGCAATTGAAGGCTATTCAGAAGGAACTGGGAGATGACGGCAGCGTCGGCGAGGAGGTGGAAGAATTCCGTAAAAAGGTGAAGAAGGCCAAAATGCCGAAAGAGATCGAAAAGGAGACCGAGAAGCAGATGCGGCGGCTGGAAAAGATGTACCCGGAGGCCGCGGAGGCGACCATTGTCAGGACATATCTGGAGTGGATGACGGAAATACCCTGGGGGGTTTCCTCCAAGGACAATCTGGACCTCAAGTCCGCGAAGGAGATATTGGACGAGGACCATTACGACCTGGAGAAGGTCAAGGAAAGGATTTTGGAATATCTTGGCGTCCGTAAATTGAAAAAAAACCGGATGAAAGGCCCGATCCTCTGTTTCGTCGGCCCTCCAGGCGTGGGAAAAACCTCCCTCGGCAAATCCATCGCCAGGGCGATGAACCGCAAATTCGTGCGAATCGCCTTGGGCGGCGTCAGGGACGAGGCGGAGATACGCGGCCATCGGCGTACTTATATAGGGGCCTTGCCAGGCAGAATTATTCAGGGCCTGAAGCAGGCCGGGACGAATAATCCTGTTTTCATGATTGACGAAATAGATAAACTTGGCTCTGATTTCAGGGGCGATCCGTCCTCGGCCCTCCTTGAGGTCCTGGACCCTGAGCAGAACGTCTCCTTCGTGGACCATTATCTCGCTGTCCCCTTTGATTTGGGCAGGGTGATGTTCATAACCACCGCTAATCTGGTTGATACCATACCCTCGGCGCTGATGGACAGGATGGAAGTCATCCGCATCCCAGGTTACACCGAGGAGGAAAAGCTGGATATCGTGAAAAAATATATAATACCCAGGCAGTTGGAGGAGCATGGGATTTCGGAAAAATGGCTGGAAATTTCCGATGACGGCATCCGCAAGGCCATCTCCCAATATACCAGGGAGGCGGGTCTGAGGAATATCGAACGGGAAATCGCCACCATCTCCCGCAAGGTGGCGAAAAAGGTCGCGGAGGGCGAAAAATGCCTCCACAAAATCAACGCCGGAAATCTTCATAAATACCTGGGCATCAGGAAATTTTTGAAGGAAGTGGAAGAAACCACTGACCAGATCGGCGTAGCCACTGGTCTGGCCTGGACCCAGTCCGGCGGGGAATTATTGTACGTGGAAGTGACCCTGATGCATGGGAAGGGGAAGTTGACCCTGACCGGCCAACTTGGGGACGTTATGAAGGAATCGGCCAAGGCCGCCTTGAGTTACGCGAGATCCAAGGCCAAGGAACTAGGGTTGAAGGAGGATTTCTTTTTTAAAACTGATTTTCACATCCATGTCCCGGCGGGGGCCATACCAAAGGACGGGCCCTCAGCGGGAATCACCATGGCCGTGGCCGTCATTTCCGCCCTTACAAGAATACCGATCCGCCACGACCTTGCCATGACTGGTGAAATCACCCTCCGTGGGCGTGTGCTTCCCATCGGGGGCCTGAAGGAAAAAACATTGGCCGCTAAACGCGCAGGCATAATAAATGTTCTCATTCCAGCGGGAAATAAAAAGGACCTGGAGGAAATTCCTCCTCAAATCAGAAAAAAAATGAATTTTATTTTCGCGGAGCACATGGATGAGGTGATTAATAATGTGCTTGCGCGGTCTCCTAGGCTGTCCAACTCCCAGGTCCCCGCACCCCGCGCTTCAAACTTATAACACTTTGTTTGAAGGTTCAAATTTCAAAACTCAGGCCAAGTGGTTTGGAATGTTGGAATTTGGTTATTCGGATTTGTTTAGTATTTCGGTATTCGGATTTTGGTTGCGGCGAAGCCGCGCCGTGGACTGTAAAATAAAATCCATGCGGGAGCCGCAATGTTCGATTCCGGCCTTATGCGTCAAGGCGCAGGCCGCGATTCAGCCATAAGATTCAGCACCCTCTCGCGTACCTCTTCCTTTCCTGGTCTTTGCGCTGGTGTGCTGAATGGCTTCCTTTGGCAATTGCCGGGACCATTTACGGCCCCGGCAATTGCCTCCGGAAAAACGAATTGTTCCGGCCCTATTTATGGGGCGGACTGATAGATATTCGCAATGTTCTCGTGCAGCCCCTTTTTCGCGTTTGCTTGGGCCAGCATGGATTCCCAGTGAATGCCCATTGCTTTCACTGTAGCGTCAGCCACTTTATCCATCATGGGCCCCCAAGTTTTTCGGATTTTTTCCTTAAGTATATCCACCTGTGTTTCTTTCATGGCACAAAAAAAGGCTTTCTTCCACATAGCCGCCGCAGCCTCCACCGGGCAGCAGCAGTCCTGGTTTATGGATTTTTCTACCGGGCAGCAATCCTGGTTTGCTGAAGCCTGGGTTTGACAGATGTTGGTTCGGGTATCACAGTTAATAGACATTACGATCTCTCCTTTAGTTTGCAGTTTCGAGCCTCCGGGAGGCCCATTAGTTGATGATAAGTATTACCATTCATATTTTCGTTTTTATCACCCCCTTTTCTTATGATTTACCGGCCGGTCGGCATTTATTGGCAAGAGACACTCTCAGAATTAACCAACCAGTCGGTATGCGCCTGGAGCAAAAAAATGGCCCCGATGTTATCTATCGAAAGAATATTTCCAACAAGATTTTTAGACAGAGTGGTTTGATCTTTTTTCCTCTTTAAATCGGCCCCTGAATTTTATTGTGCTCCCGGACATGCACAGATGTCCAACCGGTTGGTATGCCAGCCATCCAAAAAATATATCCCGGTTAACCTATCTCCCGAAAAGATGTTTTAAGTACTCTTTGAAATGAAACAGGTTCTTTTTCATGATAGCCTTGTCCTGATGGGCCTTCATCATGAGCATGGAGCCTTGCGCCAGGGCAATAAAGCAATCCGCCAGGCTTTTTACATCAAAGGAAGCCTTCGGAGCGTATTTGGCTTTTGCTTGCGCCAAATGCTCTTTAAACGTTTCGGCCATGCGCTCTAAGCTTTTTGCGCAAAGGCATCTGATTTCCGGATGTGTTTCTGATAATTCCTGAGAAAAAGTCCCCACCAAACATCCTTTGGCTTCCGGACTTTCCGACTTCATTATCACGACATCAATAAAAGCGTAAATCCGATCCAGGGGGTCTTCTCCCGCATCCTTGCATGCGGCCTTCATGAAGTCAGACGCCGCCTTGGAAAATCGCACCACAAGTTCCTTGCCCAGTTCTTCCTTGCTTTTAAAGTAATGGAAAAAACTGCCTTTGGTGACTTTAGCCGCCCGGCAGATTTCATCCACGGAGGTGGCAACAAATCCCTTCTCAAGCATTAAGCCGTTAGCGGCATCCAGTAATGCTTTCTTTGTGGGTGTTTCTATATTGGCTATTTTCATACCTACCAGTTGGTATATATTGTAGTCAGGCAATATTTTTTTGTCAAGTTTTAAATGTAGCTCAGCAGAAAAAAATGAAACTAATTAACCGAAAAAAACATCATAAACTGGTGAGATTTTCCCTCGAAAAATTTTTGTAACCGTTCACGAGCGTTGTTCATGTCGGTAGGGTCTACAGCATATAGCCGGGGCTTTAACCCATAGCCGCCAAGCTAGGCTTGCTTATTTGGGACTATTGGCCATTCAGTCATATAAAACCGCGGAATATCGAATAAGGAATAACGAATGTCGAAAGAAAACCTTCAAAATTCTGCGGTTCTTTGTTATATATTCGATTTTAAAATGAAATCCATGTGAGAGTCGCAATGCTCGATTCCATCAGCCATAAGATTCAGCACCCTTTCGCGCACCTCTTTTCCCATCTCTCGTCTTCCCGCATGATTTTAAGATCGTTCTGGTCCATGAAATCCTGGAAGGTCCCCAGAATTCTTGTCAGCTTTGCCATCCTCCGCCTTTTATTGAAGTCGATGAGGGCGTACACCACGGCATCTCGTTTAGTCTTTGCGCCGGTGTGCTTGATAGCCTCTTTTAGTTCATTTTCAGGAATATCAATAGTAGTTTTCATGCTTCCACTTTAAAGTAAATCGGATTCTAATTCAAGGGTATGGAATTCAGAAGTCAGGAGCCGGAATTCAGAATAAAACAAGATTTTTTTCACATCTGCTGGCTCCTTATAACGGTTATAAAATTCCACCCCTTTGAATATAAACCCAAAGGAAAGGTATAATCTCAATATCAATTTTAAAATATCCGGTAAATCCATTTAAAAGGAAAAAGCCATGGGCCTCTTGCAAAATTTCAGATCCCGCGATTTTATCGAGCAGACCAGGACCCTGAACGAAATCGAAAAGGGCAACAAATCCGAGGAAATACCAGGATTGTTTGATCTGCATGAAAATCCGTTAAACGACCGCGCGGTGGACAGCATGGTCATCCATACCCTGCGGAGCCTTCTATCCAAGAACGAGGAGGCAACAGTAAGGGGAATCAGTTCGGAAAAAAGCCACGTAAGAAAGCTTTGTATACACATGGCTGGAGAAAACCGGTTTGCCTCGGCCGGCCCTGTCCTGATGAATTTGATGCAGAGGGAAAAGGACCAGGACGCAATCTTTGAAATTCTCTCTTCCCTGTCAAAAATCCGTGTGCCGGAGTCATTGGATGTCTTTAGAAAAAACGCCCGACATCCAGATCAGGTGATAGCCGCGTTGTGCGTGGAAACCCTCGGACTTTGGGAAGACATGTCGTCACTGGGCCTGTTCACGGAAATAATCGAGGAAGGGGGAAGGGAAGGGAAGTATGAGGAATGCGACCTTTTAACGTGGAACGCCATCAAGGCCGTGGCGGCGCTCAGGAGCGACGCGGGCCTTGCCTTGCTGACATCAAAGATAACCCACCCCGGCCCTGGCGCAAGGCGCATCATACACCAGGAACTAGTAGAAAAGGGCCGCGAGGCGATTCCCTTTCTGTCCTCCGTTTTTCTGGAAGAGGACGTGGACGCCAGGATACACGCGGCCCAATTGCTGGGCATGATCAAGGACAGAAAGGCCGGGGAGGTATTGATAGGGGCCCTGGAAAGCGGGGCCGCCGACCACCCGAACATCAAATACAATCTCTATGAGTCCCTGGGCAAGCTCCCTATTGTAAAAGGGATCGACTACTTATTGGACGCCCTTTCCAAGGAAGACGGTCTGGTCCTCCTTGCCGTGGTTGCCGCCATAAATAACCGGGTCAGTTCCAGGGCCACGGAAAAACTGGCGGAGCTCATCACCGCCGGAGACGAACGCGGCGAAAAAATCATAAACGCCATCGTTGTTTCCAAGGCGTTGAACATCTTCGAGGCGCTGTATGAAAACAAGGCCGTCTCTGAAAAGCTGCTGGTGGCAATACCGAGGATAAAGGACCCCATGATCATCACCGCCTTCCGCGCGAAGCTGAAGAGCATGAAAACCGGGGTGGAGATGTCGGATGCAGTCGGGGAGAAAATTCCAACCGTTCTTTCAAGGAAGGCTGGAAAGAGGATTTTGGCGGTGGACGATTCCAGGTTGATGCTTTTTTTCTACCGCACCGCCGCTTCAAAGATCGGGTACGACATCACAACCGCCATCAACGGCCATGAGGCGTGGGACATCCTGGAAAAGGGCGAAGAGTATGATCTTATCGTTACAGACCTTAACATGCCGGTGATGGACGGCGTGGAATTCACGCGAAAGGTCAGGGGCCACGCCACCTTGGGGAAAATCCCGATAATCATGGCAACAACCGAATCCAAGCAATCACAAGTGGACCTGGCCAAAAAAGTCGGGGTCAGCGATTTTATCCAAAAACCCTTCACGGAAGAAGCGTTACAGAAAAAAGTCCAGGCCTTGCTTACCAAGCCCTGAACCAGGCCCCCCTGCGAACCATTGCAAAAAAAATGTCTCACGCAAAGCCGCAAAGGTTTTTCTCCGTACTCCGTACTACAAATTCATAAAATTTTGCTAAAAAAACAAAGTGTTATGGAGCTCCAAACCTCAATTGTCAAATAACAAATAAATCTCAATAACCAAAATTACAAAGAACAAACAAGGAAATGGAATTGCTTTGGACATTCGGTAATTGTAGTTTGTAATTTATTTGTAATTTGCTATTTGTCATTTGGGATTTTGTTTTCCTTTTGGTTGCGGCAAAAGGCCAAGCCATGTAAGCCGCGTTCCATATGCTTTAGCGGAAAAACCAAAATCAAAACCATGAACCGTGAACTGAAAACCGGCAACCCGTCTTCTATAGTAAACGCAAAAAATAAGTAGACATGGGCCGCTCTCGCATCCAGCCGGATAGTCAACGCTTTTTAAAAAAGTGCCTCTGGTTTCCTCAATAAAATAGGGGCGTTTCAGCATGTATACTTATTTTTTGCGTTTACTATCCGCTTCTTTGCCTGAAAAATCATGGCGCTTTTTAAAAGGCGTTGACTATCGTTTACCTTCCCTCCAAAAGGGCCTGCACCACCAGCGGGTCCGCCAGGGTGGTGGTGTCGCCTAGCTGGTCAATCTGGTTCTCGGCTATTTTCCTGAGTATGCGGCGCATGATCTTACCTGAGCGGGTCTTTGGAAGGGCCCTGGCGAACTGGATTTTATCAGGAGTCGCTATTGGGCCTATCTCCTTGCGCACATGATTGATAAGCTCCTTCATCAGCTCCGGCGTTTCCTTCACTCCCTCCACAAGGGTCACGAAGGCGTACAGGGCCTGGCCCTTGATCTCGTGCGGCATGGGCGCCACGGCGGCCTCCGCCACCTTTGGATGGCTCACCAAAGCGCTTTCCACTTCGGCGGTCCCGATGCGATGCCCGGCCACGTTGACCACGTCGTCAATGCGGCCCATCAGCCAGTAATCTCCGTCCTCGTCTATCCTGCACCCGTCGCCGGAGAAATATTTGTCCTTGAACATGGTGAAATAGGTATCGATGAAGCGGTCATGGTCGCCCCACATGGTCCGCATGATCCCTGGCCAGGGCCTGGCAATGCAGAGTTTTCCGCCCTCGTTCCTGCCGCATTCCGTTCCGTCGTCCCTGAGAATAACAGGCTCAACGCCGAAAAATGGATGCGAGGCGCTCCCGGGTTTGAGGACGTGCGCGCCTGGCAAGGGGGCTATAAGAATGCCGCCGGTCTCGGTCTGCCACCAGGTATCAACTATCGGGCATCGTCCTTTCCCTACGGCCTCGTGATACCAGATCCAGGCTTCGGGGTTTATGGGTTCGCCCACTGAGCCCAGTATCCGAATGGCGCTCAGGTCGTATTTGTCCGGCCACTCTCTTCCCATGCGGATCAGAGACCTTATGGCCGTGGGGGCGGTGTAGAAAATAGTTGCCTTGAATTTCTCCGCCACCTTCCAGAAGCGCCCGGGGTCGGGATAGGCTGGCACCCCCTCGAACATCAGGCTGGTGGTCCCGTTCGCCAAGGGGCCGTACACGATATAGCTGTGGCCGGTGACCCATCCTATGTCCGCTGTGCACCAGTAGATATCGTCCGCGTGGACGTCGAATATCACCTTGTGCGTAAAGGCGCAGTGGAGGAGGTATCCGGCCGAGGTATGTACCACCCCTTTGGGCTTGCCGGTTGAGCCGGATGTATAAAGGATGAACAAGGGGTCTTCCGCGTTCATGGGTTCCGGGGGACACGTGGGATCCGCGCCCGCCATCTCCTCGTGGTACCAGACATCCCGTCCTGCCTTCATCCCGCATGGGTCGTTAGCGCGTTTGACTACAACAACTTTTTCGATGGAAGGCGTGGACTGAAGCGCGTCGTCTGATATCTCCTTTAGTGGGATTTTTTTTCTTGCCCTAAGGGAGGTATTGGAGGTGACGAGCAGCTTGCATTGTGAATCGTTGATCCTGCCGCGAAGGGAGTCCGCGCTGAATCCGCCGAAGACAACGGAATGGATGGCCCCGATCCTGACGCAGCCCAGCATTGCGATTGGAAGCTCCGGTATCATGGGAAGGTAGATGCATACCCTGTCCCCTTTCCTTACCCCGCGCGATTTCAGAACATTGGCGAACTTGCAGACCTCGCGATGCAGGTCTTCATAAGTAAGCGTGATTACTTCGTCCTCTTCCTCCCCTTGCCACACAATGGCCGGCTTGGAGCGGAGGCCGGATTCAAGATGCCGGTCCAGGCAGTTGGCGGACACGTTAAGCTCCCCGTCCTCGAACCAAGTATGTTCTATCTTTCTCGCCGCGGTGTCCCATGTGTACCGGCAGGCAACGGTTGGTTTTTTGGACCAATGCAATGATTCAGCCTGCTCCATCCAGAACCCGTCAGGGTCGCGGATGGACCTCAAGTACATATCCAGGTATTGGTTGTAGGATTTAACGTGCGCGCGTTTGGATATTTCAGGTGGAGGAGGGAAGGTCCTGGTTTCCGTCATCAGAGATGCAACGGAGATGGAGGTTTTAGTGGAGTTCATTTTGGGATTTAATTATTTCCTTTGAGATAATCATCTTCTTTCCGAAAACCGCCGCACGCCGCGCCAAGTTTCGATTTCATGAAATCGATTGCATCGTTCGCCAACCAGATGCTGCCATATGCATATGCGCCAGTTCATCCGTATCCATTATTTAATCAGACAATTCCCCGTGGCTTGCTGCGGGGAGCTTCATTTTTTACTTAGCTAGCCCTGAAGGAATGTTAGGACTGGCTGGGTTGACGTCAATTGACAGTGCCGCGGGTCTGATTACCAGATCCAAATCTTCCATCACCATTGCTCCTAAAAGAGCTTCATTTCCCGTTACGATAGCACAGAGCATGGTGACTCTTCCCTTGAATTCCACCTTGATCGGGCCGGCATAAGGAACAACTACCGGTTGTCCGGTCGCTACGGTAACCTCTCGTTCGGAAATTACTTCAAGTTTAAGCTGCAACCGCTGCTCCTCGGTTATTGCCAGGTAAGTACAACCTGTATCTACCACAGCATCAACTTCCAAAGCTTGGAGTTCTGATTTCATTGGATTGCTTAATTTGATTTTGGCTCTTACTATTCCCATTTTTCCTTCTTTGTTTTTTATTTATCTTCGATATACACGAACAGTTACTTTTATCTTTATTCCATATCCCGATATAGTCTATGCCACGTCTCTGAGGGAATCAAGCGCTTTTTTGTGACAATTCGCGTTTTTGGTTCCATTAATGGCGTTCAAAGAAATGAAAAATTAAGAAATTTCCATGTAAAAAAATATTTTCCCGGCCGCCACCGCCGTCCTCACTTGACAAAAGGGGTAAAAAAATGAGAAACTCTTGCCCTTTTAAACAGCCAAGGCTATTTTGGATTTTAAGACGGTTCTTAAAAACCATACATGAGGCTAACCTTACTATTTGCTTCCTTTTTACTTTTCCTTCTTTTGGGAAATTTTGTCGTCATGGGGACCGGGATATGCGCCGAAGGGGACAGGGAAAAGTGGGACAAAAAATTTTCCGTCAAGGACTACATATACGGCAAGGAACCAACTCCTTTCCTTAAGGAAAACGTAGGCCTGCTAAAAAAAGGAAGGGCCTTGGACGTGGCTGCCGGAGAAGGCAGAAACTCGGTTTTTTTGGCCAAGGAGGGGTTTGAGGTGGACGCCTTGGATATCTCCAGGGCCGGACTTGAAAAGGCCATGGCCCTTGCCAGGGAAAATGGGGTGGCGGAAAAGGTCCATTCCATGCAGGCCGATCTGGACTCATACAAATTTCCAGAGGGCGTGTATGACACAATAATAATGGTGAATTTCACGGACCGGAAGCTGGACGGGAAATTGGCCAGGGCCTTGAAGCCTGGCGGGACCATGCTATACGCGGCAAGGACCCTTGATTTTGTCCGAAAGCAGGGAAATAAATTCAATACTGATTATCTATGGGAAACCAACGAGGTGTTGGACCATTTCAAAATTTTTTTCAGGGCCATTAAATACGAGGAAGACCCCAATGACCCGGATTGCCAGGTGTTTTTCATGGGAGTGAGAAGGTAATTTAAAACCCCCTGTACAAACCGGAATCCCTGGCGATTTTAATGGCGGAGGAAAATTCGCTTGAGTTGACGGGCTTGGATATCTCTGGAAATTTCGAGGCCCTGTAGCAAGGACGATATTGGTTCATGATATTTATATAGGTATGCGGAGATATTTCATCGGCGAGAAAACGGACCACCTCCCCGGTATAGGCCAGGCCGCCGGGTATGACGAGGTGTCTCACCAGTAATCCCCTGGCAGCGATCCCCTGTTCATCAATTTGCAAGTCTCCAACTTGGCGGTGCATTTCCTTTACGGCGCTAAAGGCGGCCTCCGGATAGTCCTGCACGGAGCAATATTTTTTGCCAGGACCGGGGGCGCCGAATTTGATGTCGGGCATATATATGTCCACTATTCCATCCAAGAGCCGGAGGACCTCCACCGATTCGTATCCCCCGCAGTTCCAGACGAGGGGAACGCGCAGTCCAAGCCGGACAGCCTCCGGGAGGGATTCCAGGATTTGGGGAGCGTAGTGGGTGGGGGTGACAAAGTTGATATTGTGGCAGCCTAACCGCTGCAAATTGATCATGATTCCGGCCAGTTCATTCGAGGAAACGGGCGAGCCAAGCCCTTGGTGGCTGATATCGTAATTCTGGCAGAAGACGCAACGCAGGTTGCAATGGGTGAGGAAGATCGTGCCGGAACCGTGTAAACCGACCAATGGCGCCTCCTCTCCGAAATGAGGCGTAGCGGAAGAGACGAATAATTGGCCAGGGGCCTTGCAAACCCCTGTTTTTCCCCTGGTCCTGTCCACTTTGCACTGGCGGGGGCAAAGCCTGCATTCCATGAGAATTTCCAGCATGGACTTGATCCGGCTTGCCAGTTCGCCTGTATTGAATAGTGTGAGATAGCCTGGTTCCATTGCCTTTTATTTTACTGTATCGGAATTTCAAAGTCTTGCCATTCAAAAAGATGGAACCACGAATGGACGCGAATGAAGTGGTAGGCTTCTTTATATAGTAGAAAAATAACTTCCACAACTTTAGTCACTTTAAACTTTAGCTCACTTTAGTCACTCGCACTGCTATCCCGTTGATTTTTAAAGAAAAACTTTGAAATTCCGATACATAATAGTAACAGTTCAACCAATAGTCGTTAGTACATGGATAAAAATCTGGCGGTGGTAATACTTGCGGCTGGGAAGGGCAAGCGGATGAAATCCAGCTTGCCCAAGGTGCTGCATTCTCTCCACGGAAGGCCAATGGTGGATTATGTAGTGGAGGCGTCCAAGTCACTGCATCCCGCGAAAATAGTAGTGGTGGTGGGATGGGGGGCTGATGAGGTGAAAAGGGCGTTGGAGGGAAAGGGGTGTTCCTTCGCTATTCAACGGGAACAATTGGGAACGGCCCATGCCGCAATGCAGGCGGGACCGGAGCTCAACGATTTCAAGGGTGATATTTTAATTCTCTGCGGTGACGTCCCGCTCATCCGGCCACAAAGTCTCCTTCGCCTTCTGGAAATCCATCGCGGAAATCTGGCCGCCATATCCTTCATAACCACAATGCTGAAAGACCCGTCTGGATACGGACGGGTTATACGCGCAGGAGAAAAAAATTCGCCGGAGGGAAAGGTTTGCGCTATCCGGGAGGAAAAAGATGCTTCTACGGAAGAAAAAGAAATCCGGGAAATCAATTCCGGCATCTATTGCATGGGGAAGGAATTTTTTTTAAAAAATATCGGGAAAATAGATTGTTCCAATAAGCAAGGGGAGTACTATTTAACCGACTTGGTGGAAATCGCTGTCAAGGGTCCATTGCCGGTGCATGCCTTCATGGCTGAAAATCCGCTGGAGGTTTTGGGCATAAATACGCTGGAGGAATTAAAAAAGGCGGAAAACGCCTTGGACGGCAAAGCCAGTTTTAGCTAATTTAATAGTATAGGAATTCCATTTTTAGCTTATGAATCAAACAGTTGCATGTCAGCTAGCGACATAAAGCAATAGTCATTAGCCAATAGACATTGATAAACAGGAAAATTTTCTAATGACCAATTACCAGTGACTAATGGCCGCGCCCGAAGGGAGAGAAGTTCAAATCGAGGGGAAAAATAGTGTTTTTTTGGGGAAGATTTTTTGTTTTGGCATCCATTTTGCTCATTTCACCCTATGAACCGGCGATGGGCGAGGAAGTCCCGCTGAAGAAAAAAGAACATTTTGAATACGCGGTGGACCTGCTGAACGCCGCGCGTGGAGAAAACCAGGAAGAGATTAAAGAGGCGCTTGGCCGACTTGAAAAAGTGACACCTCCATTGCCCGGCAATACCCAGGAGGCCACTGCGTTCTGGGTGAATCTATATAATGGAATAGTCACTTGGCGGAAATTACTGGACCCGAACGGCCTCCAAACGGAGTCAAGCAGAAAGTATTTTTTCACGCAACCTGTGGTGAAGCTTGCTGTTGGAGAATGGTCCCTGGATGATATAGAACATGGGGTTTTAAGGGGCAATGCGAATCGAGGGGGCTTAAATATGTCTCAAATACTAGCAGACAGTCCCAAGCTCGGTTTTGTATTTAAAAAGGCCGATCCAAGAATTCACGGCGCCTTGAATTGTGGGGCTGTTTCATGTCCGCCGATTAGCTATTACGACCCTAAGGGCCTTGAAAAACAACTGGATACGGCGATATCCAATATTATTTTACAAAGTGAATTCCATCCTGAAACAAACGAACTGAATGTTTCCAGGATATTTGAATGGTACAACGAGGATTTTAAGAGTCCTTCTCTTTTGGAATGGTTTGACCGTTTTTACGACAACAAAGCTTACAGGAAAGCCCGCGAATCCGGCAAAAAAATAAAAATCAGCTTTATGGAATATAAATGGAAGTAGGAAGGATATAAGGAAAAATTTTTTTTCCGGGAACTTTTTTAATCAGGCTTTGTCAAAGAAGGCAAGCTATATAATATATGCGAATGTTTAAAATGGATGAGGGTGGAGGAGAGAATGTAGCGGATGATGTTCTTGTCCGGTTATGCCAGAAAGGAGATAAAAATGCCTTTGAACATCTGGTTATGCGCTACCAGGACAAAATTTTCAGCGTCCTTTATCGCGTGGTCAAGGACCGTGACGTGGTCAGGGACCTGGCCCAGGATGTTTTTATCAATGCATTTAAATCCATACAAGGCTTTCAGGGAAAATCGTCTTTCTATACCTGGTTGTATCAAATCGCCATGCATACGGGCTTTAATTACCTGAGCTTGGCCAGGGTACGAACCACCACGGTATATGAAAACGGGGACCTTGAAAAGAAATTGATGGACACCCCTGGGGGCAGCGGCAATTGGCTTGAGGAAGGATATATGCTGCACGAAACCGCCCAGGCCGCTGTCGCGGCAATTGAGGAGTTGCCGGATGAATATAAAAAGGTTGTTATCTTGAAGGAATACGAGGACATGAGTTATGAGGAGATAGCGGAGGTATTGAATATTCCCATTGGAACGGTCCGTTCCAGGCTTAACAGGGCGCGGAAGGAATTGCGAAGGAATTTAAAGCCCTTGGTTTAAACACATAATATAAAAGAGGACAAAATGATGGATTGCGGGAAAATGGAAAATTTCATATTTGAATTTATAGACCAAAGCTTGGGAAGGAGAGACGGCGAGATGCTTTCCGTTCATCTCAGACAGTGCCGCGATTGCCAAATGAAAATGGAGGACCTTTTAAGGTTTCGCGCGTCCATAAAGTTTCATAAGGCGATGGAGCCATCGCCCGTTGCCGATGAAAGTTTCACGTTCTCCGTTTTGGATCGTTTGTCCAAGCAAGGGGCTTTCGCGCCGCAACCCGCAGTGGCCGGATGGATCGAAAAAATCCATTCCGCCTTTACCCCCTATCGGGTCCGGTGGCTGGCCCCTGCCTTCGCCATTATGATTTTCCTACTTCTCCCGCTTTCTCTGTTCGAAAAAAATGGTTCCAACCAGGGAGAGGTCAGGGTCCCTTCGGTGGTGAATATCGCAAAACAAACAAACCCCATACCTGTACAGCCAGTCGCTGTCCAGCAGAAGTTGAAGAAGCAATCAGAATTGGATGAATACCTTATGTTTCACGCGCAAAACGCCTCGCAATCGCATATTGGCTATCCGGTGATTTATGCCAGTTATTGAGGTTTACAGGAATTTGAAATTAATATTTTGGGCTGTTTCATTGGTCCTTTTCAGTTCTTTCCCGGCCATGGCCGGGGATACCGGCGGCCAAATTGAAATGGAAACGCTGAAAAGGATAATGAGTCCTCCGGGAAACCTGAATTTTAAAGGCACGGAGATTCAAATCCTTATCGGGAAAGACGGCGTTCCAGTGGTAAAGAAATTTTCCGTGGAGCAGAAAGGCAGGGAATTCGCCAGGACCCAGGTGGAGGGAAGTCCGCAACCCGATGAAATATACATCAAGAACCAGCATGGCACTTGGGTGTATTATCCCAAGCAGGAAAAACTGATCAAGAAGGAAGCGGCCGATGAAGCGGACGCTGGCCTGCCGGTCTGGGATGATGAAAAACTGAAGAAGATCCAGGACAACTATGAAATAAAATTTTTAAAGGACGCCAATATAGCGGGGCGGACTTGCTCCGTTTACTCCTTCCGCCCCAAGGAAAAGGGAAGATTGGTCCGGGAATTCTGGGTTGACACTCAAAGCGGACTCCCTTTGAGGATAGACACTTATAATTCCGACGGAAGGCTGCTTAATATCGCCTCCTTCGAGGCCATTGATTTCAATCCGGAATTTCCGCAGGATATTTCCCAATTGAATTTAATGGACCAGGCGGCGCAGAAAAGTCCGCACGATGTATTGGACGTTATACTGGTGCCTTTAAAAAAGCTCCAGGAAACCTTGAAGGATAAGGTCATGTTTCCCGGTTACGTGCCCAAGGGATACGATTTGAAAAACGTTTTTGCCCAAAAAATGAAGAATGGCGAGCGATATCAGATTATATATTCGGACGGCATAGCCCCTCTTTCCATCTTCCAGGAAGCAATGGAAGGCGCGGCCAGGCCGGAAGATATCCAGGACCTTGAGGCAGTCACCATTGGCAAGGAAGGGCAAGGTTATTTCAAGCAGCAGGGGCTGATGAAAATACTGCGTTTCGCGGCGGGAAATACCAAGCAAACAATTATCGGCGAGATAGATAAAAACGAAATACTGAAAATAGCGGAATCTTTCCAAACAATCAAAGGAGGCGTGAAAAAATGAAAAAGGACAAGGAAAAAAACAAAATCTGCAAGCATTGCGGCGGGCCGCTCAGGCATGATATCGGGGACGTGAGCTGCTTAATGTGTTCAAGGAGCGAGGCCCATATCTGTGATAAATGCCTTTTCGGGGAAAAGACCATGTCACACCCCAAAAAGCATTATAAAGCCGCGTAGAATCACGGCCATGCCGCGCTATGCTTTATTAGGATGTGGGTTCAGGGGCCAGGAACCTGAATTCAGAATAGAGAAAATTTTTTTATCTTCCGGCTCCTGATCCCGGCTTCTTTTTTGTCCGCCCAAAACCAGAGTCAAGCCCCTAATAAAAGCCCTTTTTCGCCATCTCCAGCTTGTAATGCTTCTCGTACAGGACTTCCCACTCACTTGACCCTTCCTTTATATTCCTGGAATAAGACTCAACGGTCTTGCGGACTTGAGCGTCAATATCATCGTCCACTTTCAGTTCGTCGGTAATGACCTTCACGACATGCAAGCGAACGTCGTTAGGCTCCTGGAGGTAATCAAGCTCGTCCCGCTTGTCGAAGTCATCCATGATTATCTTGGACAATTGGTTTATTCTTTCCCTGCTTAAACGCATCATAGGACCAAGCCCCTTTCCCTGGCCAGTTTTGTTTTCACCATTTGAAAGACCTTTCCGTAGTCCGTGTCCGCCTTGTCCAGCAGATCATGATGGGTATGTATGATTTCCTTGACCTCTTCATTCAATCTGTCCTCGGCGCCAAGGTCCTCGGTAATAATCAATTTGATTATCTGGACCAGTTCATCGCGTTTGCCGTCGAATATAATGAATTCCTCGTCCAGAAGCGAATTGGCCAGTTTTTTGGAAATATGTTCGATCATCTCTTTTTTTAAACGCATCTTTCCACTGCCTCTCTTAACAACTCAAGTTTATCGATAGGAAATTTTATTTCTCCAATGAGAATCCTGTCCTTGCCTTTCCCATGGCAATCGGAGCCTCCGGTGACATAAAGTCCATATTTTTGGGACAGATAATTTAAATTCGATATCTCCGCCTCTGAGTGGTTGGGATGGTAAACCTCCAGGCCTTGAATACCCCATCTTAGCATATGTGAAAACCCTTCCCCCAGGCTATCCTTGCCTGGATGGGCCCAAACCGCCACTCCTCCGGCGTCCTTTATCAACTTGATGGCCTCCTCGGTGTTGATGTATTCTCCTTTTTCATATCCTGGTTTATTTTTTCCTATATACCTTTCAAAGGCATCTTTTGGAGATTGCGCCATTTTTTTTCCAACCAGAAAGTGGGCGACATGCAAACGGCCTAACACCTCTCCGTTACCAGCGAATTTCCAAAGCTCGTCAAAATGAAATTCAAGTCCCAGGCCATTCAATTTTTCCACCATCCGCTTCATCCTGTTGAACCTTTGGTTTCTGTTAAATTCAAGCCCTTGCAAAAGCGCCTCATTCTTGCTGTCGAAAAAATACCCAAGGACATGGAACTCCCTGGCGCCGGAGGAAGAGGTGATTTCAACGCCGGGAATCACCTCAATACCGTATTTTTCAGCGATACGGTCTGCTTCCAAGAAGCCTTGCACAGTGTCGTGGTCCGTTATGGCAATAATTGAAAATTTGCGCGCACTGGCCTCCCTTAGCACTTCTTCAGGGCTGGAAAACCCATCGGAGTATGTTGTATGGAGATGAAGGTCGGCGAATTTCAATGAAAATCTAGCCCAAAATGAAATGTGCGAGATAAATTAATAGGAATAGGCGAATAAGTATTAAGTATATAGAAGATATTTGGAGCGGGAGACGGGGTTCTAACCCGCAGCATCCCAGCGGAACTTATTGCTCCCCGCGCGCTACCGGCTATTGCAACACTTGTAGATAGAAAAAGCCACGCGAGGTAAGCTACGTTCTTCGTATTGTGCCACAACACAAGGAGAACGACATGGCTTACACACGCGTGACCAAAGAAGAACGCAATCTCATG
>JACRGO010000179.1 GCA_016212295.1 Nitrospinota bacterium | reverse complement strand
TGAATTCCTGCGCCCTAAGCCCTGACAACCGGATGATAGTCTCCGCTTCATCCGACAATACTCTTAAGGTTTGGGACACGGAAACGGGAAAATGCCTCAAGACCCTGGAAGGGCATTCCGGTTCGGTGAATTCCTGCGCCGCAAGTCCCGACAACCGAAGGATTGTCTCCGCTTCCAACGACAATACCCTTAAGGTTTGGGACGCAGAAACGGGAAAATGCCTCAAGACCCTTGAAGGGCATACCGCTTCGGTGAATTCCTGCGCCGTAAGCCCCGACAACCGAAGGATAGTCTCCGCTTCTGATGACAGTACCCTTAAGGTTTGGGACGCGGAAACGGGAAAATGCCTCATGACCCTGGAAGGGCATTCCGGTTCGGTGAATTCCTGCGCCGTAAGTCCCGACAACCGGAGGATAGTCTCCGCTTCTGATGACGATACCCTCAAGGTCTGGGACATGGAAACCGGAAAATGCCTCAAAACCCTTAAAGGGCATTCCAGTTATATACATTCCTGCGCCGTAAGCCCCGATAACCGGAGAATTGCCTCCGCTTCAGACGACAATACACTCAGGATATGGGACGCGGAAACGGGCAAATGCCTCAAGACCCTGGAAGGGCATTCTGGTTCGGTGAATTCCTGTGCCGTAACTCCCGACAACCGGAGGATAGTCTCCGCTTCATCCGACAATACCCTTAAGGTCTGGGACATTAAAACCGGAGAATGCCTCAAGACCTTCGTTCAACTGCCGGAAGGGGAAACAGCGGCATGGGACGGCGAGGGCAAAAAACTTCTTTCTTCCTCCCCTAACGCATGGAGATGGATCGGCCTTAGTTCCGGCATGAAGCGTTTTCCGATAGAGGCGATAGAAGGGGCGAAGGGTGAAGGGCAAAGGGCGAGGGACGAAAATGGGTCAGTAAAAACATTTGCCGTCCACGCTGATGAAAATTACAAAAATCCATGTCGAAAAAATAAAAACTGATTCTCACACGAAGGCACAAAGGCACAAGAAAAAAAATAGGTGGAAGTAACTGATTTTCATGTCCTCTGTCTTCTTATTTCTTCGTGCCTTTGTGCCTTCGTGTGAGAATTTTTGTATTTTCATGGTAAAATAAAATCGATTACCATAAATTTTAAATGCAATAATATCCAATGATCGATATACTTTGTGTAGGCTGCCACCCGGACGACATAGAAATGAGCATGGCGGGGTCCATCCTTCTCTTCAAGGAGAAAGGGTACCGGGTGGGCATACTGGACTTGACGAACGGAGAGCCCACCCCCTTCGGCGCCCCTGAGAAAAGAATGGAGGAAAGGGACAGGGCCTCCAGAATCCTGAACGTGGATGCAAGGATCACCTTGGACCTGCCAAACCGTTACCTTACTGAAAACCTGGACGCCAGGGAAAAGATCGCTGAGGTTTACCGCGAACTCCGGCCTTCCATTATATTCACGCATTACGATGAGGACATCCACCCGGACCATACCGCAGGGTCACGCCTCTCTGTCGAGGCCAGGTTTCACGCGAAATTGACCAAGACCTCCATGAAGGGCGCCCCTCATTTCGCTGATCTTCTTTTTTACCACGGCGCCAACCATAAAAGGATCATTCAGCAACCGGCCTTTATTCTGGACGTGACCACGTTTTTCGAGAAAAAACTTGAGGCATGCCGCTGTTATGAATCGCAGTTTTATACTCCGGAAAGGAAGGAGTATATGAAGGATATTTTGACAGGGCGCGGACTTTATTACGGCAGCCTGATTCGCGCGAAATACGGGGAGCCCTTCTTTTCAACCGAAGCCGTGGGTCTTAACGACATCGCGCATCTCGCCGGATTCCATCCCGGCCATTTACAGAACAGCAAATCCTTGCCTACGCGCAAGGGCATGGCGGATATCGAGAAATGGGTGAAGGAAGGAGAGGCATTTTAGATTTGGGATTTAAGATTTGGGATTTTTCAAAACATGGCGCGGTTTCGCCGCGACCAAAAGTGAAACAAAATCCCAAATGACAAATAGCAAATTTCAAATAAATTTCAAATTACAATTACCGAATAAACAAAACAATTCCTTTTCCTTGTTTGTTCTTTGTAATTTTGGTTATTGAGATTTATTTGTTATTTGACATTTGGATTTTTTAAATATCTTTTATAGGCATTATGCGCATGAACAGTGATTCCAGCAACGATAATAACGCCGCATCATCCGAATCCGAAACCGCCTCTCAAAAGCTCCCGGTGAGGCAGAAGCTGATTGCGGTTTATAAGGCGAAATTAAGGGATCTGGTTAAGAAGCACTCCCATTTGCCCTTCAGTCTGGATGACAAGACCTTGAGCGCCAACCTTGCTAATGTTTTGGAAAGGGTCGGGTTCCACACCTATCCACAACCCGCGCAACAAACCGGCGCGCTGATAGCCAATATAGTTAAATGGCTGAAGTCCGATTATTTGATCCTCCTGCATTACCGGCCGCAAACAGGGGGGCATAACCTTGTCAATTTATTAAGGGCAATCAAGAGCAGCGCTCCAAATACGTCCTTTAAAACGCTTATACCGGTGTTTTTCCTCTCCTATTCCTCTCAAAAGCAGCAGGATATCTTCAGGCTCCTGGGAAATTTCGGGATCAGGTACGCCAGTTTTCTTACCACCAACGCTGAAATAGACACTAATATTGAAGAAATCCTTAAGGACTTGCTCAGCTTCCACAAAATGATGACCGCCGCGGCCACTCCTGAAAAAAAGGACCCAATCGCCTTAAAGGACGGCGACATGGAAAAAGTTAACAAATACAAGGAACTCCTCACCAGGGGCGAGGAGTTGTTCCAAAAGGGAGAGTACGAGGAGGCGATAAAGGTTTTCACTGAGGCGATCTCGATTCATGCCAATTTCCAGGCGCTTGTGGAAAGAGGAGACGCCTATTACAAGAGCAAGAAGTTCATGCCCGCATTATCGGATTACAGGGAGGCGAACAAGCTCGAGCAATCCGTGCCATCCCCCTACGCAAAAATTGCGGCCTGTTGTTTTGTCCTGATCAAGGAGAACAAGGACAACCCTGAAAAAATCAAGACCTTGTTCGCCCTGGCGATGAAACACCTCAAGGAGGCCGAATCCTTGATAGACAAAATGGCAAGGGACAATGCCGGCTCTCCGGAAAGACTTCCGAAATCGCCTTACGCCCCGGTGGTGGCCGCTCTGGGAGAGGCTGATTTCCGGGAGATGGGCCTGGAGGATTTTGAAAGGGAAATTTCCAAATTATCGGCAAGAGTAATAAAAAATACAAGCTCAATAGATTACGTGGACCCGGACTTGGAGATGGATATACGGATCGATCAAGCCATCCTGCTCGCCAGGAACCAGGAATACGAAAAGGCCGAGAAAATTTTCCGTCAGGTGATCGACGAGGACCCTTCCTTCGTGGGGCCGGCCTTCAACAACTATGCTGTGGAATTAAGGAAGAACGGGCATGAAGGCAAGGCGTTTCAGATCTACATGGAACTGCTTGGCCACGAAATCCCGGACAGGAACATAGTGGTTGAGAACTTAAAGACCGCCGGACTGAACCATGCCGTGTATCTTCGCGAACATGGACGCCAGGAAGAGGCGTACCATGTTTATAAGGACATACTTAAATTCAACCCCAGGGGAAAGGAATGGGTCCTGTGCGACCTTGCCATGGCTTATCTGGAAACGCAGAACCAGGCCCAGGCGTCCTTCCGGTTGATGGAGGCCATTTACATTAACCCAAGGATCATGGCCGCGGAACGTTTCGACCGGTATCGCGACTTACGCAATCTCAGGGAGGAGATGATAAAGAAGCTCAATGAGTGCGCGTCGTAATGAAAAAAAATATTCTGATAAATATATATGTCGCAATATTTTCCTTGAGTGTTTGTTTTTTATCCGGCGAAATCATTGTCAGATTTTTTTTTCAGGATGAAATCAGCAAGGAACGCCTGGAAATAGGATTACGCGGCAATGAGGGCGCCAAGAAATTGGTCCGGCCTAGCCAGGACCCTGAAATTTTTTATGAACTTATACCTGATTTAGACACGTCTTTTTTGGGCAAAAGCGTAAAAACCAATGCGGAAGGGCTGAGAGTTGGAAAAAGCGATACGGGCAATGATTCCTCGAATGATAAAAAAATACGAATCGCGGGCGTGGGCGATTCCTCAATGTTCGGATGGGGAGTGGAGCAGGAGGATACATATTTACGCCTATTGGAGGGGTTGCTGAATAATTCAAATGCAGAACATAAGTTCAGATCCTTCAATTTCGCTGTGCCCGGATACAATTCAGCGGTGGAGTCAGCGGTCTTTAAGAAAAAGGCCCTGAAAGTAAAACCACACGTTCTTATTTTGCACTATGACCATAATGACGCGGAACTGCTGGGCGAGCTCTATCCACCGGATTATATAGCTCCAGGGGTAGGAGATAACTTCCTGCATTCCGCCCTGATAAAGTGGACCGTCAGGAGGGTCCGGTATTTCCTGAACAAGGACAGGATTTATTATAAAAACGTTAATAAATTGTTCCAGGGTAATTTTGTGGAAGGCCCGGATTACGACAACCACCTGAACGCGTTGAAGGAAATCGCCTCTAGCGCTGAGAAAAACGGTATCCTGCCATATATCGTGATTGGTGATCCTTGGATAAAGCGAGTCCCAGACCGTAACAAGGACCCACACTACCTGTTTCTCCATAAAAAATTGGTATTTCATCTAACTAAATTCGGGTACGGTGTTTTGGATTTATACGACTTCTTTCAGTTCCATATGAAAAAAAATGATTGGGAAAATTTGCGGCAGTTGTGGATCGACACAAAATTTCCTTATGACGCCCATCCTAACGAGGCAGGGCATAAGGTCATAGCCGATGCCATTTTCTCTCGGATTTCCAATGATCCAAAATTCAGGGAAATGATTAACCGATAGTAAGGTTAAGAGTTGCAATTTTTTTCATATTCTGGCTCCTGGATTCCGGCTTCTTTATTTCTTCTTGATATATGTCCAAAATTTATTTTAGGAGTGAATAAATGTCAAACAACAAAAAAATGGTTCTGGCGTATTCCGGCGGACTTGACACCTCTGTACTGGTCCACTGGCTTTCAAACCGTGGTTACGAAGTTTACGGCCTTTTGGTCAATCTGGGGCAGAAGGTGGAAAACCTGGACGCAATTAAGGAAAAGGGGAAAAAATCAGGCGCGATGGAAGTGGTGGTGGATGATGTGCGGGAAGAGTTTGTTCGAGATTATATTTTTCCCCTGATTCAGGCAAACGCGCTTTACGAGGGAACATATCTCCTGGGCACGTCCATTGCCCGTCCATTGATAGCTAAACGGCAGATCGATCTGGCCGAAAAGGTGGGGGCAGATTACGTGGCCCACGGCGCCACCGGGAAGGGGAACGACCAGGTACGATTTGAATTAACCTATTACGCATTGAAGCCTGATATCAAGGTCGTGGCCCCTTGGCGTGATCCGGCGTTTTTCCAGAAATTTCCGGGACGAAAAGAGCTGATCCAGTACGCCGAGGAAAACGGGATACCAGTCAAGGCCACTGCCTCCAAGCCGTGGAGTTCCGATGAGAACCTCATGCACATCAGTTTCGAGGCCGGGATATTGGAAGACCCGTGGATGAAGCCGCCGGCGGATATGTTCGAGCTTTCCAGATCGCCAAAGGACGCGCCGGACAAGACCACTGAGCTTTTGATCGAATTTGAGGATGGCAACCCTAAGAAGGTGGATGGGAAGGCCCTTTCTCCGGCGGCCCTTCTTTCCAGATTGAACGAAATAGGGGGAGAAAACGGTATAGGGCGGGTGGACATGGTGGAATCCAGGTTCGTGGGGATGAAATCGCGAGGCGTGTACGAAACGCCTGGCGGGACAATCCTGCATATCGCCCACCGCGCCATGGAGTCCATCACCCTGGACCGTGAAGTTATCCACTTGAAGGACTCCCTCATGCCCAGGTTCGCACGCCTGGTGTACAACGGTTTCTGGTTCTCGCCGGAGGCCAGGGTGTTGAAGGCCATGATAGCGGAAAGCCAGAAAGGGGTGAGCGGCGAGGTCAGGCTGGAACTCTATAAGGGAAACTGCATGGTGACCGGCCGCAGGTCTCCCAATTCGCTGTATGACGCCGACATCGCCTCAATGGACAAGGATGAAGGGCGCTATGACCCCACCAACGCCACTGGTTTCATCAACATCAATGCCATTCCGCTTAAGGCCCAAAAGAAGATGAAAGGGCAGGGGAGGGGAGAATATTGAATATCGAAATCCGAAATAAATTCGAATATCAAAATGGCGAAATCACCTAAACTAAAAGCCTTGGCAATATTTGGTCCTTGTTTCGTATTTCTTGCTACTGTCCTCACATATTACTTTTTATTTTTATATATAACCATTTAATCTTAAAGTATTTCCCATAAAATTTTGACTTATCTCCACTTAAAAAAATACCGTCAGGCCGCATGTGCCTATGTTATAATGGGCGTTGCATATATGGTTGTCTTTTTTTATACCATGCCGCCCCACGATTTCGGTGTCCGTGTAAAAATAATTGTTCCGGTTATAGGGCTTTTGTTCATGGCCTTGTCCTGGTTTATTTACCATGGATACCGAAGAGTGGTCATTGCCTTGGCCGTTATTTATGCCATGAGATCCATTGCGGCTGCGTCGGCGTTACTTTTTGGAAAAGGCTTTGTTGCCGTGCAATATGTGTTACCATTATTAATAGTTACTTTTTTTATGCTTGGACGCGCGGCTTGGGATTGGAAACCATAATGAAAATTTATGATTTTATCACTGCTGTCCGGTTAAAATTGTCATAGCATGCTCTAACATACTGTTTTTTAAAACAAAATAGTCGTTTTATGGGTGTTACCGACTTGAATTTTAAAATATATCCCTTTATTCTCCCCCGCAGGATTATTTCTGAGG
>JACRGO010000176.1 GCA_016212295.1 Nitrospinota bacterium | reverse complement strand
TGTTACAGACTCCTGGCCTTTATATCCCTCAAGATGGAACTGGTTTGGAGAGCAAATCCAGTTGGAAAGGTGAATGCAAACCTCCCTTTCTTTAAGCAATTAAAAGAAAGAGAATTTACACAAAATTGTTGACACTATCAGGTTCCAGTCCGGGGATTGACATCCAAAACGACTGATGCTATTTTAAAAAAACTTCCAGGGCAAAAAAAACGCGAAGCAAAATAAAACCGCCTTACCAGCCGACAGGCATGATAATATTAAGCCTTGACACCTCCACTCCTTCCCCCAGCGTCGCCCTAACCAAAAATCATACGGTCCTGTCTCAGGGATTTTCTCCCGGCAGGGACAGTTTATCAAAAAATCTTCTCCGGATGGTGGATGACTGCCTGAAGTCCGCCGGCCTCCACCTGGAAGATATTGACGCCTTCGCGGCAGCCAAGGGCCCTGGATCCTTTACCGGTTTGCGGCTGGGTATTTCCACCGTGACGGGTTTTTCTCTCGGCGCCGGGAAACCTTCGCTGGGAATTGAAACCCTTCGGGCAATGGCCTTGGCCTCTACGCAAAGGGACCACTTAATATGTCCTTTACTGGACGCCAGGAAGGGCGAGATTTATGGGGCCATGTTCCGGTTTGTTGATGGTAATTTAATCCGTGTCGCGGAGGACGTCCTGGAGCCGGCCGGGGATTTTTTAAAGAGGATCGAAGGAAAAGTTTTTTTCCTTGGCCATGGATCGGTCCATTACAAGGCGGAAATAGAGTCCTTGCTTGAAACCAGGGCCTTGTTTGGCCCGGAAAACCCGGATATGTCCGTTGCGGCGGCGGTCGGGTTTCTGGCCCTGGAGGATTTTAAAAAAAGGGAAAGAGGTGATATAGTAATTAAACCACGGTACATACGCCGATGCGAAGCGGAAATAAAGAGAGAGGAAAAAGCTTCCTCTTGTTAAACCTTTAACACAACTTTTTAGGAGGGGTAAAAGTGCCGAATTCAGAAGCCGTGCTGGAAGAAAATTTAAGGAAGGAAAACAAGGAATACAGGAAGCTTGCCGAGGAACATGAAGATTTAAAGAAAAAAATCCAGGAGTTGGACAAGCATAAATTTCTGACCCCGGACCAGGAGACGGAAATAACCCGCCTGAAAAAATTAAAACTCCAAGGCAAGGACAGGATGCATCAAATCCTGGCGGAGCATAAAAATAAGAAGTAACTGCTAAGGAGCCAGAACAAGGAAGCCGACGACATTTGAGGACTTGGCAATAAGGTCCCCTCGGATGTTATGAACTTAACGCCCTTCGGGCGGACTTTAAAGAGTCATTGGTCACTGGTCATTAAGGTGTCTTCCTGTTTATCAATGACAAATGACTATTGACCAATGACTATCACCTGATGTCGCGAATATGCAACTGTTTGATTTATAAACGAAAAAAATGGAAATTCCTATACTATTCCACCTCTTTTGGGAAGCATATTAAATGAAAGCCATTATACTCTGCGCGGGTATGGCCAAGAGGCTTTATCCTCTTACCGTGACCATGCCCAAGCATCTGATTCCAGTAGCAAACAAGCCAATCCTCTTTTACGGTTTGGAAGCCATAAGGGACGTGGGGGTCACTGAGGTGGGAATCGTGGTGGGGGCCACGCGAAAGGACATTGAAGCAGCGGTGGGAAACGGAGATAAATGGGGGCTGCGTATTACCTATATACCCCAGGAAAATCCCCAGGGCCTTGCCCATGCGGTTAAAATTTCCAGAAATTTTCTCCAGGAAGAGCCCTTCATAATGTACTTGGGCGACAATCTTTTGAAAGAGGGCTTGAACAGTTTCGCCGATAATTTCAACAAGAACAAGCCAAACGCCCTGATACTCCTGTATGAGGTCAGTAATCCCTCCCAATTCGGAATAGCCATCGTCGAAAACGGCCAAGTCAAGAAGGTGATGGAAAAACCCAAGAATCCGCCGACCAATCTTGCATTAGTTGGCGCGTACATTTTCGACCACACTATATATGAGGCCATTGACGCAATCAAGCCTTCGGCGCGCGGGGAATTGGAAATCACTGACGCCATTGAGTATCTGATTGAAAATGGTTTCGTCGTGGAGCCCCACCATGTGAGCGGATGGTGGAAGGACACCGGGCGTCCAGAGGACATCATTGAAGCCAACCGTTTCATTCTGGACGGCATAAAAACCGATATACATGGACAAATCAAAGGGAAGTCCCAAATCGTCGGCAGGGTGGCCATAGAGACCGGGACGGAAATTATCGACAGCATTGTTCGTGGGCCTGTGGCCATAGGGAAGAACTGCAAGATTATAAACTCCTTCGTCGGCCCTTATACGTCCATTGGAGACGGCGTCGTGCTCGAAAACAGCGAAATCGAGCATTCGGTGATGATGGGGAACAGCAGCATACGCAATATCGACGGCAGGATCGACAACAGCCTTTTGGGAAGAAATGTGAAAGTGAACAAAATCGAAGCCAAGCCCCATGTGTATAAATTAATTCATGGGGACAACAGCTCCACCGAGCTTCCATGACCACTTTGCTACAAACTTATAAAACTTTGTTTTTTTAGCAAAGTTTTTCATGCAACTCATTGAAAAGTAAATTCGAAATCCGAATAACGAAATCCTAAACAATATCAAAATTCAAAGGCTCAAATTTCAAAACTCAGGCCAACGTGGTTTGATATATTGAAATTTGGTTATTCGGATTTGTTTCGTATTTCGATATTCGGTATTCGGATTTTGGTTGCGGCCATGCAGCGCCATGAACTATCACGAAAAATGATTATAGGAATCGGCATCGACATCATGGAAGTGGATAGGATCCAACGCTCCATCGAGCGGTATGGCGGCCGTTTTCTGTCAAGGATATTCAGTCTAACTGAAATCGAGTACTGCCAGAAAAAAGGAAGTCCGGCCATGCATTTCGCGGCGCGGTTCGCAGCAAAGGAAGCGGTGGCCAAAGCATTGGGGACGGGTATCAGCGAGGGCATCAAGTGGACCGACGTGGAAATTGTCAGCCCATTGGGAGGAGGAAAGCCCGGGGTGAAACTCTATTCCAGGGCGCAAGAGGTTTTAAGAAAGATCGGCGGCTCGGCATTGCACTTGTCCATTACCCATGACTCCCGGTATGCCGTTGCCCAGGCCGTTTGCGAGGGACAGCCACCGGCTCACACCTGAATTGAGCGGTTTTTTCAGGAAAATAAATCATGGGATATGTTCATGCGGGGATAAAGTTAAAAAATCCCCGGTTAACAAAGCTCAAGATGATTACAGTTAAAGCAATGGTTGATAAAGGAGCTTTGCTTTTATGTATTCCAGATCATATTGCGCTTCAACTTAAGTTAAAAACCAATAGCCACCGCGAGGTAACAACCGCTGATGGAAGATATGGATTTGATTATATCGCCAGGCCATAGGAAGTTGATAGTAAATCCAGAAAGTCCAAATTTTCCACACGCTTTAGTAAAATAAATGCCGAATAAATAATCCAGCGGACTTCAAAAAGCTGCCGCCGCTAATTATTCATCAGGCGCAGTAAAGATGCAAAATGAATTCACCCGGCATTTTCCTTACCTAAGATATCTCTCTCCATTTTCATCCCGCCGCTTTGCCATTTTCTCTTGACAAAAAAATAAAAAGCGTTATATTATATGCAAAAAAGAGCATATAGGCATATATATTCAACAGTTTTAAAACGTCGAAATTTATTTTGGTTGCGGCCACGTCGAGCCATGAACGAATACGCGGATATATTTAAGGCACTGGGGGACGTAACCCGCCTCAGAATCCTGAACCTCCTCCTGCAAGCGGGAAAGAAACTATGCGTCTGTGAAATAGTGGACGCCCTCCATCTGCCCCAATACCGGGTTTCCAAAAGCCTGGCCCTGCTCAAAAATTCGAAGCTGGTGACGGTGGCCCGCGAGGGGACATGGGTCTATTACGGGCTTAACCCCGAACTCCCCCCTTTTTTCAAGGCGATATTTTCCTTGATGAAAAAACATTTCCAGGACGTTTTTTCAGACGATGCCGGGAAAATCCACTCCCGATTGGCCTTGCGGGAAAACGGAAAATGCGTCATCGGCTTTAAATGCAATGAGAAGAAATAATGAGCAAGATTCTAATCCTCTGCACCGGTAATTCCTGCAGAAGCCAGATGGCGGAAGGGTTTTTAAAATCCATCGCGCCTGATCTTGAAATTTATTCCGCAGGGACCCACCCGGCAAAAGAGGTCCACCCCAAGGCGGTCCGGGTCATGAAGGAAGCGGGAGTGAATATCAGCGGACATTTTCCAAAAACCGTGGACCAGTTCCAGGATCAAAATTTTGCTTATGTCATCACGGTGTGCGACAGCGCCAAGGAGACCTGTCCGGTTTTCAGCGGCAAGGTTCGTTCCAAGCTTCACTTCCCCTTTACGGACCCGGCTATAGCCACGGGCACGGCAGAGGAAGTCCTGGCCGAATTCCGCAGGGTCAGGGATGAAATCAAGGACCGCTTTCTTCGGTTTTACAATGAAACACTCATGAGCCTTCGGCTCACAAAGAAGAATGAAAATACTCACACGAAGACACAAAGAACACAAAGTTTTTAGTTTTTTCCCCTTTGTGTCCTCAGTGCCTTTGTGTGAAAAAAGGATTTTCAGGTGGAGAAAAAAATTGATAAAATCCTTGAGGGGAAAACTTCACAATTTCAGGCTGCTGCCCTTTTTTGTCCTTTTCAGCATGGCGGCGGGCATCGCCCTGGGCAAGGCATACGGCATTTCCAACTTTCAACTGACTCCGCCCATTGACGCCATAAAAGCCCTTTTTTACGGCTCTTATGAATTCAGCATCCCCAACACCCTCGCGTTGGGGGTGGTGGCGGGGCTATTCATGATGATGTATCCGGCCATGGCCAACATCAAGTTTGAGGATTTGGGGCAGGCGGTCCGCTCGCCAAAACAACTCCTGATTGTCGCCTTCTTTAATTATGCCGTCGCCCCCTTTTTCATGCTCTTTCTCGCAAAGATGTTTCTCAGCGAAGAGCCGGATTTATACACCGGCCTTGTGCTTTACGGGATTGCGCCGTGCATCGCCATGGTCATCGTCTTCACCTACCTCTCGGCGGGCAACGGCCCGCTGGCGATCATCCTGGTGGCCTTCAACTCCATCGTTCAAATGATCCTGATTCCCGTTTACGCGAAATTTCTTCTTGGGGACATCCGGTTTGACGTTTGGGTTGTAGGGGAGAGCGTGGTTTTATATCTCGGCATTCCCCTTGTCGCGGGAATGCTGACCAGGTTTTGGGGCGTGAAGAGATTCGGGGAAAAATGGTTTCACGGACTGAAATTCCATCTGGACACCCTGTCCATCCTCGGACTCCTTTTCACCCTTATCGTCATGTTTGCCTTGAAGGGAGATCTGATACTGGAGCGGCCCCTTTTTATAATACAACTGGCCGTTCCCATGACGCTCTTTTTCTGGATCATGTTCGTGGCGGTTTATCTGGCGGGATGGAAATTGGGTTTGAACTACAAAGACGCCGTTGCCGTGGGATTCAATTCCACTGGCAGGGACTTCGAGATCGCCATAGCCATAGCCATCACGGCCTTTAATCCCGCCGTGGCCCTGGCCACCGTGATCGGCCCCTTGATCGAGGTGCCGGTCATGCTGGCCCTGGTTTGGTTCGCCAAGAGGACCGAATTCATATTTTTCAAGGGGAGGGAGTGACCATGTATAAAAAACTGCTCTATCCCATTAAGTTTGAAGAGTTTTCCTTCCTGCGGGCGGTCTCTAAAAACAGTCCCTGTCTTATTGACGCTGCCATGGTGATGACCGGCGCCAGGATTAATTTTCAGACCCTTCGCGTGGATAATTCCATTGGCATGGGATTCATAATCCAGCGAATATCCACGGGAGACGCCTATCAGGTCCGTTTAAAACCCGGGGTCTTCCCAAGGGAGCAGGCCGACCTGGAAGATGAAATCCGCCGCTTGAGGGGCCAGGGGAAACCGCTCCCGGCGGAGATGATAGACAGGGTGGAAAAAATGGCGGACGCCTTGAGTCTTAAAATGCTCACTGCTTCTCCGGCGGAACTTTTGGAAATCACGCGGCTGCCGGCTTATGAATACCGGGCCATGGATCTGCTTGGAGAAAGAGGAGACATCATCAACAAAAACATGCCGAGATGAATGGTGCGGCAGGAAAGGAAATGCCATGATTACCGAACTTTTGATCGCCGGTTTAATGGCCAGAAAAGGCCAGCAGGATCAAATCCTTCCCCCTGGCCGCCGGGGCGAGTTTTCTGGTGGCGGCCTGCTCCTGAGCGCTCCCGGCATAAGCCTCCCCAACTGGCTGGCCATAGCAAGGGTATTTGGAGTGAAAATGGCCCTGGTCTATGTGCCGGTCATCATCGCCACTGGAACTCTTATGGGTTGGTTTTTCGGCAACTTTATTTTTTAGGAGGGACGCGCCATGAAAATTCAAATCGCTGGTCCTGGCTGCGCCAGATGCCAAGCCACGGAAAAAGTGGTCAGAGAGGTTTGCAAGGAGTTAAACCTGGAGGCCGCGATCGAGCACAAATACGACGTGCGGGAGTATGTCAAATTGGGGATCAGGCTAACGCCCGCCGTGGTGGTGGACGGGAAAATCATTTTATCAGGAAAGGTCCCGGGTTTTGATGAACTGAAGGAAGCCTTGTCAAACTTGAGTGGCTGATTCCGGCAAAGTCATGTTCCCCTAAACTCAGGATTCGAGCCTCTTGCCCTTGGTCTCGGGGAAGGTCCATATCCAGGCCCCGGTGAGCAGGGCGAACAAAGCGGCAAGGGAAATGCCTCCGCCAAGGCCGTATCTTTCCGCGATTACCGCTATCGCAACGGGGGTAAGGAATTGCACTCCCCTCGCGAGATTAAAGGCCGAGCCCATGGCGGTGTTCCTGATGGAGGTGGGGAACAGTTCCGAAAACAAGGGACCATAGCCGCTGAACATCCCGGTGCCGAAACCGACAAGGAACATGAAGACAAGGATCAATGAAGGGTTGGCGGCGATAAGGTCCCATAGAAGCGTGATCATGACAAGCCCCAAGGCCATGATTACGGAGTAGACGCTGTAGGCGGGGCGCCTGCCGAACTTGTCAGCGAAAAATCCGAAGCTCAGGTATCCTAAAAAGCCGCCGGCCTGCGTGACGATCATCCACAGCGCTGACTTGGCTATGGAAAATCCCCTTTGCTGGTTCAGGTATCCAGGCATCCACGAATAAGTGAACCAGTACGCCGACATGTCAAAGATGGTCAGTATAAGGGCCTGCGCGAAAAGTTTCCTGTATTCCCTGGAAAAAAGGGAAAAGAATTTTCCAAGCGCGGCGGACTCATCCGGCGCTGCCCTTCTTGCAAGCCACATGTCCGACTCAGGGAGTTTCTTCCGTATGTATACCACTGACAACGCGGGCAACGCGGAGATAAAAAAGCAGGCCCTCCATCCGATCTCAGGGGTCAAGAATCCTCCGACAATTGACGCAAGGGCCATTCCAACCGGCGCGCCGGTTTGCATGAAGGCGCCATACCTTCCCCTGACCTTCGGCGGGAAGGTCTCTCCTATATAGGTCTGGCCCGTGGCCCATTCTCCCCCTACCCCGAAGCCGGTTATTACCCTGAAAAAAATGAGAGAGGTGAAGTCCTGGGAAAACCCGCTCAAAAAAGTCCCCAGGCTATAGGTAAGGATGGTCCACTGGAGCGCCGGTTTTCTTCCATAATGGTCAGCGAGGACCCCGAAGATGACTCCTCCAACGGCGGTGGCCGCGAGGGACGCGCCGAGTATGTAGGAGAGAGAAAGGTTGGAAAGGTGGAGTTCCTTGCCTATGGGGATAACGAGGAAGGTGTAGAGTATAAGGTCATAGAAGTCAAAGACCCACCCCACCCAGCTCATGAAAAGTATTTCGTGGTGTTTTCTTTCGGGTTTTTCGTATTCGCTTAAAAGCCTTGCCATGCCATGAACTTACAAAAAGTTGTTTTAAAGCCCTTCGGGCGGACTAAAAAAGAATTCAGAATCCAGGAGACAGGTGCCAGAATATGAAAAAATTCCTTGCTGGCTCCATAGTCCCGTCAGGGCTGTGGAGCCATTCGGATAGCCTCATCAAACCAAAGCCGCTCAACTTCAATATCGCTCATTGCATCCAAACTTGCCAACAACTCACGTGCCAGATATGCCCGACCCTCTGGATCAAGATGCAGTGCTTCGTTCACCTTCAATTTTTGGACAATCCATACTCACCTGACCAAAACCCCAAGCCGTTACCCCTTGTTAACAATTGAAGCCTTTAATAGCGTAGTGTTCGTTAAATAAGTGGATCAAATTATGTCATTTGAACTGCGAGTGTGGCGCGCGCCTTGTAGATTTTTTTCAGAATCTCCTCTCCCTGTTTCTTCCATATATACCTCTTAGGCGACAGATTCCTCTCATCCATATAATTCTCAAT
>JACRGO010000175.1 GCA_016212295.1 Nitrospinota bacterium | reverse complement strand
ATCATAACGGCCTGTAAAATAGCCATGCCTGTAAATGAGCATAAGCATGGAAGGTGAAATTTTTACAATTTTTTTATCCAATAAAAAAGAATACCTTGTTGATTTAAAAGACTTTTTCTTATTTATGCGTAGGCTCTATAGGTTTCAAGCCTTTGGATAGCTTATATTACAAGAAGTGTGCCCGCTTGAGAAAAACAAAAAATTATTTTTAACTTATTGTTTTATAAGGACTTTATGGTGAAAGCACGTATGAGGGGAAAAATGGGAAAATAGCGAAGATGGGAACTCATGTCATGGTCAATTTGTTGATTTTTGCGTAACTACCGAGAAAATAAGGGGAAAGTGAAGAAAAAACATAGGGACAAAAATGTCCCTATGAAAATTCAAAGGTCATCTTGCCTTCTTTTTTTGTTTCTCCCCTCACTTTTATTCGCTGTTGAAAGGTGTGCTTATTGACAAAGTTGATTCTCCTATGACCGATATAGAACATCGGAAATCCGCCCGATAGATGAGCCTATTCTGGGCCACAAAGGTGGTGATATCCTCCTTGTGTTTTCAAGAGGATATTTACACTGAACTTTCAGGCATGGGGCTGGACGGAATCGAGGTGGTTAAATCCCTTGGGGTTTTATTCCCCGCCGCTTGCGGCGGGGATTATTTATTTTTACAAGAACGAGGTTCTCTCGTCTTTTGTCAAGGGCAGATACGCCTTCCTAACCAAAGATATTTGAAATTTTAAATTTTGGTGAATCGAATAACGAATATCGAACAAGGAACCGCGGAATTTTGAAGGTTTTCCTTCGACATTCGTTATTCCTTAGTTCGATATTCCGCGGTTCTACAAGCCTGAATTATAATATACCATTAAGCATCCAGGTATATTTGTATTTACCGAGTCCCTAAAAGGACTTGAATGCTACGGCTTTTTCGAGGCGGGGAGGGCGTCCAGGGAGACGGATTCCGTGACATATATAAGGGTGTTTTTCTGAAGGTCCATTACTTTTTCATCATGATGCTCCTCGCCCTTCGCGTCGAACATAATGACCACTTTCGGCCTTAAAGGGGCCGCTTTATTGGATTCCACCACCCTGGCTATGGCCCTTGAATTCAATCGGACATAGCTGCCCACAGGGAAGGCGGAAAGAGAGGTCAAAAGGGACTTCACCGCCTTGGGCCAATAAAATCCTTTTTGTGATTGCACGATCTCCTTGGTGGCCTCGTACGGCAGAAAACGTTTTCTTTGCGGCCTCGGACTGGTCAGGGCGTCGTATACATCCGCAACGCCGATGATCCTCGCGAACTCGCAGATCTGGTCCCCCACCAGCCCCTGGGGATATCCCTTTCCGTTTTCCCTCTCGTGTTCCTGGTAGACGGCTTCCGCCAGCCAGGAATAATTAGGCCCTAGCTGCCTTAATACTTCAGCGCCGAAAACCGTGTGCCGTTTCAGCAGCTCAAAATCATCGCCCTCCAGCTTCTGCGTTTTTCTGGCGATATGGTCCGGGACCCTGGCCATGCCGATGTCGTGGACCAGTCCAGCGATCCCCAGTTGGATGAGCCTCTGAGCGTCATATTTCAAATCCAGCCCAATCTTCATGGCATAGATGGAAACGTTCACGAAATTGGCGAAGAGGATATCCGTATCCGATGTAATGGCAACGGCCTTGCCATAGAGAATGTCCAGGGCGTCGGGGGTCCTGATGATGAAATCGATCATCTTCAGCCCCTCGTTTAAATTAAAAGGTTCATTCCTTTTCACCTTTTCGGAAATGAACCTGATGTATTGGAACATCGTGGAATAGATCTTCTCGATTTCGCCCCTTGGGATGGAAGGTTTTTTCTCTTCCACTTTTTCCGACTCCTTTTGGCTGCTTAGAAGGCCCTTTAAGCTCATTCCTCCCTTTTCCATTGGAGGGGCCTCCTTGGAGGAAAATACCCCGGAGCGCTGGCGGAAATCCTGTCCCACGTTTTTCAGGCTGTAACCGCCCCCCTTGCCGCCCTCGCCAGGGAACCCTTCGTCCCCAAGAGGTTTTTCCTTGTCCTTGGGATCTTCCTGCCCGGTATCGCCTTTTATGATATCTGTTAGTCTCACCATTTTTACCTTTTATCTTGAATCGCTTATGACTTTTTGGATCAGCCTGGAATCAATGACCTTGGCTTGAGCGCTATATCCCACCAGAAGCGCCAGGTCACAGACATTGTTGATCCGGCGCGGTATGCCGCCGCTGTGCTCGTGGACCTGGATGATGGCTTCCTTTGTGAATACGTTTTTTTGCATCCCGGCCTTTTTGAGACGGAACAAAATATAATTCGCGGTCTCCTTCAAATCCAGATGGCCGAGATGGTATTTAATGGAGATACGGGAATCCAGTTGCTTGATGGCCTCGACCATCTCCTTCAGCTCAGGCTGGCCGAGCAGGATAAGGGTCAGAAGAAACCGTTCGTTCAACTGAAAATTCAAAAGGAGCCGGATTTCCTCAAAGGTCCGTTCGTCCTCGATGATCTGGGCCTCATCTATTATTATAAGGCTTTCCTTGTTTTTTTTCATGTTTTGCAGCATGTGGGCGTTCAGCATGTGAAGCAGGTCCGTCTTGTTGGCCTCCGGCGGGATTTTCCCCACCCCGAACTGGAAGAGTATCTCCTGGAGAAATTCCTTTGGCGGAAGGCTGGGGTTTGCTATAAGGGCTATATCGAATTGGTTGCTGGCGGCCAGTTCCTGCACGAAGGCCCTGCTGAGGGTGGTCTTGCCGCTCCCTACCTCGCCTGTGAGCATGGCCGCCCCCTTCCTGCCCTTGGCGGCGTACATCAGGCGCATATATGCCTCCTCGTGGTTGGAGGACCAGTAGATGAATCTTGGATCGGGAACGTTCTCGAAGGGAGGCACCTCGAGTCCCCAATATTTCTCGTACATGCCGGTAAAATCTCAAAAAAATTAGGAAATCGTGATTTTTAATAATAATTGCATAGGCGGCTATTAATTGCAACAACTTAAAAAAGAATGGAACGCGGATGACGCGGATAGAACGAATCTACACGGATTTTTTAAAAAAATTTTTATCCGTGAAAATCCGCTTAATCCGCGTCATCCGCGTTCCATTTCTTTTAAATCCCCTCTGGTTTTTTTCTGAATGATAGAACCAGGCTGAAGAGGCTTGGGACCACGAACAGGGTAAAAATCGTGGAAACGACTAGACCCCCAACCACCACGCTCCCAAGGCCGCGATACAACTCGCTCCCTGCCCCCGGGAAAAGCACCAAGGGCAGCATGCCGAAGATGGTGGTCAGCGTGCTCATGAAGATGGGGCGGATGCGCGTCGTTACGCTCTCAACTATGGCGTCGTCGTGGCCCATTCCGTGGTCGCGCATATAATTCAAGGCCTGGTGGACAATAAGGATGGCGTTTTTCACCACTGTGCCTATCAACAAGATGAAGCCCAACATGGTAAGGATGTCCAGTTGCTGGCCTGTGAACTTATGGACCAGATAAAAGCCCATGAACCCACCCACCGAGGCCAGGGGGACGCTGAACATGATGACAAAGGGATAGAGAAAGGACTCGAAAAGGGAGGCCATCAAAAGATAAGTGATCAGGAGGGCGAGAATGAAATTCCATTTCAACGCCTCCCTGGTGGCTGTGAGCTTGTCAGCGGTCCCTGCCAGCATGATATCCACGTCCTGGGGGACCAGTTTATTTTCCCTCATCGGCTTGATGATTTCCTCGGTCAACTTCTTCATGGCGGTCTCAAGTTCCATGCCGTGGGGAGGCATTACCACGAGCTTAACGGCCCTTCTTTCCTCAATGTGGTTGATCTGGGTCGGGGACTCCACCATTTGTTTCTCAACGAAATAAGAAAGCGGGACCAGTCCACTGGCGCTAACGGCCACCGGCAGGGCGTCAAGGTCTTCCACGTATTTCACGGACCCGGCTGAAGACAGCAGCTTCAAATCTATTTTGTCGCCCTTGTCCCAAAAATCCCCTATGACCGCGCCGTCGACCATTGTCCGCAGGATGAATCCGGCGTCTTCCACGCTCAGGCCCAGTTCAGCGGCCTTGTCTTCCTTCAGGGCGAATTGTATCTCAGGTCCCCCAAGGTTGAAGTTCGGAGGGTCCGGCCTTGGGAAAACCATCTTCTGGGCGATGTCCATCATCAGCATCCCCGCCGTCTGGACGATATTTTTCATGTCGGTCCCGCTTACCTCAACGTCAATGGAATCCCCTGTCGCCAGGCCGGTTTCAAACAGGGACCTCTGGAAGGAAAAGGAGAAGGCGCCGGGAATATCAGCGGTCGCCTTTTGTATCAAGCCCGCCAGGGGCTTGACGTTTCCATCGTCCTTGCTGCTCACACCCATGAAGACGTTTTGTCCCCTTGCCACGAAAAAGAAATTATCAATCGGCGGGATGCCGCCCAGGTCCCTGGCCTCCTTTGACCCCAGCTTGGCGTTCCAATAAGGCAGCAGGACTCTCTCGACTTTTTCCCCCATGCTGTTGAACTCGTCCTTGCTGTATCCAGGGGGCGGGATGATGAGTCCGATGACCATGTTCTGGTTTCCCTCCGGCAGATACCCCATCGGCGGGAAAAGGGCGTAGCTCAGGACCAGGGATATGAGCGTCATTGACGCGACCGTGGCAACGCGCAAGAAGACGCTCCTGTTGATCCACTTTACAAGCTCAACGGTCCTGTTCGTGAAAGCGGAGCCGAGCGCGACAAGGCCGAACAGGCCGTGAACGCCGCCTTCCTTGCTTTCATCCACCACCTTGTGGATGCGGGCCGCGGCCATCGGTATAAAAAAGACCGACACGATGAGGGAGAGTCCAACCGCGCCGCTTATGGCAACGGCGATATCCCGGAAGAGCTGGCCCGCCTCTTCTTCCACGAAGATGACCGGTATGAACACGGCCATGTTCGTCAACGTGCTGGCCAATACGGCTCCCCAAACCTCCATGCCGCCCTTGAGCGCGGCGTCGAAGGGCTTTTCCCCGGCCTGCAAGTGCCTGTATATGTTTTCCAGCACGACTATGGAATCGTCCACCACTATGCCGACGGCGAAGGCAATGCCCGCCAGGCTCACGACGTTAAGGTTCCTGCCCAGGGCCACGAGGAAGAGGAACGTCCCTATCACGCTTATGGGGATGGATATCGCTATGAGAAAAGTGCTTTCAAGGTTTCTTAGGAAGAGCAGAAGTATGAAGACGGCCAGGAGCCCGCCCACCCACAGGTTTTCTATCACCAGGTCAATCGCCTGCTTGATGTAGATCGTCTCGTCGTATACCTGCACAAACTCAAGGTTGCGCGGCTTCAATATTTCCTCGTTTATCTCCCTGATGGTTTTCTTTATGCCGTCCATTACCTCAATGACATTTGATCCGCTCTGGCGCGTGGCGTTCATGGCTATGGCGGGCTGTCCCCTGGCCCGCACCACCATGTTTTGCTCCTTGTACCCGTACTCAGCCGTGCCCACGTCCTTCAAATAGACGACCTCGTCGCCGCTGCGCCGCAGGACGGTCTCCATGACCGATTCCAGGGACTGGTACTGTCCAACCGTGCGGACCACATAGGCCCTCTTGCCCTGGTCAATGTCCCCGGCCGAGATATTGGAGTTGTGGAGCCGGAGCGCGTCGCGGACCTCCGTCATGGACAGGCCCCGCCTTGCGAGTCTTTGAGGGTCGATCTTCACCTGGACTTCCCGCTCAACCCCGCCGACGATGTTAATGGAACTGACCCCCGGCACGCGCTCCATGCGAGGCTTCACGAAGTCATCAATGAAGTCGTTGAGGTTTTCAATGTCGGGAATCGGGGGATTGCTCTTAAGGATGAACCATGCTATGGCCTTGGACTCCACGCTGCCCCCTGTGTCCATCGTGGGCTGGTCAACGTTTTCAGGGTATTTCCTGACTTGCCGGAGTTTGTCGGAGGTGTCAAGAAGGGCCCTGGACAGGTCGGTCCCGATCAGGAATTCCATGTTGATGGTCCCCGTGCCTTCCACGCTCTGGCTGGTCAGTTTTTTAAGCCCGTGGATGGACTTGAGTTTTTCCTCCTGCTCCTTGATGATCTCGCGCTCCACCTCCTGGGGGCTTGCGCCTTCCCAGGTGGTGGTTATGGTGATCTCAGGCTTGTCAACGTTAGGGGTGAGCTGAATAGGCAGGACGAAAACCGAGATCATCCCGAAGAGGCAGAGGAAGAAGGCCCCGACCAGCACGGTGACGGGATTTTTTATGGCGAAATTAATGAGGCCCATTTATTTTACAAGTTCTGGAGGGTTTGATCCCTTTTGGGTGGCGGTTTGGCCGGCCTTGACTATAAGCGTTTTCTTGTTCACGCCTGTGAGGTTCCTGAACGACACTTTCCCCTCCGTCACATTCAAGGTTGTAAGCTGTCCGGCTGAATCATAGGCCAGGGAATACTTTGTGCCGCGCACAGCGGCGGTGGCGCGTTCGGTTTGAATGACCGGAGGGTTCCCGCTTTTAAAAGGCGCCTCCACTTCCGCCCATATCTTGCCGAGAAGAAGCGTGATATTCAGCTCAAAGGCTTTGCTTCCCTTGACGCATTTTCCAAGCTTCAATTTACTCCCGCCCGCGAAACGGAACACGGACCCGTCTCCCATCTGGACTTCTATGCCGCCTCCGCCTATGTCTTTCGGGACATTAATGGTCTGCCCCCTTGCTAGGGTGCCGCCTTTGAAACCCATGCTTTCACGGGTCTGTTTCGGTAAATCAACCCCGTTTCCGTTTTGAAGACTTACAATCCTGTTCTGGTCTCCGTCGCATGGATCGTTAGCTGAACCTTCCACGGTAAAAAAAACATCGGTCGTGCCGGTGGTGTCGCTTGTCGTGTCCCACCCATAGCCGCCATACGTCATGTCTTGGACCTGGTGGTATGTCCGCATCCTGTACTTGCCGCTGTCGTTTAATATTATGGGTCCGGCTGTTCCTCCAATTCCGTATGTTGTACACGCCTCGCCGCGCCCGCCCTGGATTTTTCCCACTTGGTTACTATCATAATCCTTGGTTGACTCGCTATACATGCCGAACTCGGTCCAGATGATATCATTGTGGCAGGGGTAATCCATTGGTATAGGATCGGGGATGTCGCAATAACTCCCGCTGCACGGTCCGGTGACTTCGGTCCCCTTTTTCAGGACCTGCTTGGAAGTGGGCTGGACCTGCGCTGAACTTGCGCCGCAAAAGGCAAGAACCATTAAAACAAAAAAAACTGCTGCAAATTCCTTTTTCATGCCGGGGCCTCCAAAAAAGAATTAACCACAAAGGACACAAAGAATCCATGGCGCGGTCTTTGGCCGCAACCAAATTAAAAGTGCCTAAAGTGATCTAAAGTGACTAAAGTTAAAAATAAAAAATTTTCTACCACAACTTTAGTTAACTTGAAACTTGAACTGGAAAAAACTGCGTTAAAAAACAAAGTTTTATAAGTTTGTAGCACAGATTAAGAAGCTGTCTTGAAAAAAATGTTTATCCAAGCATGCGGTTGGAATATGAAGCCCGCTGACACACCCCGGCCTTCGGCCACCCCTCTCAAGAGGGGAATTTTTAAAGGAATAAATTTTTTAGTCGCCGCCAGCATGATTTCCAACGGCTTGCCACCAGGCATAGTTAGTTAATCCCATAGTTTGCCTACTGAAAAGGCGACATCATCTATACATTCCCCTCTTGAGAGGGGTGGCCGAAGGCCGGGGTGTGTTAAGTATTTTCGTGGCTGTATTTGCAAGCCGGCGGACCGTAATGTTTTTTCAAGACAGCTTCT
>JACRGO010000174.1 GCA_016212295.1 Nitrospinota bacterium | reverse complement strand
TCAATGCCTCGCTCTACACTTTGCTACAGATTTTGTCAGTCTCGGTTTTTGAGAAAACTGAGATTTCATGCGCCTTGCAGCCAGATGTCACCAGAAATATTGCAGCCCCAGACAGCAACCAATTGAATTTATTCGACTTTTCACCGGCCACTACTGATTCCCCCTTGGAAAAGGGGGACCGAGCGGGATGTTATAAAAAAATCTTCAACAAATATCCCGCCGCTTGCGGCGGGGATCATTTATTTCAGTATATCGCTGTCCTTGGCTGGGCTTTGGCATGGCGGCATGGCCGATTGATTTTTCCTCACCCTGTGTGCTAACATTTTTCCTGTCAGCTCCCGTAGCTCAGTAGGATAGAGCAATGGATTCCTAATCCATAGGTCGGAGGTTCGAATCCTCTCGGGGGCGCCATATTTCTCCCCCCTCTTTTTTCGTCCATGGAAGCCGATAAAAAAAAAATATCAGGCAATAAATTTTTCAGCGGATTCACATACGACGAACTGGACGAAATACTCCTTCTTTGCAAGGCCAAGAGCCTGAATACCGGGGAGGACATTCTCTGCCAGGACGATTTCGATAATGAGGAGTATTATCTTTACTACGTTATCATCGATGGAAGCGTTAACGTTATAGTCCACAACACCCTGCTCGCGGTTTTGACCCCTGGAGAATGCTTTGGGGAGGTCTCCTATATCACGGAGAGCCCGCGCAGCGCCTTGATCAAGGCAAGGGAGGACGGGACCCAGTTGCTGGAAATCAACGGGAAGGCCGTTGATGAGCAGGGGACCCAGGACCTGCGGTATAAATTAATGAGAAGGATCGCGATGGCCCTGGCGGAAAGGCTTACCAGGGCCAACGAAATCGCCACTTTGCAGGCCGGCCCCACAAAGGACCTTGAAAAACTGGTCTCCGCCGCCCCGGCGGCTCCAACCGCGAAAAAACCAGAACCGGCTCAAGCCGCAACCGGCTCTCTCCTGAGTCCGGAGGAGCAGGAGAGAATTTTCCGCGAAAACTCCGCCAAGGTCAAACTCATGGAGGCCAGCGATTTTTTCAGGGACCTGACAAGAGCGGAAATATTGGAGATACTGACGTTCAGGAACGTGTTCACCAAGCACCCGGACGACCAGAAAATAGTCAGCGAAGGCGACCGTGACCGAAGTTTTTTTATCATCATCAAGGGGTCGGCCAATGTGATGAAGGACGGCGCCTTGCTGAAGAAATTGGAAAAGGGAGACACCTTTGGGGAGATGTCCATCCTGGACGGCTCTCCGCGCACCGCCCACGTTACCGCCGACCACGATTGCTGCACAATCAGGGTCGACGCCTCGGTCCTGGAAAAGGCCAGCCTTTCCCTGCAACTGAAATTCTTCAAGAAATTCTCGCAAATTCTTTCCAGACGGCTTGAGCAAGCCAATATCAGACGCTGACAGGAGTTTAAAATGTTTAAAACCATTGAGTATAACGACGGCATAGTCCGCATGATCGACCAGACCAGGCTCCCGTGCGAGACCATTTACATTGAATGCAAAACCGGCCCGGAAGTCGCCGAGGCCATCAGGAAAATGGTGGTTCGCGGGGCACCGGCCATAGGAGTCGCCGCTGCAATGGGGGTTTCCATTGCCGCCCAGGCCATTGATACCGAGGACCCATTGTTTTTCTTCAAGGAATTGGAGAAGCAGTGCGATATTCTGGCCTCTTCCCGCCCGACGGCGGTGAATCTTTTTTGGGCCATAGAACGGATGAAAAGGACCGGCGAATCCGTCGCCAACGGGAGCGTGAAAAAAATAAAGGAAAGGCTCAAGGAAGAGGCCCATAGAATTTATCAGGAGGACATTGAAACCAATAAAACCATGGGAAGGCATGGCCAGGAACTCATAAGGGACGGGGCAACGGTCATGACCCATTGCAACGCCGGGGCCCTTGCCACTGCCGGGTACGGCACGGCATTGGGGGTCATCCGGGCCGCGGTTGAAGCCGGGAAAAAGATACGCGTGTACGCCAACGAAACCCGGCCTTTTCTTCAAGGCGCAAGACTCACCGCGTGGGAATTGAAGGAAGACAACATCCCGGTGAAATTGATCACCGACAACATGGCGGGTTATTTCATGCGAAAGAGGGAAATCGACCTGATAATAGTCGGCGCGGACCGCATCGCCGCCAACGGGGACGTGGCCAATAAGATCGGGACTTACAGCCTTGCTGTTCTCGCGAAGGAGCACGGTATTCCCTTCTACGTCGCGGCCCCCATCTCCACCCTTGATCTGAACCTTGAAAGCGGCGAGCAAATCCCAATAGAGGAAAGGAGCCGGGAGGAAGTGACCCATATCGGTGGCAAGCGATTTGCCCCGGAAGATATAGAGGTCGCCCACCCCGCCTTTGACATGACTCCCAACGCCCTCATACACGCCATCATCACTGAAAAAGGGGTTATACGTTCTCCCTTTATCGAAAATCTGAAGAAGGCAAAACTCTCATAGCGCGGCATGGCGGCAATCAAAATAAATTTTGATATGAGCGAAGAGAAAAAAACCTGAACATCGAACGCCCAACATCGAACGTCCAGCATCGAAATAAGAAAAATTTGTTTTACGTTTTAAATCCTTTATTTCTTTTTCGATGTTCGATGTTCAGTGTTCGATGTTAAATTATTGAATTTAAGAATATGCCCCTCACTCCATGAGCCAAGCAAAGCCCTGCCCCATCTGCCATAATCCGCCAGGACCCGTTGTCTTTAAAAAAGAAAGCGAGGGGGCCCTATGGGTCCGTTGCGAGGGGTGCGGCCTGGTTTATAAGGTCCATGAAAGGCCTGAGCCCGGGGACAGCGCTGATTACTATCGCGACGGCAAGATGAGAGAGACCGTGCCGTACAGGTATGGCGATTCCTCAAGCGCCACGCCGGAGGCGGCCTTTGAGGAAAAATATGAGCTTCAATGGGAGCGGTTTCTAAAGGCTAAGGGCTGTTTGGACAAAGCCTCCTCAGTCCTGGAGATCGGATGCGGCTCCGGCGGGTTTCTGTATATAGCGGCCCCTAATGTGGAAAGGTGCGTAGGAGTTGAACTGGACGAGGAACTGGCCGCATTTTGCAGGACAAGGCTCAAGCTTGACGTTCGCGACAAACCGCTGAACGAAATAGACTTCGGCGGGAAAGAATTTGACCTCATCTGCATGTTCCATGTGCTTGAGCACTTCTATGATCCTGGAAGTTTTTTAGTGGAAGCCATTAAGCTGTTAAAACCGGGGGGGCGGCTGGCCATTGAAGTCCCCTGTTTTGACGACGCCTTGGTCCAGGCGTTCGACCTTAAAAAATTTCAGGAACTCTATTTTGTCCCGCACCACGAACTATATTTTACCCAGAATAGCCTGTCCAGGCTGCTTGGCGATAGCGGTTTACAATTCCAATTTTCTTCTTTTAACGAGTACGGCCTCGCCAACCACCTGAACTGGCTTCAAAACGACAGCCCGGTCAAGGGCGCTTCCAGGCAGTCAGGACGCGGCTATCAAGTCACGTCTTTCAAGAAAACGCCACGGAACGTTGAATTCGTAAACAGCCTGAACCCTTGGCTGCGGCGGATAAATGGAGAATACAAGGACATCCTCGCCTCGCGTGGATTTTTTGATACTATCTTCTGCATGGCCCAAAAAGGCTGAGCGGCTAAAGTGAACTACTAAAGTTTTTGACAAGCAAATAATGAAAATCGTATTATTGACGCTCCAGTTTATTTTTTTATAAATCCAAAGACCTTTATTTCTTACATACTCCTTTGACATGATTATTTCCTCGCTCGCTCGCGCAACCAACCAACTGTATCTTATCTTCTCTTCTGATTCATTCTTTTGTTTTAAATTCAAAAGCCCGTTTGAAAAGCCGGTATGAGGCGTCAAACGGGCTTTTTTATTTTTACCGCAAAGGCGCAAAGTTCGCAAAGGAAATCGCGAAGCTAAAAAAATGTTTAAGCATTTAAAAATTTAAAGAGGAGGCTCAATAATGTCTATGCAAAAATTCTTCACAAAGGCGTTTATTTTCATTTGCGCTATATGCGCTGTGTATGCCGTCTCCTGCTTTCTTGGCTCGTCGGAAGCGGCTGGCAAAAAAAGCCGCCATAGGGCTAAATTTTCAACTCCACTGGAAACCGGGAACCGGGAACCGTCAACCGCCTCTCTTGCGGCTGATGAATGCGGCATTTCCGGGTTTGTTCTGGACTATAAGGAAAAAACCGAGGTCGCTAACGCCAAGCTGCAGGCGAGGCTGCGCAATGGAAGACAAAAGCTTTTAACCGAGTATTCGGAAGACGACGGGTTTTATTGTTTTTTTCAGGAATGAAATCCGGCAAATACACGATAACCACCAAAAAGTCCGGGTATCAAAATAATGTGAAAAAGATGGAATATAAGGGTGAGTTTATTGACATGAATCTTTACATGAAGTGCAAATCGAGCGCGGGCTGCGTTGACACATCCGGCGGTGGCGGCAGTTCCGGCGGTTCCACAAGCGGCGGAACGACTGGTGGTTCCACAGGCGGGAGTAGCAGCGGAGGTTCAACGGGCGGAACCACCGGAGGTTCAACGGGCGGTGGAACGTCAGGCGGGGCTACGTCCGGCGGCAACACTGGAGGAACCACTACTTCCGATACCACGGCCCCGGCCACCACCGCCTCGCCCTCAGGCGGCAGTTTCACCTCTGCCCAATCGGTCACTCTAACATGTTCCGATTCCGGCTCCGGGTGCTACCAAACCTTTTACACCACGGACGGTTCAACTCCCTCAACTCTTTCAACTGTTTATGCAACTCCAATAACCATCTCCGCAACCACGATCTTGAAATACTTCAGCGTGGACGTGAATGGGAACACCGAGACAGTGAAGGCGGAAACATATGCTATTTCTGCTACGACTACTGGTAATATTACAGTAACCGACATTGACGGCAATGTTTACAATACGGTTACCATAGGCGCGCAGACATGGATGAAAGAGAACCTTAAAGTAACTAAATACCGCGACGGCACTGCCATTCCCACTACCACAGCGGATATTTCAGCCGAGACCTCGCCGAAGTACCAGTGGGCGTATAATGCAACTGAAAGCAATGCCTCTATTTACGGCCGCTTATATACCTGGCATGCGGCAACTGACAGCAGAGGCCTGTGCCCTGCAGGCTGGCATTTGCCTACCGATTCTGAATGGACAACGCTTGAAAACTATCTTGGAGGCAGCAGCGTGGCTGGCGGCAAGATGAAAGAAGCCGGAACAACTCATTGGGCTAGCCCAAATACAGGAGCTGACAACAGCAGCGGATTTACAGCTCTTCCGGGTGGTTACCGCCACAGAAACGGGACGTTCAGCAACGTGGGCTACTACGGTTTCTTGTGGTCGGCTACGGGATACTCTTCAGCGGGCGCGTGGCGCCGTGACCTGTACTACGGCGACGGCATCGTGTACAGAAGTAGCGGTACCATGAGCTTCGGGTCCAGCGTTCGTTGTGCCAAGGATTGACCATTTGTCTATTTAGACTAACGGCCTAGCTCTAAAGGGCTAGGCCGTTTTTTTTTGCCCTTCGCGGGACAAAAAATATAGCCACTAAGACCGCTAAGTTTCGCTAAGTTTTTTCTTGGCGGTTCTTTGTGTATCTTCGCGGCTAAAAATAATTTCAAATATTTTTGGTTAGATTTCGGGGATTATAAGCCTGCGTTCCGCTCCAATTAAAAATTGACAATTGCCTTCCATATCCCCGCCAAGAAAATTTAGCAAGGCAGTACAGGATATTTTGTTTTTATAGGGCCGCTCGCTACAGGTTTGCAACCTGTAGCGCAACTTCCACCCGGATTTGTAATCCGTGGAGGGGGATTTCAAATCCCGAAGGCGCCGCATCGCGGATTACAAATCCGCGACGAGCGGAAACTCTCAGCAATTCCCGGTGAAACACGAAAGGCTTGAGATTCTTCGCTTCGCTCAGAATTGCTGGGCAAATCTGTAACGAGCGGAATTTGGGATTTTATTTTTTTTGACCATTCATTCTTATAAATGGATTTTAATTGATGGTCGTTTGACATAAAAAAAAGCAAGTGGTAAATTAAATTATGGTAATAAGGACGAACAAACAAAAAGATAATTTTGCCAAATTTTTATATGACATAGCTAAGATAGATTTTGCCGCTTTTATAATTGCCCAAGTAACGAATCCATCCGCGATAAAAGAATGGGTTTTAGTTGTGGGTATTTTTGCAACTATATTGCCTTTAATCGCGGCAATAATTTTAGATGGAAAGGAGATAGAAACATGACATATCTTGGCATTACATTTTTGGTAGTGGTTATTCTTTCTGTTTTTATTATTATTTGGGTTGAAACAGACAAGAGGTTTAAACCTAAAATTCATTAATTTTTATGTGCTGGTCTGAACAGTCTCTCCTTTTTGATTTCAGATTTTAAACCCTGTCTCTCCCCCCCTTGCCCCTTCGCCTTTTACTCAATGGCCAATGGCTAATTTCAAATGACCAGATCCCCTGTCAACTGGAAACTGATAACTGTCAACCGCGGGAAATTCTGAGAGATAATCTCTTAGAATGGCTATGTAAGTATCTACGCTTTTTCCGGGATTTCGCCCGGAAAAAGTGGCCCCTTTGGGGCAACGCATACAAAAAATTTCAAATGTCAAAATCCAAATTTCAAATAAAATCCAAATGAATCAATATCCAAATTAAGGCTTTTAGGCATTGATAATTCTTTTGTTTTCAGCATGTTACCAAACATAGACAATTTTGTGTCGATGTGAATTTATAAGGGCCTAAAATCTTAAATCAAAAATGGGTTGGCCCCTACTTCAAAAACCCCTTTATCACTTCAGCCATTACGGGGTTCATCAGGGTAAGGGCTATGATCATCAGGATAATAATAAAGTTGAACTTCTGATTCAGCTTATCAATTTTTCCTTCCAGTTCTGTCCTGCTATGTTCGATCTTCCCTTCCAACTCAACCTTGAGGGTGTTCATTCTCTCCTCAAATAATTCCCTCGTTACAAATTCCTTTCTTATCGCGCCGAGCAGCTCATCCTTGCCAAGCCCTTTTTCAAATTCCTCGTATACATCCACGGGTATCGTTGCCGGCATATTCCACACTCCTATCAATTATGCTAAAATCGCATAGCAAAATCCGTAAACTGTCAAGTGAATGTGAATGGGATTAATTTTGACATTACTTAAGGTTTATAGTAACTTTTCATAGAGCGGCTTCGCCGCAATCAAAAGAAAAGTAACTCCGCAGGTGAAAAACATTGCGCCTTTTTTGAAAATTTCAAATATTTTTGGCTAGCCTTTTATAGCATAGGAATTTCCATGTTTAATCTTTTAAAATCAAATAGATACATGAAGAACACCCCCCTTTGATCCCCCATTGCCAGGGGGAAATTTTTGAGATATTCCCCCTGAAAAAAGGGGGTTAGGGGGATGTCAATTCTTTATAGCCCACACTAACTAAGGGCGTTAAGTTCTTTGGGATTTGTTATTTGCCATTTGGAATTTTATTCTCCCTATCCCCTTCCCCCATGCTATTCCTTTACAACCTTCTTTGGTTCCTTTTATTCCCTTTAATCCTTGTCTTGTTCCCATTGGCCTCCATTGTGTCCGGCAAGAAAAGAAGGAATTTGCTTCAGCACTTCGGGTTCTTCTCCATCAGCCGGGAAAAGGCCGTTGGAAAAAAAATAATCTGGCTACAGGCTGTGTCTGTTGGAGAAATAGCAACCGCGGAGCCGGTGATAAGGGAATTGAAAAATTTAATCGATGAATTCGCCTTCGTGGTCTCGGTCACAACCGAGGCAGGGTATCGCCGGGCGCAAAAGGTTTTCCCAGACGCCTTGGAAATCTTTTACACTCCATTTGACTTTTACCCGGCCATCTCCAGTCTTATGAAAAAGGTCAGGCCCGCGGCCATTCTAATAATTGAAACCGGGTTCTGGCCGAACCTTATTTATTGCGGGAAGAAGTTCGGGGCGGTCTCTGTGCTTGTGAACGGCAGGATATCGGAAAAGTCATTCAGGAATCACAAGTCCATTGGTTTTTTCGCGCGCCCCCTTTTCAGCATGTTTGATCTCGTAATGGCCAGGGACGCGGCGGTTTCAGGCAGGTTCAAGGAATTGGGCGTTGACGAGGGGAAAATAATTTCCCTTGGCGACATAAAATACGACACCCTTCGCATGGCTGGCCAGGCAGAAATGGAAACTTATAAAAAGGTGTTTTCCATTGGCCCTGGGGAAAAGGTCATAATGGCCGGAAACACCCATGAAGGGGAAGAGGAATTCATGCTGGACGTCTTTGACGAGTTGAGGCGTGGAATCGAGAATCTGCTGTTGATTATAGCCCCAAGGAGACTCGAACGCGTCCCCCATATAGAGAAGATACTGAGGGAGAAAGGGAAAAGTTACGTAAAAAGGTCCGCCCTGGAGCGGCAAGCCAGAGGAAGCGAGGACGTCATTTTACTGGATACCATAGGAGAGCTTGCCGCTGTTTATTTTATTTGCGACGCCATCTTCGTGGGAAAAAGCATTTTTCCTCCAGGTGGAGGACACAGCCTCCTGGAACCGGTGGCCGCCGGCAAGGCGCCCTTTCACGGACCTTATGTGCAATATTATGAAGAGGCGAGGGCGGCCTTGAAAGAGGCAGGGCTGTCGGTGGAATTGAAGGATAAAGCTGAATTCGCCGGCCATTTCAGAGAGGTTCTGGAAGACGATGATAAAAGAGAGGAACTTGCGAAAAGGGCCGGGTCTTTTTTGAAGGGCAGGAGAGGGGCCTCAAAAAAGGCCGCTGAGGCAGTGGCCCTGGAAATCAGACGCGCCAGATACTTACACTGAATATTTGAGAATTCGTCTCTTACAATTTTAGAAAAGATATAGAACGCGGATTACGCGGATGGGACGGGTCCGCACGGATTTTTCAAAAAACAATTTTTTATCCGCGCAAATCCGTCTTATCCGTGTCATCCGCGTTCCATTCCCTGTTAAATTTTTTTTCACACTGAAATCAAGGGAAGGCCCATTTCCTGAGGGTTTCCCCCAAATCAGGAAAATTCTCCGCTGTAAACCCTCCGGCCTCCTTCAGCAAGCCGATTTTGACCGCTATGCCGCGTTTAAGGACCGGTGGCTGGTCAACTTCCAACTCCTCGGCGTAGCCGGCGGCGAGATAAAATGAATTAAAGATCGCCTTCATTGTATCAGGGCCGCCAGGACCCTTTGCCATGATTGCCTCCAGTATCTTAAGTGATTTGAACAGAATGTCCTGCGGGACCTCTGAAACCGCGAGTCGCATGACGCCTGGGATTGCCGCGATGGTTTCTTCGATTTTTTTCCTGTCGCCGGAATCCAGGGTCTGCTCCAGACTCGTCAACACGGCGCGCGCCTCCTCCGGGTACCATTCCAATTCCTCCCAATCTATCTCCCTGCGCCACGGATTGTCGGGGTGGGGACGCACCAGCGCCATGAGATTCGGATGGACCGTCCGCATGCCCCGCTCTATATTATCAAAACGGCGGCAGAGTCGTTTGATTATTCTCACGGTGATTGTATTTTTTTGTAAGATTTTTTCCAGGTCTTTCCTCAATTCTGCGTGTGGATCGTAAATATCGAGGGAAGCGTCCTCTCTAAGTTTCGCAAAGCCGTCCATTATGTTCTTTATGGTCTTATCGGGATTCGCTTCTGAATGTTCCAATTTGTCAAAAAAATCTTCCAGGGCCCGCATCTTTCGGATAAATTTTCCGGCCTTTATTATTTCCTCAGGCCCGTTCCCGACGTCGAATGCCGCCTCTTTGCGCCTCCATTTTTCCACAGCAGCCGCCCCGTCCTGAAAGCGGAAGGCACGAAGCGGAATCAGGCCAAGCATAAAAGTGCTCAGGCCCAGTACAAGATGGAGGCAAGCCGAGGCGAAGGCCACCGTTGCAAACGACGGCGGACTGATATCCGGTTGGAAAAAATGGTTCAGGGCGCCACCGGGGTTCAACAGGCAAAACGCGCCAAGGAACAGGCTCCCGGCTGGACCAGCGCCGGTGATTATTGACCTGACCAAGCGTTTCTTGAAAAAAACCTTCATGGGCACGTTCACGGTCAGGCTGTGGATTCTGCTTATGAAACGGATACCGATTTCCTCTCTTGCGGTTTTCCCCCCCATGTCAAGGAAAGAGCCGGCCATGAATTCACAGAACATGAGCCCTGGGGGCGAGAGGAAAAAGGTCCAGTGAAATTCCAGGGTAAGCGGCAGATAGCCGAGAAGCAGCCCTGACGGAAAGAGGAAGAGGTAGAGGACCGCCAGAATTTGGAAGACATACGAAAATGTTCCTGAAGCTTTCTTAAAGGAAGCGGCGTGGTTTCTGTCTTTTTCACCGGCCCCTAGGAGCAAAGACATTGCCGTGGCGGCCACAAAATGAAAATACTCGTGCCAGAATATAACGCCTATGACGGAGTTGATCAGAAAGGAGAGCCGGATTTCAAGCTGTGGGAAGGTGGAGAAAAACAGAAGGAAATAGAACCACGCCAGGAAAAATAATATCGCGTCCCAATAAGTGACCGAGGGAAAATGGAGGGAGGATGGGGTGTGGCGCATATTTTTATCAAGCCATAGATGAAATTAATTTTAGATTTGCGATTTTAGATTTCAGATTTGTGGCAGATTTTTTATATTTTTTCAATCTAAAATTTTAAATATCTTTGATAGCTTTTCGAGAGACTACCATGATTTGGGTCAGAATCCGGTGGAGTTTCCGCCCTGGTACACATACTGGATAGTATAGCATCCGGCCTTTTCGCCCCTGCAATAATAAGTCAGTATCCTTATTTTCGCGAACCTCCCATCAGCGGTCTTTATGATATACACTTCCGGTTTCGGATCCAGCCTGTGGTTGATGTAATTATAATTATACCATTTTGCCAGGGCCGGATTTTCGTTCTCGGCCTTGTTGTACGGCCTGTAATCTATTTCAAAATTTTTGTTTTCCGGGACCTGGGCGATTTTATCCAGGGCCTTTGATTCCATTGCCATTGCCCCCCCCTTGCCGCTCTTGTTGTTGGCGCCGCTATTGGTCAATATCCTTGCCCTCCTGAAGGCCAAGTCCCAGTCCAGGGAGTTCATTTCCGCGTCTTCCACGACGCCTCCCCTTGAAAAATCGAAGTAGGTCCATTTCTCGACGTCAGAGGCGTCAAGGGTGTAAGTTATAAGGGGCGTAAGCCGGTCCCCGGCTTCCACAGGCTCGATTTTCGTGGGGTCCAGTGAGTTTTCGTCGATGACTACCCCGTGGTCCACTTCCAGTTTTTGGGGCTTGGCCAGAAAGCCCCCGGCCGCGGAAAGGAGGATTACCGCCAGGACCGCGAAAAGGATTGAGACGCGCAGGTAATGAAAAAAGTTTTTGGTCTTTGACATTTTATTCTCACACGAAGGCACAAAGGCACGAAGAATTATTATAAAAATTCAAAGAGTTCGTGCCTTTGTGTGATCCACTTCTTTTTTCTATTTTGTTCCCCGCTGAAAAACAATAGGAATTTTTTTCGCCAGGAACGCTATCGTAAACCACATCGTTATTTTGATATAATTTGTAACCATTTTGCAAAAATCTCAGCGACTGGTTCCTTTTATGAATAAATCCAACGCGGAATTGATAATCGCCGACAGCGAAAAGGACGCGAACATGCTCTACGCCGCCGGCTTTTTTGTGCCGGACCCCTTCATCTATTTCAGGACCTCGAAAGGGTCGGCTGTGGTTATGTCCGACCTGGAATACGGAAGGGCCTTGGGGCAGGCCAGGGTTGACAAGGTATATTCCCTGTCCAAGACCCTTGACGAGGCGCGGGGACAAAGGAAAAGCAAGGCCGGGGGCAGCGATTCAGCGGAGGCCGTAGCATGGCTCCTGAAAAAAGAGAACGTGAAATCCATCCTTGTCCCAGAGGATTTTCCAATACAATACGCGGACCAGCTGCGGAAAATTTTCAAGGTGGATTTTAAAAAGGAGCCTTTTTTTGAAAAACGGACCGTTAAAACGGATTGGGAAGTGGAATGCGTGAGAAAATCGGTCCGGGTAGCGGAAAAGGGGTTCGCCGCGGCCTTGAGAATCCTCCATGATTCCTCCGTGGGAGATAACCGGAAGCTTTATTATAATGGGAAGGTCCTAAGGGCCGAGGACCTGCAAGTGGAAATCAACATGACCGCCACCTCCCTTGGATGCGCCATAAGCCACACCATTGTCGCGTGCGGCGGCCAGGGGGTAAATCCGCATAACAAGGGGTCCGGTCCATTGATGGCCGGCCGGACGATCATAGTGGATATTTTCCCAAGGTCCTGCAAGACCGGGTATTTCGGCGACTTCACCCGCACCGTTGTAAAAGGGAAGGCGGACGAGCTGGCCAGGAAGGCATACCGCCTTGTAGCCGAGGCCCAGGACACGGCCTTTGGGATGATCCGGGACGGAGTGGACGGGCGCGTCGTGCATGGGGCGGTCCTCCGGCATTTCGAGAAGAACGGATTTCCCAAAAAGGAGGGGAAAAGAGGCAAGGAGGGTTTTATCCACGGCGCCGGCCATGGGCTTGGCTTGGGTTTGCACGAGTATCCGCGCGTGAATGAAAGATCCTGCGTCCTTAAGTCCGGCAATATTGTCACAGTGGAGCCTGGACTTTATTACCGGGGCATGGGAGGAATCCGGCTTGAGGACGTTGTGCTCGTGAAAAAAAATGGCTGTGAAAACCTGACCCGGTTTCACAAGAGGCTGGAAATAAAATGAGTTTGAATGTCTCCAAGCATAGACAGGTTGTTTTCCCAAAAGACAGATTTTGATTTCTCGTCCAACGAAAAGATTTCAAAAGGTCCATATAAAACAAGGCGAAAAAGAAAAAAGCATTCACTGAAATCAATTGGTATGTTTATTGTATAATTAAAGCGAACAGCCACACTATTTATTTTTTAAGAAGATTTTTTACCACAAAGACACCAAGCACACAAAGAAAAAAATCAGATAAAAATTTTTGTGATCTTTATTTATTACGTTCATAAATTTGCGTTTTCCGCGCAAGTTTTTCAACTGTCGAACGTTTGAATACGTCGAAATTTATTTTGCTTGCGGCCATGCGCGCTATGTCTTTGTGGTTAATTCTTATTAGAAAGGAAAAACTCTTATGAAAAAATACGCCTTTTTATCCCTTTTATTTTTATCCCTCTTTTACCTTTCCTTTAATAGTTATGATTTCGCCCATGCCGGGGAAAAACCGGCAAAGGCCGCTCAAAACAAAGGAAAGGCAAAAAAATCCAGTAAAGGCAATGCCATGGAGGCAATGGTAACCGTTCCGGCGGGAAACTTCACCATGGGAAGCAAGGAGGGAGAGGGCGAACCTGATGAAATGCCCCAGCATACCCACTATCTGGACGCCTTTTATATCGATAAGTATGAAGTGACCAACGCCCAATTCCAGGAGTTCAGGAAAAACGGCGGCTATGAAAAGAAGGAATACTGGTCCAAGGACGGCTGGGCATGGAAGGAAAAATATAAGATTGACCGTCCCCTTTTCTGGGGAAAGGCCGACCTTGCATATTCAAAAGACCGTTTTTCAAATCAAGATAATACCCCCGTGGTCGGGGTGGCGAAATATGAAGCCGAGGCTTATTGCGCTTCCCAAGGCAAGAGGCTTCCCACCGAAGCGGAATGGGAAAAGGCCGCAAGGGGGGCCTCGGACGGGAGACTGTATTCCTGGGGAAATGAAGCCCCTGACGAAGGGGGCGTTTACCGGGCCAATTACAATCCAGCCGCGAACTCCGCGGCCGACGGCTACAAATTCACGGCCCCAGTGGGAAGCTTTGAAAATGGGAAGAGCCCTTACGGCGCGTATGACATGGTGGGAAACGTCTTCGAGTGGACCGGGGACCTATACTCAGAAACCTCGTACTCCAACCACAACGAAAAGGGGCATGTCCCTCCAACCTCGAGTGATTCCTTCACGCCCCGCGGAGGCTCCTGGAAATACGACCAATTCAGGGTAAGGGTTTCAAATCGATGCAATGATCCAGCCGACGTCAGAAAATCCGACATAGGATTCCGATGCGCCATGTCTAAATAGAACGCTGATGACACGGATTGTGCTGATTATCACGGATTAAAAGAAGTTTTATCCGCGAAAATCCGTTACATCGGCGTTATCCGTGTTCTATTCTTTAATTTAAACTGGAAAAGGCGTTGCACAAAAATAAACAAATTTTTGAGGTCTAAAATGAACAAGAACAGATTCAAACCCGTTTTTCCGCATAAAGTTTTTTCCCTTTTCCTGTTTTTTGCCGTGATCCTTGGAATTGCATCCCAACAGGTTTTTGCTGAAAGTTGCGGCAATGAGTTTCATAATGCCGGACAGGATTGCAAGGGCTGCCATGGAAACAAGTTTTCAGTCGCAGGCACCATCTACCTGGACAAAGGAGTATCTATTCCGTTGGAAGGGGCATTGATCAAGATCACTGACGCGATGGGAGTAAAGGCGTCTCTGTATTCAAACCGGGTGGGGAATTTCCGGCTCTATGAAAATATGACGCCGCCTTTACAGGTTTCCGTGGCGTACCAGGGCCGTGAATTATTCATGAATGCCAAGGCAGCTTATGGAGGCTGCAACAATGATGGATGCCATATTCCGGCGGCGGGAAAACCCGGGAAGGTGTTCATACCAGCAAGGGATTACAGCTTAACTGGTTCGGTGATGGAGGCAGGGGTGGATACCGGGGAAATAAGTTATGATAAGGACATAAAGCCGATATTTGACACAAAGTGCGTTATATGCCATAAATCCAATGGGGCAAGGAGCGTCTCCCCTTTAGCCAGTTACGCGGATGTGACGGCCCCCGCCATGCTGACTCCAGGAAGCGCCGATTCTCTTTTAATCCAGAAACTTGACAAAGGTTCGCAATTAGGCACCATGTGGCCATATCTTAACGACGCGAAGCAGTTGCAAACCATTCGCGATTGGATTGTAAATCAGAATTGCCTGGAACTTTCCACTTCCAATGTAGGCGGACCGGTTCCTGACGCGGAGGTCAAGCTTAAACAAGGGAGGATTGTCAAGTATCAAGGCTATACCAACAGAAATGGAAATTTTATTCTGAAAAAAGTAAAGGCCGGCGATTATAATGTGGCTATTTCCAAAAAAGGTTATGATACTTCAACACAAACCTTCAGGATGGACCCAAATAACCGCACGACATTGGATTTGAGTTTAAAAAAGCGGTAGTTAAATTAATGCCTGGCGAAGTCATTAGTCATTGGTCACTAGGTGTCTTCCTGCTTATCAATGACTATTGACCAATGACTTCGCAAAGGCTATAAATTCCACCACCTTCCTGGAGATAAAAGAAAATATGATTTTCCACCGGCAAAATAAGGCCGTTTTCATGGCAGCGCTTTCCCTGTTGTTTTTTCTTGTTGCGGCGCGCCATCCTATCCTGAGCCACGCCAAAGCATCCCCTCAGGTTCAATTAGAACTTTTGGAGCCGAAAATCGAGGTCGAGCCAGGCTCAAAGGCGGATTTCACGGTCCGGCTGGTTGTGCCGGATGATCATCACGCCTACATTGACAGCGGTGATGAAGGGTTCTTTCTCCCAATCGAATTCGACTTCACTGAGTTGGAAAAAGGCGGCTATAAGGTCAATACATTAAAAAGCCCGGAAGGCGAAAGGGAGGAAAAGGTAAAGGCAACAGTCCTCCGCGGCAAGGGCGAATATAAGTTCTCCGTTGAAGCGTCCGGCGCCCCGGCTGAAAGCAAAAGTTTCCCTATATTGGTCCAGACACAAATTTGCAACGACGTGACCAATATATGCCTCCCCCCCCAAACCGCCTCGCTTTCCCTGCCCGTCTCCCTTGCTGGGGGAAAGGAGGGCGGCTCCGTAAAAGCCGGGACAACCCAAAAATCCGCTCAAGTCAGCGCCCCTGTTGAAACCGCCCAGGAAGCTGATGGAGAGGGCGCAACCGGATGGCTCCTGGGGAAATACAGGCAATACTCCAGAAATATAATAATATCCTTTCTATTCATGGTCCTCGCGGGTCTGCTGTCCGCCGCGACTCCATGCGTCTATCCAATGCTGCCAATAACCTCCGCTATTCTCGTTCAAAGAGGCGGCGGTTCCAGGGAGGAGGGGGTCAGGCACTCACTCCTTTATTTCACGGGAATCATCCTCACCTATATTGTCATGGGATACGTGGCGGGCATGACGGGCGGCGCCTTGAACACCATCATGCGGAGCGCGGCGGTGAACCTTCTTTTCGCGGTTTTCTTCGCCCTCTTCGCCCTTTCCATGCTTGGGTTTTATGATTTCGCCCTCGGCCAGGATTTCACCGCCAAAATAGACTCCACGGTGAGCTCAAAGGCAGGATACACAGGCACCTTCCTCATGGGAATGGTGGCCGGCCTGGTGGTCTCCCCATGCGTTGGGCCTGTGGTGTTCGCCCTGCTCCTGCAGGTGGCGAACCGGATCGCGGAATTCAGCGCGGAACTGGTGGCGGCCGGACAGGTCATCTCTCCGCTTCAAAAATCCTTGATCGCCGGGAAAGGCGGCCTATTGATGGGAGGCTTCGGGATAGGCATAGGCATACCTTTCCTTTTGGTGGGACTATTCAGCAATAAAATGCCCAGGGCCGGGACCTGGATGATATACGTGAAATACATCCTTGGATTCGCCATCCTGTACTTCGCTTTCTCCTATTACATGAAGGGAATGGGCGTGGCCAGGGTCAAGCCCGAGGTGGCTTACGGGGTCTTGCTTGGGGTCGTATCGATTTTCGCCTCCATATACATGGGACTCCTGGCCCCCTGGGTGGATAAAGGCGGCCCCAACGAAAAACTTAAAAAAGCGTTCTCTGTAATTCTTTTCATATTCGGCTTTCATTTCTTTTTTAACGGATTAGGCCAGTCCGGCCTTCTCCTTGAGCCTAACGGGTCGGCGCGGATAGTTTCCACCACCGGCGCGGGAGAAGGGGAAGGGACGGAAAAACATGGGAATCTGGTCTGGCAGCGCGATCTGGAAAAGGCCAAGGCCCTGGCAATGAAGGAAAAGAAGCCGGTATTCATTGATTTTTACGCGGACTGGTGCGCCAACTGCATAGCGTTCAAGAAGCTGTCCTTGAGCAATGATGAATTGAATCAGGCATTGCAAAAGGCTGTTCTATTGAAAATTTACGATACCGATGAAATATTTAAAAAATTCCAGGAAGACCCCAAATACGCCGAACTTAAAACCGGGCTTCCCTTTTTTGTGATCCTGAGGCCTGATGGCGGATTTTTCTGGAAGGGGACCCAGTACGACGCTGTGAATACCATGAAGAAAATGATTGAAACAGCGAAATAAAAACGGCAGGCGATAAGAACCGATGAAATTAATTTTAGATTTGCGATTTTAGATTTCAGATTTGTGGTAGATTTTTCTTTTCATCTTTATCCTGCCTATCTTGTCCATCCCTGCCAAAGAAAATTTAACAGGGATAGACAGGATGCACAGGATATTTTGTTTTTATATTCTTCCAATCTAAAATCTGAAATCTGAAATATCTTTTGATAGCCTTTCACCCTTTACCTTTCGCCTTTAACCTTAATTTGGAGGAATCTCATGAATAAAGTATTAGCGGCAGGCTTTTTTTCTCTCGCGGTTTTGTTTTCCCTGTCCACGTCCGCCCTTGCCCTTGGGAAGGGGGACAACTACGCAAACTTTAAATTGGAGGACATGAAGGGAAATCCAGTGGAATTGAGTTCCTTTGCCGGGAAAGTGATTTTTCTGGACGTATGGGCCTCGTGGTGTCCTCCCTGCGCAAAGGAAATGCCTTTCCTGATGGATGCTTATGCCAAATATAAGGACAAGGGTTTCGTGGTGGTGGCCGTGAGCGTGGACGACCAGAAGAAAAACATAGAAAAATTCTTCAAGAAGAAAATGGATGGGAAAGAGCCGGAATTCCCGGTTCTCTTTGATCCTGAGAAAAAGGTAAGGGACCTATATGAAATGGTCGGCATACCGGCTTCCGTAGTAATCGGAAAGGACGGCAAAATAGCCTACGATCCCAGGACCGGCTTTGAGGAGTCGCATATCCCGGAGATCACAAAACAAATAGAAGAAGCCCTGGCAAAATAAAGGAGGCGCATCATGAAAAACGCTAAATCAGGAAAATTTAAAGGGACGCTTGCATTTTTGGTCTTGCTGGCGTTCCTGGCTGTAGGAATTCAAACTGCTTTCGGCGAAAATGGAGAAAATGGGGGCGGAGGTGAAGGAGGAGACGATTCTACCCACAAGGCGGGCCAGGACTGCATGGCAAGCGGATGCCATCCCTCAACCGGCGGGGAGAAGCCGTTTACGGTTGGAGGGACGGTTTACATGGACCCTGACGGCTTGGCAAAATTAACAGGGGCCACGGTAAAAATTGTTGATGCTAACAAGAAAACCATCACTTTGGCCTCGGACAGCATTGGCAACATCTACCAGCGGACAAAATATGGGACAATAACCTATCCCTATACCGTTTCCGTTTCCTATCAGGGCCGTGAAGTAAAGATGCTTACCCTGGCGCAGCACGGCAGTTGCAACGCGGTGAACTGCCATATCACGGGAAGGGTGGGAAGGGTCTTCGTTGGCACGAACGATCTCCCCCTCACCGGCACGGTCACGGAAGCCGCGTCCGGCGGGACCTCCACTGAAATAAGCTACACAAACGACATCAAGAAAATTTTCTCGGCCAAGTGCAACGTATGCCATAAACCAGGAGGAGCCAGGTCCGTGTCCCCCTTGACCACTTACGCCTATGCCACGGCTTCAAACCTTGTCACCCCGGGCCTCGACACGTCCCTCATGATCAGAAAGTTGACCCAAAGCCTGGGAATAGGGACCATGTGGCCATACCTTAACAATCAGGCCGACTTCCAAAAAATCAGCGACTGGATAGTCAAATACAACGCGCAGGAGTTTTCCACCGGCCAGACCTCCACTTCGGGGGCCGTGGTGTCCAGGGCCACCGTGGAGCTATGGCAGAGCGGAAGGAAAATGTACAGCGCCAACACCAATGCGCGAGGAAGCTTCACCATTAAAAAGGTGAAGGCGGGGAGTTATACGGTAAAAGCCGCTAAAAAGGGATACCAGGCCTACACCCAGGATTATCAGATGAACCAGAGCAACGTCTCATCATTGGATATACAGTTGTCCAAATGATTGCATTCCGGCATTGATAATCCACTGGGGAAAATGGCATAATGTTTTCCCTTGAAGCTCAAAATCGCAATAGTCAAATAACAAATAAATCTCAATAAGGAATTGTAATTTGTAATTTATTTGTAATTTGCTATTTGTCATTTGGGATTTTGTTTTTCTTTTGGCCGCGGTTAAACCGCGCCATGGAGTTTAAGCGCATGGAATTCCTTAAGAAAAAAATACTGCCAGGCTGCGCCGCGATTTTGTGCCTGGCCCTCCTTGCCGGTTGCGCCGTTGTGGACCCGTTCCAGCGGGAATACCTGGCGGACAGGATCATGCAGTTCGACGATGGCGACAGCGTGGAACTCATGGAGGAGCAACATATCTTCGCCGGACGCGAGGGAAGCGTCGGGGGTTACGGCATCGCCGCCGGCGGCTGCGGATGCAATTGAACATGCCCAAAAAAAAACTTTTTTTCTTCCTTGCCGTCTTCTTCCTGCTTTCACTTGCTATTCTTAAGACATGGGCAGTTGAGGAAGACAAGGCCACCATAAAATATAGTTACTATTCCGATAACCGCAGCATCTACTTCAACAACACCGACGGTATAACGGTCCACTCCCCCACGCTGCTCCTAACCAAAAGGCTCTCGGACAACCTGACCCTCCACGTCAAGGCTTCCCTTGACGCAATTTCCGCCGCGTCCAGGAGGATAGACGCGGTCACCACCGCCAGCCCCAACGCTGAAATGGAGAGGCGGACCGAGGGGAATTTCGGCTTTTCCTATCTCTTCAAGCGTCTCACCACCTTTGACTTCGGGTTCGGCTACAGCGGGGAAAACGATTATAATTCCAAGTACGGATACCTCTCCGCGGCCCAGGAGATGTTCAATAAAAACACCACGCTTAATCTTGTCTATGCCCACAATTCCGACAGCATAGACACCACCAAGAAGGGCGACACGCGAGGCTTTCCCCAAGACAGAAAAACCGACTCCTACACTATCTCCTTTTCACAGATACTCTCCCGCACGACCATTGCCGCCGTTGGCTATAACTACCTTGATGTCCGGGGATACATGGGCTCTTCTCAAAACGTGGTGGGACTCTCCGACGGCACGTACGCCGAGGAACGCCATCCCCGCGACAGGGGCCGCAACGCCGCGATTTTCAGGCTAAACCAATACATCGTGCCAACCCGCTCGGCGGTGCACCTGACTTACCGCTACTATTTCGACGATTGGGACGTCAGGTCCCATGACATGGGGGTAAAGCTGTACCAGTACCTCTCGGATGAATTGATTCTCAGGCTGAGGTACCGCTATTATGACCAGTCGGCCGCCTTCTTCTGGTACGACAGCCCCATGCCGGGACAACAATACACCACCTGGGACGGGCGGATGAAGAATATCCAGGCCAATCTCTTCGGCGTGAAGTTCATTTACGACATAACGGACTTCGCCGATGAAATTTTCACTGGAAATATATTCAAGGGCGCGGAAGTGGATTTTGTATGGGACAGGTATTACCAGAACACCGGCTTCAATTACAACCTGTACCAGGCCGGGCTCACGTTTAAATTTTGAGGACATGAAAATGAAACGAAAATCCGCCAGGCTTCTTGCCTTTTCACTTCTTCTCCTGTGCGCGGGAGTTTTCGCCGCGTCCTGCACGAACGAAAAAGGCGGGGCCTCCAACCAGTTCCTCTCCGACATCCATGCCGGATACCCTGATTGCATGCAGTCAGGCTGCCATCAAGGGTACGGGGCGGCCGGCAGCGTTTATAACGACTTCAAAGGCATGTCCAGGGCCCAAGGGGTCCAGATCAACATGATGCAAATTCCCGGCAACAGGATACATTCCCTTCCTAAAACCGACGGCAAGGGGAATTTTTACACCACCGCCCGAATTTCCGGGAACTTCATGATGTACGCGGGCGAGGTCGGGGTAGTGCGGCCCTCCACCACCCTGCACGTCTTTCCGCAATGGAAGAGTTGCAACCGGTGCCATGTTCCAGGCGGGACCTCCTTCAGCGGTTACGCCCCACCCACCGGAACAATCAAGTGGCGGCCATGATAGTCATTGGTCATTGGTCATTGGTCAATAGTCATTGGTAAGCAGGAAGACTCCCTAATGACCAATGACTATTGACCAATGACCAATGACTATTGACCAATGACTTTTCTCGAAGGGCGTTAAATCCTCCCAGGCCGTGGTGAATCCGCTATGCTCGACATTGTCCTCATGTCCCTCGAAAGCATCATGGCCAACAAGATACGCTCCTTCCTCACCATGCTTGGAGTGGTCATAGGCGTGGCCTCTGTTATTCTCCTGACCTCCCTGGGGGAAGGGACCAAGATGTACGTGCAACAGCAGTTGATGGGGATAGGGACCAACCTTTTGATCATAACCCCCGGCAAGACGGAAACCACGGGGCACGCCCCGCCTCAAAGCGCCACCACAAGGAAGCTTACCTACGATGACGCCATGTTCTTGAAGAGAAACGCCTTCACCGTAAAGGACGTGGCCCCGATCCTGGTGGGAACTGGAAAAATCAAGCATCAGAACCGGACACGGAACGCCTTGGTACTGGGAGTGACCGGCTCCTTTGAGAACGTGCGGAATCTCCACGTGGAAATAGGCTCCTTCATAACCGAGGAGGACGTGGAGTTTCACCGCAAGTCCGTGGTCATAGGCCGGACCGTGAAAAAGGAAATTTTCGGCGATGAAAATCCGATGGGCAAGATGATATGGCTCTCCGGCATGAAATTCCGCGTCGTGGGGATCATGGAGAAAAAAGGACTTTCCCTGGGCTTCGATATAGACGACTTGATATTCATTCCGATTAAAACAGCGCAGGACCTCTTCGACACTGACAAAATGACGGAGATGCTGGCTGAGGCGGTCAACGCTGAAATGGTTGACAGCGCCAAGGAGGAAATAATCCGCCTCCTCAAGAAACGGCATGACAACAAGGAAGACTTTTCAGTGGTCACCCAGGCGAGCCTCCTCTCCACCCTAAACACAATACTTTCCGTCCTCACCTACGTGGTAGGGGCCATCGCCGGGATTTCCCTGGTGGTTGGAGGAATAGGTATCATGAATATCATGCTTGTCTCAGTGCAGGAGCGCACAAGGGAGATCGGCATCAGGAAGGCCATCGGCGCCCAGAACCGCGACATCCTGAAACAGTTCCTGGTGGAGTCCACCATAGTCAGCGCCTTTGGGGGCGGGATCGGCATAATAGCCGGGGCCGGAATAGCCGTGTCCATCCCGTTCTTTTTCCCGGTTGTGCCTGTGAAGGTGTCATTGTGGTCCATTTTAGTGGCCTTCTCTTTTTCCGGGGCCGTGGGCGTTTTCTTCGGGGCCTTCCCGGCCCAAAAGGCGGCCAGGCTTAACCCGATAGACGCGTTGAGATATGAATGAGCCATGCGTCGTGGCGCGGCTTTGACGCAACCAAATGGAAACAAAATTTGTAGCCGTTCACGGAGTAAATTTTCATTGCCAGACATGTCCCTCTGGGACAAAAGCGGAAAATTTCCTTAACTTAATGGCAGTGAGGCAGAGCCTGGGAATGCGTTGCCTGGAGGCTCCAGCCTCCAGTGTTTAGGTGAAGTTTTAAAAAACCCATGGCAAGAACCTCTTCCTTGTTTATTCTTTTATAATTTTGGTTATTGGGATTTATTTGTTATTTGGCAATTGAGATTTGGAGTTTCATGTTAGAGCCATGTCTTTAAAAAAAATAAAAATGTACTGGGATTTCACCCGCCCCTTCACCCAACTCCCGCCCGCCCTGGGAATGGTCTCCGGCGGGATCACGGCCTTTGGGGCTTATCCAAAGGAGGCGTTCTCCTGGGGAATAGTCCTCAATATTCTTCTTGGCGCAATGCTGGCCGCGTCACTCAACGCCGCCTCCAACGGGATCAACCAGATCTTTGATCTGGAAATCGACCGTATCAACAAGCCGAACCGCGAGCTCCCGGCAGGGAGGATGACGATCCCGGAGGCATGGGGAGTTTCACTATTCTTTTACGCCCTGACCATGGTCCTGGCCTATTCCATAGGCATGGAGTGCTTTGTCATTGTCCTGATCGGGGCGTTCATGACCTATATCTACTCCGCGCCCCCCTTCCGCACCAAGCGGTGGGGCATCGCCGCCAACCTCACAATAGCCATCCCCCGCGGGGTCCTGCTGAAGGCCGCGGGCTGGTCGTGCGTAAAGACCGTTATGAATTTCGAGCCCTGGTACATAGGGATGATCTTCGGGTCCTTTCTCCTGGGCGCGGCCACGACCAAGGACTTTTCCGACATGAAAGGGGACGCGGCCCAAGGCTGCATCACCCTCCCCATTAAATATGGGGTCGCCAAAAGCGCCTGGATCATCGCCCCCTTTTTCGTTTTTCCATTCCTGCTGATGCCCCTTGGTGTTAAAATGGGGTATCTCACCGGCAATGCGCTTCTGCTGAATATTTTTGGGTTCAGCCTTTCCCTTTGGGGCGCCTATGTTTGCTGGCTTATCCTCAGAAGGCCGGAAGAACTGGCGGCCGTTGAAAACCACATCTCCTGGAAACACATGTATCTCATGATGATGACAACGCAAATCGTCTTTGCCTTGTCCTATTTGTTTTAAATGGACAGGGAAAAAGTGTAGAATAGTGCGAAGGTAAAATGTAAAAGGCGAAGGGTTAAGGGCAAAAGGCCAATGACCATTGACTAATGACCAATGACTAAAAAAAGGAGGATAAAAATATGTTCAAGGACATGAAACTGGGGACTAAGATAGGATCGGGCTTTGGGGCGTTGATAGCAATCATGCTTGCCCTGGGAAGCGTGGCGATCTTGAAGATGGGGAGCGTGGAAGGGCAGTCCGAGAGGCTGGCTTTTGAGTACGTGCCTGAGGTGGATCTTGCCACTGAAGTGCAAAAAAACTTCCTTGAAACCGCTTACGCAATGCGGGGCTTCACTTTCACCAGCGACGACAAGGAGCTTGCCGCGGCCAAGGAAAAACTTACAGTCACGAAGAAATACTTGGATGAAGCCGAGGCCCTTTCCCAAAAGTATCCTGCGCTTGTCAAACTCAAGGCCCAGATAGGGGAAGCCCAGAAGGCTTACCAGGAGTACAACGCCCTTGTGGAAGAAACAGTGGCCATTGAAAATAAAATAGACGGCAACAGGCGCTCCCTTGATTCCGCGGCCGAGGCTTTTAATAAAAACGTTTATGCTTTCCTGGAACACCAGAATAAGGCAATGGAAGACGAAATTGGTTCCAAGGCTGACTCTGAAAAACTCCTGCAAAGACACAATAAAGTGACATGGATCAATGACGTCATAGACTACGGCAACGCAATCCGCATCGGCAACTTCAAGGCCGCGGCAAGGCGCGACAAGCAATTCATCATGGACGCCCTTCCCAATTTCAATAAGATCGATGAAACGCTCGACCGGACAAAGGCCCTCACCACCCAGAAGCAAAACCTGGACGAGATCGAGAACATCCGTAAGGCCGCACACGACTACAACGATTCACTGAAGTCCCTTTTGGAAAACCAGGGCAAATTGCAGGAGGTAGCGGAAAAACTCCGCATGGCCACGGAAACCTTGTCAAAAATCGCCATGGACACGACTGACGCAGGCATAGAACAAACCAAGAAGATAGCCACTGAAGCGGTGGAGTCCCTTTCCCTGGCCTCCACCACCATGATCATCGGCCTGATAACCGCCGTCATTATCGGCTGCCTCCTTGCCTTCTTCATCACCATCGGGATCACCAGGCCCGTCAATAAAATCATTGACGGATTGACCTCCGGCTCGGAGCAGGTCTCATCCGCCGCAAACCAGGTGTCCCAGTCCAGCCAGCAGATGGCGGAAGGCGCCAGCGAGCAGGCCTCTTCCCTGGAGGAGACCTCGTCTTCCCTTGAGGAGCTTACCTCAATGACCAAGAGGAACGCTGAGAACGCCAAGGAGGCCAACCGCAAGGCGGGCACGGTCCGCGAGGCCGTGGAAAGAAGCAGGGAGGCGATGGAGCGGATGTCCGGCGCCATATCCAAGATCAAGACCTCTTCCGACCAGACAGCCAAGATAGTTAAAACCATTGATGAAATCGCCTTCCAGACCAATCTCCTGGCCCTGAACGCGGCAGTGGAAGCGGCAAGGGCAGGGGAAGCGGGCAAGGGCTTCGCCGTGGTTGCCGAAGAGGTAAGGAACCTGGCGCAGCGCAGCGCCGGAGCGGCCAAAACCACCTCTGAGCTTATAGAGGATTCCCAGAAAAACGCTGATAACGGGGTATCGGTTTCCACTGAGGTGGCCGGGATACTCAAACAGATCATAGAAGGCGTTCAGACCGTGACCCAGTTGGTGGCGGATGTTTCCACCGCCAGCGATGAGCAGGCAAACGGCATTGAACAGATCAACACAGCCGTGGCCCAGATGGACAAGGTGACCCAATCAAACGCGGCAAGCGCCGAGGAGTCGGCCTCGGCCAGCGAGGAACTCTCCGCCCAGGCGGTGGAGTTGAACGAGATGGTGGACCTCCTGGTCAATCTAGTCGGGGCCAGGGAAGACCGGGGCGGCGGCAGGCCAATGAAAAGAATCACTGGCAGGGAGCCTTTTCGCCTGAAAGGCGCGGAAGACCACGGCGTGAAGGAACGCGTCCATGGCATGCTCCACCAAGGCGGCGGACAAAAAAATAAACCTCGCGCGATTCCGGCATCCAAACGCACGATGGTGAAACCAGAGGACGTGATCCCAATGGGAGACGACCAGGACTTCAAGGATTTTTGAATTGACGATTGACGATTGTCAATTGAAAATCATCAGGGTGCAGTTGTCAGGGTTCAGGGGGCAGAGGACGGATGGCAGAAGTAAGAAGCTGCCTTGAAAAAAACATTAAGGCTTGGCTTGCTTGCAAATAGCCGGAGAAATCCTTAACACACCCCGGCCTTCGGCCACCCCTCTCAAGAGGGGAATTTATGAATGGCGGCGCCTTTTCAACAGGCGATTATTGGATTAACGAACTATGACTCGTGGCAAGCCGCCGGCAATCATGTCCGCGACGGCTGAAAATTTATTGCGCAGCTTTGGGTTACTACCCCGCCGCTTGCGGCGGGGTAGTTCATTTTAAAAAATTCCCCTCTTGAGAGGGGTGGCCGAAGGCCGGGGTGTGTTAAGGGGCTTCTTATTCAGGCCTCATATTCGCGCTTCTGTATAAATATTTTTTTAAGACAGCTTCTAACTCGTCACTTGTCCCCTGCCCCCTGATCCCTGCCCCCTTTTCTTTATCACTCCGATGCCAATAAAATAGTATAGGAATTTCCATTTTTTTCGTTTACAAATCAAACAGTTGCATATTAGCGACAATCAGGCGATAGCCATTGATCAATAGTCATTTGTCATTGATAAACAGGAAGACACCCTAATGAACAGTGGCCAATGACTCTTTAAAGTCCGCCCGAAGGGCGATAAGTTCAACTGGGAAAAACTTTGCTAAAAAAACAAAGTGTTGCAGATTTGCGGTACAAGGGATTTTTCCACGGCCTCCGATGGAGAATGATTCTGTCCTTCGGTCTGCTGTTTTCCGTAATCCTGGCCGGCATGGAGCTGGTGGAGATTTTTGGGGTCCCCTTCACTCCATTAAAGGGAAAATACGATCAGCGGAAAGCCGAGGTATTCAGAAACCTCAGCCTGGTCGCGGACTTGAAAAAGGAGAGGCTGGAGCTCTGGCTCAAGGAACGGCTCGGCGACAGCAAGGTCCTTTCCGGCATATTGAGGACCGGCTTGGCGGAATGGCGGGCAATGGACATGGAGAAAACGGCCGGAGTCCACTCGGAGGAGTTTTTAAAGGCGGAGGAAAAAACCCTCCAGTATCTGTCCGGAAAACTGTCCGAAAAGCTGGCCATAATCAAGGATTCCTACGGGATATATGAAAAAATAAAGGTCGCTGACCACCAATCCGGGATAGTCATAGCCTCAGCGTTTCAAGAGGACATGGGAACGGTGGTTTACAGGCCGGATCTTCTTCGTCTGGCCCTGGAATCCAAGGATTCCGCCGCAATGGATATCGGGAAGGACCCCGTGACCGGAGAGACCCTTCTTTACCTCTATCGTTCCATTCAACCGGCGGCGGGCCTCAAGCAAGGGGAAGACGAAGGCCCGCTGGGGATTTTGGCGGCCAATATAAACATTAACGATATAGTTGGGCCCATACTCTTCACCGGAGAAGGGCTGGGCGGGTCCGGAGAAGTGGTTTTGGTGGACCAGGACGCGAAAATCATCACCCGTCTCAAGCATCCCCTGCCCGGCGGGACCATGGCCGTACCCCTGCAGTATCAGATTAAGGCCCAACCTGCTGTCAAGGCCGCAAGAGGGGAGGAAGAAGGGATCATCGAAGACAAGGATTACAGGGGAGAGCCGGTCCTGGCCGCCTACAGACACATCCATTTGTCGCAGGATGTGGCCATTGGAATGGTGGTAAAACAAGACCAGGCCGAGGTCTTCGCCCAAATGCGCCGGACCATCCTTCATTCCTCGGTTATCGGTCTGGCCGGGGTGATCCTGGCAATGGGGTTGACCTTTCTCATAGCGGGCAGACTCTCCCGCCCCATCATGGAATTGAGCCGCGCCGCCCAAAGGGTGGAGGCCGGAGACCTTACGGCCAGGGCGGACGTCCGGACATCCGGTGAAGTCGGCCTCCTGGCCGATTCCTTTAATTCCATGGTTCAAAAAATCCAGGACTGGCAAGGCGAGTTGGAGGGTTTGAACAGACAGTTGACCGCGAAGAACAAGGAATTGGGGGATATAGTGTATGTTGTTTCCCACGACCTGCGATCCCCGCTGGTGAACGTCCAGGGATTCAGCAAGGAATTGGAGGCGGCGAACAGAAAACTGCATGCCATTCTTCAAAGGGAGGATTTCCCCCTTGAAATAAAAAAGGAGATCGCCCCTCTCCTGGAAGAGGACATGCCTGAGGCCCTTCAATTTATCCTCCGCAGCGTTTCCAAGATGGACTCCCTGCTCATGGGGCTGTTGCGCCTCTCCCGCCTGGGACGCCAGGCCCTCGGCATCAAGGAACTGGACATGAACAAACTCCTGGCGAAGGCGTCAGGGGATTTCGAGTTCCGGCTCAAGGAATCCGGAACCACGTTGACCGTGGACGCATTGCCCCCCTGCAAGGGCGACGAGATGCAACTGAACATGGTTTTTTCCAATCTGCTGGATAACGCCCTGAAATACCTCGATAAGGGCAGGAAAGGCGTGATCAGGGTTTCCGGGAAACAAGAGGAAGGGCAAGTCCGCTATTGCGTGGAGGACAACGGGATCGGCATCTCGCCGGAGCATCAGGCCAAGGTTTTTGAGATCTTCCACCGCCTGAATCCGGGCGATTCACCGGGCGAAGGACTTGGACTCACCATCGTGCGGAAGGTCCTTGAAAGCCACGGGGGCAGGATATGGGTGGAATCCGCGAAAGGGGCCGGAAGCAAATTTTATATCTCGTTGCCGGAGTGAAAAAATAGTCAATAGTCATTGGTCATTGGTCAATAGTCATTGGTCATTGGTCATTGGTAGCAGGAAGGCCCCTAAATTGACCAATGACAATTGACCAATGACTAATGACCAATTATTTAGGGAGGAGAAAAACCATGATAAAGGAAGTGCGTATCGTTATAGCGGAGGATGACGCCGGCCATGCGGCCCTGATACAAAAGAACCTGGCGCGCTCGGGTATTTCCAATCCTATCCTGCATTTTGAGGACGGGCAGCAGGTCCTGGATTTCCTGTTCCGGAGGGGCGAGGGAAAGCGCCGTGAGCAGAACTCTCCATACCTTTTGCTGCTCGACATCCGCATGCCGAAGGTCGATGGAGTGGAGGTCTTGCGGCAGGTCAAGGAGGACGTGGAACTCCGCAAGATGCCTGTTATAATGATCACCACCACTGACGACCCAAGGGAAGTGGAAAACTGCCACAAACTTGGATGCAGCAACTACCTGGTCAAGCCAGTGGATTACGATAAGTTCGTCTATGCCATCCGGCAATTGGCCTGTTTCTCTCAGTGGTCGAAGTGCCCAGGGTCAATGGGAGAAGTGATTGAGCATTTACGATTTACGATTGACAATTTTCAATTGACAATTGACAATTGAAACTTGTTAATTGTCAGGGTTCAGGGTTCAGGGTTCAGGGTTCAGGGGGCAGAGGGCAGAGGACAGAAGGCGGAGGGCGGAAGCCCCTCGCCACTTGTCACTGGAATGAAGAAAGTCTTTAAATTTCTGTATTGACATTAGTGCGGGAAAGCAGTACCGTGCCATGAAAATGAAAAAATTTTTTTTAGGAGAATTTCAGCATGTACGAAACCACCGCCAATGAGTTCCGGAAAAAACTTAAATCAGAAGTTGATCGCTGTATAGCTGACCATGAGGTTTTAAAGGTTAAAAGACGAAATGGTGAAAATTTTGTGGTGATTGGAGAGAAGGATTGGCATTCCATTGAAGAGACCCTGTACATCAATCGAATGCCGGGTATGCCTCAAAGCATACATAAGGCGGCCAAGGAGCCATTGGAAAAAGGAACTCTTCTAGAGGAGTTAAAGTGGTGACTTGGTCTGTGGTTCTCTCCAGACAAGCTGTAAAAGACGCTAAAAAGCTAAAGGAAGCTGGATTAAAGCGCCAAGCGGAAAAATTGCTTTGGTTGTTAAAAGAGAATCCTTTGACAACCCCTCCAAAATACGAAAAACTTTTAGGGAATTTAAAAGGCTTCTATTCAAGAAGGATTAACATTCAACACCGGCTTGTTTATTCCGTTGACGTTAATTCCTGGCTTCCTAAGAAAAAAAGAGTGGGCATTGACAATTTTCAATCGACAATTGTCAATTGAAAATCACCAGGGGACAGAGGCCACTCGTCAATTGACCAATGACCAAATGACAATGAATAATAAAAAAGACATAACGCAGCCGGAAAGCGGGCCTGCTGTTCCTCCCACGATCCTCGTGGTGGAAGACGACGAGGACTCCTTGCTCCTGCTCCGCAGAATCCTGGAGAGGGCCGGTTATAAAACCGAGGGGGCCGCGACCGGGGCAGCGGCCCTGGTTTTAGCCGTTCATGAGCCGGTCAAACTGCTGCTCCTTGATTATCAGCTAGCTGATATGACAGGGACGCAGGTCGTCGAGATACTGGCGGAAAGGCGTCCCGGCCTCCCCTTTATCATAATGACAGGGTTTGGAAGCGAGATGCTGGCAGTGGAGATGATGAAGCTTGGCGCCCTGGATTATGTGGTCAAGGACTCCAATTTCCTGGAGTTTTTGCCCAAGGTGGTGAAACGGGTGATGGAGCAGATGGCGAGCCGGGAAAAACTGATCGCCATGGAAAAAAATCTCCATGAGAGCGAGGAGGAGCTGGCGCGGCTGGCCAGGGCAGTGGAACAGGTTGTTGAGGCCATTGTCATCACTGATACCGGGGGTGAAATCCAGTATGTGAATCCCGCCTTTGAGCGGATCACCGGCTGGTCCGCGCAAGAGGCCGTCGGGCGCAATCCCAATATACTCAAGAGCGGAAAACATGGCGTGGAATTCTACCGGGAGATGTGGGAAACCCTCAAGCATGGAGAGGTATGGAAGGGGCGTCTTATCAACAAAAAAAAAGACGGGACTCTTTATGAGGAAGACGCCACCATTTCCCCTGTTCTCGATTCCAGGGGAGCGGTGGTCAACTATGTCGGCGTCAAACGCGATGTGACCCATGAGGTCATGCTGGAAAGGCAGTTCCGGCAGGCGCAGAAGATGGAGGCCATAGGGACCCTGGCCGGAGGCATTGCACACGACTTCAATAATATCCTTACCGGCATCATCGGCTACTCGGAGATCGCCATGTCGGAACTGCCGGAGGGAAGCCCTGTCATGGCCGACCTGGAGCAGATTTTCAAGGCCGGGAGCCGGGCCAAGGAACTGGTTGCCCAGATCCTTGCCTTCAGCCGCGGGGGCGAGCAGGAACTGAAGCCGGTCCAGTTTCATCTTATCCTGAAAGAGGCCCTCAAGCTCCTGCGGGCCTCCATACCTTCCACTATAGAAATACGGGAAAATATTGATTTAAGGTCGGATATCGCCCTGGCCGACCCTACCCAAATACATCAGGTGGTGATGAACCTTTGCACGAACGCGGCCTACGCCATGAGGGAAAAAGGCGGAGTGCTGGGGATCGAGCTTAAGCCCTTCGAGGTGGACCCGGATTTCGCAAGCTCCCATGTGAGCCTTAGGGAAGGGGAATACCTGAGGCTTACCGTCAGCGACACCGGACACGGAATGGAAAAGGCCATCCTGGAGCGGATATTCGAGCCCTTCTTCACCACGAAGAAAAGGGGCGAGGGAACGGGCCTGGGATTGGCCGCGGTTTATGGGATCGTTAAAAACCTCGGCGGCGCGGTCTCGGTTTACAGTGAACCTGGAAGGGGGACCTCTTTTCATGTCTATCTTCCCAGGGCCACTGAGAAAGAAGCGGAAGAAATGGCGTTTCTACGTCCCATCCCCAGGGGCACGGAAAGGATACTGTTCGTGGACGACGAGGAGATGCTTGTTGAAATGGGGCAAAGGACGCTTGAGCGCCTTGGTTACAAGGTAACGGCGAAGGCAGGCAGCCTGGAGGCGTTGGAGGCGTTCCGCGCGGCCCCGGCTGACTTTGACCTGGTAATCACGGACCAGACCATGCCGAATATGGCTGGAGACGCCTTGGCCAGGGAACTCCTTGGAGTCCGCCCGGACATCCCCATCATACTTTGCACCGGCTTCAGCCACGCCGTCACCCCGGAGAAGGCCAAGGCCCTCGGCATCCGGGAATTTCTCATGAAGCCCCTCCTTGCCAGGGAACTCGGCGAAGCTATCCGGCGGGCCTTGGGGCAAGAAAAAGGAAGCCGCATTTGATGTCATTGGTCCTCCCCGCTATTTTTTTGTGTCTTATAGCGCTGGCGGTCCTCACCATTTACATGCCGGTATTTTTTGGCGCTCCCTGGCATCCGGCCCCTTCAAGCGCGATTCAATATTCCCTTGATCTTTGCGAGGCCAAACCCGGGGAGATATTATACGACTTGGGAAGCGGGGACGGCAGGGTGTTGGTAACGGCGGCGGGCAGGTACGGCTTAAGGTGCGTGGGAATTGAAATCGACCCTTTGAAAGCATGGATATCCAGGTTTTTGGTCAGGCGCATGGGGCTTGAGGGGCAGGTTGATATACTCAGGCGGAGTGTTTTTGATTTCGATTACGCGGACGCTGACATCCTATTTATCTATATGAGCCACCAGGCCCTTGATCGTCTCTTCCCGGAAATTTTACGGCAGCTAAAGCCAACGGCAAGAATAATTTGCTACCGCTTTTGCCCACGCCGCCTGGAACCCACCAAGGTAAGCGATGAAAAGACCATATTTTTCTATCGGTTCAACAAGGGAAACAGAGTGAATGAATATTATTAATTTTCAATTTTTGAAGGAGATTCCTTGCAATGGTTTTTAATTACGGGGCCTTGCTGAAGGTGGCTATTGAAGAGGCAAGGTTGGGGCTTTCCGAGGGTGGAATTCCCATCGGCGCCGTCTTATTCGACTATGAAGGCAATATTATAGGACGAGGCCATAACAGGCGCGTACAGGAAGGAGACCCCTCGGCGCATGGGGAGGTAGACGCCTTTAGAAAGGCCGGGAGACAGAAAACCTACAGGGACAAAATACTGGCCACGACCCTGGCCCCCTGCTGGTATTGCAGCGGACTTATACGCCAATTCAAAATTGGAACGGTTATAGTTGGTGAATCCGCCAATTTTTCCGGCGGGATGGAGTGGTTGGCGGAAAACGGCGTTGAAATAATCAATTTAAATTCCAAGGAGTGTATCCGGATGCTGGGGGATTACATACGCGCGAACCCGAAGGTCTGGAACGAGGACATCGGTGAAGAGTAAAAAAAAATAGTTGACATTTTTTTCGATGGGACTATACTAATAATAGAAAATAACTTTTGGGAGGACAATGCCACCTATCCAACTCAGGAAAATTATGTAAGGCTTGAGCCGGAAGAAACGCAAGTCCGGAAATTCCGCATACTAGTGCGGAAAAAGCGAATTTAAAAAGAGAAACGCGGCGCATCAAAGGCCGCGTTTTTTTATGGCATTTCCTGGATTAAATCCCCTCGAGCTTGCTTAAAATATTGAAGTCTTGTAATATTATTTTCTAAAAAATTTTTGCCGGAGTGGTGGAACTGGTAGACGCGCTGGACTCAAAATCCAGTAGGGGCAACCCTGTGGGAGTTCGATTCTCCCCTCCGGCACCACATTTTAAAATCCTTCCAATTCAATCGGCCCGGTTTTGAAAAACTTTCGCCTTTCCCCGCCTTTTTTGCAAAAGTGTAAAAAAAATCACACACCTCTGTCTATATTAATAGACATTGCAAAAAGAAGGCGTTTGGCGAAATTAAGGATGGCGTTTAGGACCGGGAAAAGGATTTTTTTTTGGCTTACCCCCATTTTGCCGGACAAAAAAGGTTCAGAATCCAGTAGCCGGAAGAAGAATATGCAATAAATTATTGCTGGCGCTCTAAAATGAGGAAACCCCACCGGAAGCGGGGTATGGACTTCCGATGGGGTTTGGGAGGAGAGAAATCTTTTTCCCGATTTTATCGGGACAATTAAGTTACAGCAATCTTTGTGCCGCTATATTTGCAATGCGCCATTATGCGCCTTTAACTGCCATAAATTGACATTTTTAAAGGCATTGCCTATAATTTGCAAAGCCCTGCCTTGAAAGTTCATTAACATTATGGAAAGAAAAGATATTTTTTCACACTACTGTCCGGTTAAATTATCGAATAAATTCAATTGGTTAGGCATATAGCAGTCCTGTATTTTGTATTCTCTTTTTGTAAGTATTTGAAATAATGGACTTTTCTCGAACAAGGTCAGGCTCAAAATCTGTAAAATT
>JACRGO010000177.1 GCA_016212295.1 Nitrospinota bacterium | reverse complement strand
TGTGCCGTCCATCGCCCGGACATCGCCTGATTCCCCCTTGGAAAAGGGGGCCAGGGGGATGTAAAAAGACCGCAGGCTCCCTTTAACTATAAAAATTCAGTTTTAAGGAGAACAAAAATAAAAACACACTGAATAGTTACAAATAACAAATAAATCTCAATAACCAAAATTACAAATGACAAACAAGGAAATGGAATCGTTTTGGGTATTCGGTAATTGTAATTTGCTATTTGTCATTTGGGGGTTTGTTTTCCCTTTGGTTGCGGCCACGCTCCATGCTCCTGAGCTATCCCTTCCATCGTCGTGGCCCTCTGCGCGCGTCCAACGAAAGCGCTTATTTTGCAGTTATGGGCGCTGGCGCGGGAATACCGAAAAATAAGCTCTCCGCGCTTATATCTTCATCAATTTCCGGCCAATGCACACCCGCGCCATCGCCGATTATTTCATGGTTCGCCCTTTGTTCCGGCGTTGCTTCCGATAAACGCCATGACCATGACAAGGGCACGCTGATTGTCCTCCCGTCCATGAGGCGCGCTGAAATTGATTCATCATTAACCGTTATGCCTTTAATTCTAACCTCTTGAATATTTACCGCAATGTTCATCCCATGCCTCCAAAATTAATTTTTTCTTTTCATTAATAATCTTTCGGATTATATTTAACTCTTTTGGTGAAAAACCATGATTATTGCATAAACAGACGGGCTTTAACCAAAATTTACAAGTGCTCATTTCTCTTTGGACGTGTAGATGCTCTGGCTCATTGCAATCAAAACTACAAAAGTAAAAACGATACTGCCCTGGAATATTTTTTATTGTTGGCATTAATATATTCCGCCAGAATTCCAAATATTTTTTTTCTTAGTAATTCCTTAAACAATCTTTTGCCGTCAATAAAACTTTGAATGCCGGATTCCAGCCAATAAACGGTATAGTCGGCGCAAAGGTCATGGGCAAGCCTACGCAAAAGCACTGACTTGCCGCTGCCGCCTTCTCCCTTGATGAGCGCCGCCACGGCGTTTTCGCCTTCAAAACTTTTTTTTATCGCATCCACTGCGCGTTGGTATGCCTCCCTGGGGGCGTCCAGTTGCTGGACGACGCCGCACCATTGCACGGCTTTTCTGCCTCCGTAAAAAGCCTGTTTTAGATCAGCATAACTGCCGTGTTTCTCATTCTGGCCGGCAAAAAACTCCTCGTTGCTCCTTGCGCTTATATAGGAAAACATCAGGGCCATACTTTTCCCTTGCCAGCCACAGACACCAGCGTTCAAATTCTTCGCCATTGCTTGGAGGGTCAATTGATAAGTTTATAGGCATACGAATTTATTTCAATTTTAGCAACTCATCAATTTTCTTTCCGGCAAGCCACTTCGCGGCGATTTGGGCGCCAACGCGGACTATCCAGAAGACCTTCAATATCAACATCCTGCATCCACGGCTTGTATAAATGGTTGTTGTATGGATCGGATAGAGCGCTCGCTTCATATAATAGTTTCTGCGCGGTGATAACGGCCGTCATTCCGCCCGCCGATGCGCCAGTTATGACGTCAATCTCTATGCGTTCCTTCCGCTTTGTGTCCTCGTGAGAGTTGTGCTGGCCGATGGCGTTTATAATTTCATACATCACGCCGGCCTCATAACTTCCAAGAGAAACAGCCCCGCTAATGACAATTGCTAGTTTTTGACACATATCCCCTCCTTGATATCGAACATTTTTTTAGAATCAAAAGTAAGTTGCAGGAATATTACTTACTTCAAAAGTTCAGTTTTTCCAGGTCCGCCTTGATTCCATCAACGTCCTGGTAACGGTCCTCCATTTTCTTTTCCAGGCACTTGAGTATAATGGCGTCCAGTTCATCCGGGACCTCGGGGTTGTGCAGGGAAGGGGCTTCCGGAATTTCGTGGATATGCCGGTATCCGATGTCGCCGTCCTTGAACGGCACGTCTCCTGTCAGCATTTTGTAAAAGGTGATTCCAAGTGCGTAGATGTCGCTCCGGTTGTCGGTTTTCTGGCCTCGGATTTGCTCTGGTGGCATATAGAGCGGGGTCCCAAGCACCTGTCCCACCTGTGTCATGCCGGTTGCGCCGGAGGAAATGCTGGCAAGGCCGAAATCGGCCACCTTGGCCTGGCCTTCCTTGGTGATCATGATGTTGTCCAGCTTTATGTCGCGATGCACGATCCCTTTTTTATGCGCAGCTCCTAGGGCCTCGCACACCTGGATGGTTATCTTCCTGAACCAGGGCAGGGTGATTTCGTGGTTCTTCATGTAGCCTGTAAGGTCGGATCCCTCCACGAACTCCATCACGATGTAAAGCAGGTCGCCCACCACGATGTCGTAAATGGTGATGATTCCAGGATGCTGCAGGGTCCCGGCTGATTGCGCCTCGCGGATGAAACGGTTCACCGCTTCCGTGTCGGAGCGTATCTCGTCCTTGATGACCTTCAACGCCACAGTCCGGCCAAGTATCTTGTCAACCGCCTTGTATATGGCCCCCATGCCCCCTTCGCCGATTTTCTTGATGTCCTCGTACCGGTCTTCCAGGGTGGCCTTCTGGGCCGCTTCCTTTTGTCCACCTGCGGTGTTGGACGCGGCGGACTCCTTCTCCTTTTCCGCGATGGCCTTGCTTACTTTATCCAGCCGCGCTTGCGTGTCCTTGTACTCCACGTCCATGACCAGGATCTTCCCGTACAGGTCCTTGGCCTTGTCGAAAATTCCCTTGTCCTCCAAGGCGGTGGAGATCTGGTACAGCATCTCTTTTTTTTTCTCTTCCGGCAGACTGGCTTCCACTACCTGGGCAAAATTCTGAAGGGCCAGTTCATTCAATCCCTTGGATAGAAAAGACATGCCCACCCTGTACATGGCCTCGGCCTGCATGCCGGAATCGGCCCTGGCCACCTTCTGGAACAGGGAAACCGCCTCCTTCTCCTTGCCCTGCACCTTCATGTAAAGTTCCGCCAGTTCGAAGCGGATTTTATTCTCCTCCTCCTGGGGTAGTCCGCCTTTCAGAAGCTTTTCCTCGTATTCCTTTATCTTTTGGCCGCCGAGAAGCTGCTGCATGCCGTCCCGGAGTTTTATGTATTCAGGCTTTCCTGGAAATAAGTTGAGGAGTTTTTCCAAGGCTTCCCCGGACGCGGCCAGATTTCCGCCGTCTTTATAAAAGTTGAAGGAACGCACGAGCACGCCTTCCAGTTTTTTCTTGAAGGACTCGTTTTCAGGGGCGAGATTAAGCAGGCTTGCGGCCACCCTCTCCGCTTCCTCAAGGTTTTTGTCGGCAAGGTAGAGGTCGGACAGAACGCTCAAAAGCGCCGGATCCTTGGGATTGAGGTTAAGCGTCTCGTTGATATGGTAAATCAACAGGGGCCTCATTTCCTGGGACCGTCGAAGCACGTCCATGTAAAGTTGAAACGCCTTGTCCCGCCTGTTGGTCCTGAGGTATATGTGGCCCAGCAAAAGGCGCGCGTTGATCTCATTCGGGTTCTTCTGGATCAATTGCGCGTATAGGGCCTCTGACCTGTTGGACTGCCCAATGTTCCTGTAGAGGTTGGCGAGGAGATATAAGTCGAAAATCTCAAGCGTCCCTGATTTGATCTTGTCCTCGCACTGCTTGACCCTTGCCTGGACCTCATTCCTCTTGGCAAAGGCGTCATATAGGAGGTCATAGCCCTGTTCCAGGGGCTGGACCAGCAGGATGGATTTCAGTTCCTTGAAGGCGTCATCGAAGCGGCGGGGGATTTTTTCAATAAGGGCGCGGAATTCCTGAAACGATTCGTTAAAAAAATTCCATTTCAGATATATCTTGGCGGAGATGATATATTTTTCCGAGTAATGAGTGCCAAGGGGCTTGAGGCTTTCGCAGAGCTGCAAGGCTTCTTCGTACCGGCCGTGCCTGAACAGGAGGTCGGCGTAAACCTGGTGGTGGCGCATGTACCGGATACTGAGCCCCATGCTCTGTTTCATGATATCCGGCTTGGGATTTTGGTCGTAAATCCGGGAGCAGACTTTATATGCCTCGTCGAAGCGGTCCTTCCGGTAGTAGGCTACGGCGAGGTCGTTCAGTAAGCATATATCTTCTATGTTTTCCTTCCATGCCTTTTCAGCCGTCTCTATGATTCCGTCCCAGTCCCTGTTCTCATAGAGACGGTCCAGTTTCTTCTGGTCCTTGAATGCCATTCCCTAACGCCCCATCCGTCTTCTTAGCTGGTTAATGTCCATGCCAGGAGGCAGCGCAGGCATTCCTCCCGCTCCGCCGCCCAGGTTCTTCATCTCGCGCTGAATGGCGCCGCCAACTTGTTTTTCCACGACGGAATTAATAAAGGATGGGACTTGGCCAGTCACGAAACTGAGAATGACCGCGGCAAGAAAACAGAGGCCGGTAATTATCATCAGCAGTTTGAATTCTTTTTTAAACCTGCCTAAATTGGATCCCTTTCTATGCTTCTTTCTCCTTCGCCTCGGCTTGGCCTCTTCCATTATTTTTCCTTAATAGTCAACCGCCTTTTAAAAGGAGGCGAAATTTTTCAGACTGAGAAGCGGATAGCGCGGCCATGCGCGCTCCAAGAAATGGTTGAAAAACTTGCGCGGAAAACGCAAATTTCTAAACGTAATAATATAATAAGCAATAAGCGGACATAAATCCATATCGCGCCTTTTTAAAGGCTCTAATATCCGTGGCTATATTTTAGGGACATTTCCTTTTTATTTCAAGGAAGCCAAGTCCGCCATGAAACCAGGATGGAATTTTTAAATATGGGGAGGACCTGACAAACCTCTAGAGCCTACGCATAAATTAAAAAACAACAAATCAATTTTAAAAAACCCAACAAAATCAATGAGTTAGGATTTTAGGGTCTATGGGTAAATTGAAAACCAGTAAATATAAACTTGTCAATTTTGAAGCAGTCCCATAAGA
>JACRGO010000172.1 GCA_016212295.1 Nitrospinota bacterium | reverse complement strand
TTTCGGAGCTTTGTTGAAGCAGGTCCAGGGAGGCACTTCCCAGGACCAGGTATTTTTGCTTCGGCTTGTTGTCCACAAGATAACGAATTAAGGGGAACAGGCCCGGCGCGCGTTGAATCTCGTCGATGACGATCAGGCCGCTGAGGTTTTCCAGGGCGAGCTGCGGCTGGTCGAGTCTCGCGGCGTCCCTGGGATTTTCCAGGTCGAAATAGTGGCCAAAGGGAAATTGCCTGGCCAGGGTGGTTTTCCCGCACTGGCGTGGACCCAGGATCGCGGTCACGGGAAATTGGGCGAGCCGTTTTTTAATTTCCTCTTTATCGATTTTTCTTTTTAACAGGCGCATGCCATAAAGCATATACAATTAACCTTGAAATATCAAACGGCAATTATGACATTTCAAGGTTAAACGCCGCCCTTCCATTGGAAAAAGCCGTGGGAAATGGGCTTTCTATCCTTGACTATCCTTGACTACTTCTTTTGGCTTGTGCACAATATGAGGAAAATAATTGTGTCGGACGGATTTCCCAGTCAGTGTAACACCCTTTAATTGTCAATTGGCAATTGTCAATCGCCAATTGAAGAGAGGGAAAATTAATGAAAGGGCGGGGCTTCGCGATGCGGGCTTCCGTCCTTTTTTTTGCCTGTACGCCGCGGTTCGGAAATCCCTGCGCCTCCGCGTCTCCGCCGTTTATTTTCCGGCCGTGCTGCTGGTTTTATTGGCCGCTGGTCCCTCGTCCGCCGCCGATTGGTCCATGAACTATGGCGGAACCACCGGGCAGAACGCCTATACCCAGGCCACGGCGGTCGATGCCTCGGGCAATGTCTATATCGCCGGGGATTTTACCGGAGCGACCTTCACCTTGGGCGGCGTGATCCTGACCAGGATCGGCACTCGGGATGCCTTTGCCGCCAAGCTCGATGCTTCCGGTACGGTGCTCTAGGCCAAGAATTTCGGCGGCAGTGGGGCGAGTGCGTATGGTTATGGCATCGCGGTGGATGGCAGCGGCAATGTGTACCTGGGGGGGAATTTTAGCAGCGGCAGCCTCACGACGCCGGCGCTGACGATAATCGGTTCTACTGATGTGTTGATCCTTAAACGGATGACGGCGGTGAGCAATACACCCTGGATTGCCGTCACAGCCGGGTCCCGCGGGACCGGAAGCAGGACAGTTGCTTATTCTGCTGAGGCCAATGCCGAAACAAATTTCAAGACAGGAACCATCACCATTGCGGGAAATACCTTTACCGTGACACAGGACGCCCTTGAAACCGTCACAGTGGTCCTGCCCGGAGACGTGGTCAAGGAAAAACCGAAAAAGGGAGAGCCAGGAAGGAGGAGTTGACGGCCCCAAGTATCCTGAAACAGGCGCGGCCTTTGGCTCCAGCGGTACCAGAAACATCAATATTATCGCCTACAATACCGACGGAGAATTACTCAAAGACGCTGGAATATATGTCGGCCAGAAGTTCGCTGGAACAGGCAAGGTCAACATGAACGGCGAGCAATCGGAGAACAAGGCGTATAGAATAAATTTCGGTTATGTGGATGGATATTGGTTCGGCTGCGCTACCTGCGTAAACAACAATAATTTATTGAAGCCGCAAAAGAACGGGACCTTAAGGCAAAAAGTGCAAATGGCCTCGTCAGCCGGCAATAGCACGGTCCTTGTTGAAAAGAGTGATTATATCATCCAGATAGCGCCCGGGAGCGATAGCGCCACAGTGGAGGGCATTTACAGAAAAGTGCGGGCCAACACTATAAACTTCAACACAGTGACTATTGTTCCCAAGGCGCTTACCGGCGAAATTCTCGATAACGCCCCCATTTATCTGGACGAGGTCTTTTTGGCCACTGGAAAGGTTTCACCAAATCTTAAAACCGGACATCATAAGCTTGAGTGTGGAAATCTGCCTGGATATGCGGGTAAAGGGAAAAGTGTATTCAATATTACCGTTAAGGCCGGCGCGACCCGGGTTTATACTTGCAGATATGAAAAGGCCGATCCAGACACTAAAGCGCCTAGAACCGGGACCTCCGTGCAGTCCGGCAAATACGATTCTCCCAGGGACGTCAGTTTAAATTGCGCTGACCCCGGGAAGAACGGCGCCGGCTGCGATTTCACCTATTACACCACTAACGGAAAAAAACCCACAGCGGCATCCAATCTTTACAGTTCACCTATAACCATTTCCGAGACCACGTTGCTGAAATATTTCAGCGTGGACAACTCCGGGAATGTGGAGTCCGTAAAAACCGCCATTTTCAATTTTGGATGGGCCATCCCCTTCACTCACACGGGTATTCGCGCGGCTTACGCAATCAATGAAAAGCTTTCCCTTCTGGCAATGGTCGCCAACGGTTGTGACAGGACCGTGGATAATAACGACGGAAAAACCATCGGCTTTCAGGCCGCCGTGAAACCAATGAAAAATATTTCCTTGTTCTTGAACTATACTGGCGGGCCGGAGCAGGGCGGTAATGATCAGAACTGGAGGAACGTCTTAGACGGGGTCCTGGTCGTAAAGCCCTTTACCAAGTGGGAGTTCCAATTGAGCGGCGATTACGGAAGCGAGGACCAGGGAGCGTCCCAGAATACGGAATGGTGGGGGATAGCCGGAGTTGCCCGTTATACGTTGCTGGATTTTCTGGCCTTTAACGCGAGAGCGGAATATTTCGACGACGTGACCGGGACCAGACTTGGAGTCGCTCAGAATTTATGGGAATTCACCTTTACCCCGGAGTTTACCGTGCATGAGAATATGATTTTCCGGGTTGAATACCACCACGATCAATCCAGTGAAAACTTCTTCCTGGACCATGAAAGAAATGTTAAATCGCAAGACACCTTGTCCATGAACGCCATTTTTCATTTTTGAGGGTTTTTGCTTTAGCCGTTTATTAATAAATAACCCGGACAAGCCGGAACCAAAATAAAAAAGTTCACGCAAAGACGCAAAGGCCGCAAAGGTTTTTGGGCGCTATTTTTATTTTTCGAACACCTCTTTTTTCCTTTGCGCTCTTGGCGAGCTTTGCGTGAAACAAAATACTTTGGCTATAATTTACTGTATCGGAATTTCAAAGTTTTTCTTTAAAAATCAACGCGATAGCAGTGCGAGTGACTAAAGTGAGCTAAAGTGCCTAAAGTCAAAAATAAAAAATTGCCTTTCTACCGCAACTTTAGCTCACTTTAAACTTTAGTCACTTGAAACTTGAAACAGAAACTTTCAACGCCTCCCATTTTTCGAATAATATCTTCCACCCTTCGCTGGTTTGCGCCATGGTGAGGGTTTTTATTCCGCGGTCATTATGACGGCCTGATTGGTAGTCCTGAATGAATTTTACCGATGCCTGGTTTCCGTTGATATCCACCTGAATATTTTCGGTCTTAATTGAAATTCCTTCAGCCCTTGCGAATTTTTCCTTTTTTGAGAGCAGCCACGCCTTTTTATCTTGTCCGTCCTGGATGAATGATTCATCGTAAAAATTTCCGTATCTCTCCACGTCCTTTTCCTGCCAAGCCAGTCTCCATGATTCAATGGATTCCAGTATCCCGGCGACGTTTCCTGGCGCCGGAGGAGGCGAAGCAACAGCCGTGGCCGCTGCGCTTTTTTCCTTCCACTGCCGTAATTTGTCCTCCAGATCGGAATTCCTGCTCTTCAAAAACGCTACCTCCGCCTTCAAGCGGTCGACCTCGTTTTCACCCTGTTCTTTTTTCTCCATCGGCTTCGGCTTGGGAGCGGACGAGGCGTCTGGCTTTGGCGTAAAGACAACCGACAGGACAGTCCCGTCCATCTTTACGTCATACCCGCAAGGACGCTTCAAAATGCCTTCCACCTTGACCTCGCCTGGCTTAGTGGAACCATCAATGGCGATATGGTCTATCAGGCCCCCGTTGCCTGGAATAAGTTTTGAGGAAACGGAATTGCCGGCGCCTTCTATCTCCAAAACCAGGCGGCGGTGTTTATCCAGCATATAGGAGATATATTTGAAAGGTCCCGTGGCGGTGATTTTCATGACGGTGGACCCGCCTGTCTCCTCGGTGAGTATGCTGGAAATGGCGCCTCCGGTTTGTTCCTTTACGGGGCCATGCGCGGAAAGGGGCTGGACAGGTTTTGTCGCAGGGGACGCGGCGCACCCGGCCAGGGCCGGAAGAAAGCAGGCCAAGGCAAGGAAATAGAATGCCGCAATTGCGTTTTTTTTCTCAGCGCCCTTTGCGCCTCCGCGGTGAGCCATTAAAAAAGAGATTTCAGCAGGCTTCATTGCCGTTAATCCTTCCGGTAGATAAAGGAATTTCCGCTGAATCGCGCGGTAACCGACCCTTTTTCGGAAAGGATATTATTGCCTTCTTTTTCCCTTTTAATCAACTGTCTTCCACCTGTTAAAATCCTCGGATCATTGTAGACGACAAAATATTCCCCCTCCACTCCCTCGAAACCGGCTTTGTGGGGAAATATATGGTATTTAAAAAAAGGAAAAAAAGCATCGTCACGGGCGTAATAGTTGATTGAAGAAGAAGGGGGCAGGTTCTCGCGGCAAAAGTCCGTGAATTCAAGGAAGTCCCCGAAAACATAGAAAGGAGGTTTTTTTTCTTTTGGCGCCTTAACCCTTTCCAGGATATTTTCCAGCGAAAAAGCCATGTCGTAAGAAAAACGGAGATCGAAGATAATCCAAAAAAACAGCAGCAGGGAAAAGACTTTAAAACCTTTCCTTGAATAAAAAAAATCAAAGGGGCTTTTTTTTTGAAAAACGGAAAGGGCGGCAAGCAATAGGACAAGGATTAAAATAAGGGCATAATTACATGAAAGCCACTTGGCGCCCAAAAAATCAGGGCCGTGTATCGCGTTTATGGATAGGGGACGAAAATATTCCGGATGAAAAAATTCCGACCATGCGAACTGGATTTTTCCGGCCAGGGTAGGGCGCAATATCCTTATCGATTCCATCTCCATGCGTCCGCCTTCGGAGTAAATCCCCAAAAGAAGTTGGCTGACGCCGCCAGACCATTCCGGATAATTGCCAAGGTCAAGACGCGCTGTCTGGAACTGTCCGGTGTTTTCAAGCAACTTGATTATTTCCCGGTTGTTTCCGGCTTCAACGTTTTTTTGAGGCCAGGTGACGGCCATCCTGGCAAAGACCCCGGACGCCTTTACCCGCATCTCCAGGAGGCAAAACTCACCGGCCGGTATGGATATCCCTTCAGGCAAGAGAAACTGGATAAAATTTTCTCCTGATATATTCAAACCCCTGAGGGTGTTTTTCACTGAATTGGCGCCGGAAATTCTCCACCCCAAACCGTCGTCCCGCGCCCGGAAATCCCACTGCATGGAGTCGGCGTAGGCAAAAACCGGGGAAGGAAAAACAAAAGGAGCGGAAAAGAGAAGGGAAAAACAAAGGGTGAAAAAAGCCGGAAAGGAGGGGGTTATTCTTTTTTGAGGTTCCGCCTCCCCGCTTTTGACGCGAAGAAGCCAGAGCACAAAAGGTTTTAAGGGTGAAATCCCAAATTTCATGTCACAAAATCCAAATAAACTCCAAGCCCCAATTGCGAAAGTTTTGGAAATTTTGTTATTGGAGCTTATTTGTAATTTGCTGCTTGTTATTTGTTATTTTTTGCGTTTACTTCCGCCTTCTTTGCCTGAAAAATTATGGCACTTTTTAAAAAGCGTTGGCTATAATCAGTAAATTACTATTGAAGGAGATCATTTTCCCGCATCCAGTTCACGGTAAGGGCCAAGCCCTTGGCCAGGGAGCGGTGGTGGTAATCAAATTCCTTCCTGGCCTTTTCGGAACTATACGCCCATTCGTGTTTGAATATTTCAATGGTCCCTCTGGTGTTAAGCGGTTCCCTGCCGGTCAACATGGCGGCCAATTCCTCCCCGAAACCGGCGATCTTGCCCAGCCAGTAAGGGACATGAAAGGAAGGTTTCTTTCTGCCAAGCAATCTTGCCAGGACCTCGAAAAATTCCTCCATGGAAATATTTTCCCCGCCCAGGATATAGCTCTCCCCGGTTTTTCCCTTGTCCAGCGCGCAAACCACGCCCTCCGCCACATCGTCAACATAGGCGTAACTCCATCTTTTGGCGCCGTCCCCCAGTATCCCAGGGATTTTCCCTTTATTAAAATCAGAGATCAGGCGGACTATCATATTGCCGCTGGTGATCCTTCCAGGCCCGTAAACCACTCCTGGATAGAGAACAACCGCCGGAAGCCCGCCCTTCATGTACCCCTTTATTTCCAGGTCGGCAAGGTGTTTCGTGCGTTCGTAGTCATTATGCCATCCGTGCTCAGGATAAGGCGTGTCCTCATTGGCGGTGATTCCGTCCGTGGGTCCAAGGGCGATAAAGGACGAGACATAACAGAACTTGTCAATGCCCTTTTCCATGCCGGCTTCCGCCACCGCTTTCAATCCATTTATATTGACCTTATCAAAGTTAGACCTTTGGATGTCCCAGGTTTTTACAAGGGCCGCGGCGTGGATAACGCGGGTGCAATCCTCCAATCCCCGGTGTATGTCGTCCTTGTCGCAAAGGTCCCCGTTAAAGAAACTTATGTGCGGCTCTCCTTCCAATCCATCCAAAGGACTGCTTTTCCTGATCAAAAGCTTAACCTTTTCACCGCGCTGAATTAGCTTCTTGACCACCACTTTTCCCAGGAACCCTGTCCCGCCGGTAACGAAAATCATTTTTTGGCTCTAAAATTAAAATCTCTCCACGTCCGTTTGCTCTATTTCCACCTCCAACGACCTGTTAAGGAGATCAACCGACACCACGAGTTTTCCTTTTTTTTCATCGGAACTTAAGTATATTCCCAGAGCCCCTTGAAGGGGACCTTTTGCCACCACGACCTTGTCCCCTTTTTTTAGATTCAAGTAGGGCCTGTTGGTAAAAATGACCCCGGACTCAACAACGGTCTTGACGGAGAGAATTTGTTCATCCGGGACCGGTTCCGGCTCATCCCTGAACTTGACTAAATCCACGACCCCGCGTGTTTTCCTTATGTCCAGCCAGCGGTCGTTATCCAATTCAAAATGAATGAAGATATAGCCTGGAAAAAGCGGCCTCATGATGAGTTTTTTCCTGTCCTTCCTCTTGCTCCATGAACTGATTTCCGGGAAAAAAACCGTGAAGGATTTCCTGCGCAACATATCCGTCGCCACTTTTTCATGGCGGCTCCTGGTTTTTACCGCATACCATTTTTCATCCATTTGCGCGGACCTTCTTTAAAATTGATGATTTGGAATCGGCCAATTGTCGATTGACATGAACTTGTGATGCGTAATAAATGGAGAGACCTGTGGGATGGGTATAAAAATCCGTTAAAAAACTCTTTTAAGAATTTCATCAACAACGAAAAAAAGTTTTTCGGCGGACCACTTAAGGCCCCGTCCGATGCTTGTTAAAAGGGATTTCAGGAAATTTTCAAAGACTTGCTCCTTTGTCTGGACCTTAGGCTCCTCCTGGGGGGCGGGGGTTTCCTGGACAATTGCCGCCTGTTCCTGGGCGCTCTCCACCCCCAGGTTTGCCGGGGCCTGCCCTTCCTGGACCGAGGGAATAGGTCCTCCTTCCTCCATTCGCGCAACTCCCTGAGAAACCCTGGAGACCGCTTGCCTGACGTCCGCCAGCACTTTTTCCAGGCCATTTAACTTAGCGGGGATTTCAGATATTATCCGGTCGGATTTTTCTAATTGGCCAAGCCTGGACTCAATGCCCTGAAGGGTCTTGGCTATTTCCGCCTGGCTGGCTTCCATCCCGGCGATTTTTAAATCCAGTTGCGCGATGGTTTCCGAGGCGTTCATCCCCAGCCTTATTTTGGCATAACACCAGAATCCGCCTAACCCCAAGCCGCCCGCCAATACCAGGGCAAGGGCCAGTTTTAGAAAAAGGCTGGAAGACGCGCTTTTTGGTTTTTCAGGGCCGCCAGGGCATGTTTTTGCTTCGTCCATGGCGTCATGCCCGGCGCCAAGGGCCTCCATGCCGGCTTCTCCATGAGCGGCCTCTTGTTCCATGCTGTTCTCCCGGACCTCTTGAGCGCCGGAATTTTGAATATTTTCTTCAGGGTCGCTGGTTTTTTCTTCTTTTTTCATAGCGCGACGCGGCCGCAATCAAAATAAAATTTCGATGTAGTAAAACGTTTGATGATATTATTACGTTCCGAAATTTACGTTTTCCGCTTGAAATACAACCGGCATTGAATGCTTCAAAAGAAATTTATTTTGGTTGCGGCCGCGTCGCGCTCCAGGAAGCGGTTTAAAACTTGCGCGGAAAACGCAAATTTCGGAACGTAATAATATATAACCAAAAGATAAAGTATCCAGCGGCCAAAGTCAACGGAGGACCTTAATTCTTTTCCAGGAAAACCGCGCTTTCTTGAAAAAATATGAAAAATTTTCTTGACTTTTTCTGGGGAAGGGGTAGAATTTACCGCAATTCCTAAAAAAGGAGGACACATATTATGCTCAGGCAAAAATTTTTCACAAAGGCGGTTGTTTTTATTTGCGCTATATGCGCGGCGTATTTTATCGCCTCTTTTTTTCTTGGCTCATCCGAAGCGGCGGACAGGAAAAACCGCCGCCACAGGGCCAAGTCCCAAACTCCACAGGCAACCGGTCTCCAATCGACAATTGACAATCGACAATTGATGATTGAAAACCGGGAACCGTCAACTGCCTTTCTCCATGCCGCGCCTGCGGATGGCGAATGCTCCCTTTCCGGGTTTGTTCTGGATTATAAGGAAAAAACAGAGGTCGCTGACGCCAAGATGCAGGCGAGACTGCTCACTGGAAGAGCCAAGCTTTTAACCGAGTATTCAGAGTCGGACGGATTTTATTGTTTTTCAGATCTGAAAATCGGCAAATACATGATAACCACCAAAAAGTCCGGCTATGAAAATAATCTGAAAAAGGTGGAATATAAAGGCGAGCCCAGTGAGGTGAATATTTACCTGAAATGCAAATCGAGCGAGGGCTGCGCCGATACATCCGGCGGCTCGCCAGGTGGCAGCAGCGGAGGGAGTTCAAGCGGTTCCACCAGCGGGGGAACGACCGGCGGAGGGTCAACCAGTGGCGGCACAACTGGGGGAACAACTGGAGGAAGCTCAACCGGCGGGACATATACAACGTCTTCCTTCAAAGACAATCGCGATGGCACGGTGACTGACAGCGCGAATAAACTCATGTGGCAGAAGGGAGAATTTCCAAATTTAGAAACGTACAATTGGTATGAGACTTCTGGCACGTATGACGCAGGATTAAATCCCAATTCTATCAACGTGTGTGGCGCCCTGTCCCTGGCTGGTTATTCCGGCTGGCGATTGCCGACAATTGATGAACTGACAACTTTAATTGACACAAGCAAGAGACCAACAATAGACATAACATATTTTCCAAATGCAAAATCGTCTTCCTATTGGTCGTCCACCATTGAGAGAGGAGGCTACCAGCTCGCATGGGCCGTCGATTTTTACTATGGTCGCGTCAATTCCGAACGTAAATTTAACTACCTCTATGCCCGTTGCGTTAGAGGTATACAATGAGAAATGCGGTTGCCGGTTTCCAGTTGTCAGTTCCAGGTTAGGAGGGTTTTATGCGCTACAGGTTGCAAAACTGTAACGCGTGGAACCGTTCACGAGATTTCATGGGAAGCGGCTTCAAGCGCAATTACAGTGGAAACCATGTTAAAGCCCAAAGTATGGGACGCGTATTTGCCGAACCAGGAGGGTTCGAAGCTATTAGCCGGTGGTTAAGCCCGTGTCAACGGGCGACACCACCGGAAAACAATGCGATAACGATTGCACCCTGGAGGGGCGCCAGACCGCGACCCCTCCGGGGTCGGATTAATTAATTTTTCGGATACCAGGGGTGTCGGCTTGCAGCCTCAACCCCTGGCTAATGGCCGGCATCCCTCCGGGATGCATCAGTGGCTGGAAAACAAAAAAAAATCGTATCAATTTAGATTTTTGAAAAATTTATTCAGAACAATGCAGGCGAGACGCCTGCGCTACATCCTTAATAAGGGCCTGGTAAAAAATAACTGTTACAATTTTTTGCTTGCCCAAGCTGGACCTGCCTGTGCTACGGCAGACAGGGCTTGGGAACGAGAGGGGGATGGGGGGGGGGTAATTTCTTCTCCTCTTAGAGATATATGAGATATGTTAGTGATAATCAGTAATATCAAACATCTCAACTTTCCCTCCTTTGATAAAAAAGAGGGCTCTTCATTTTTGTGTAATTCTGAAGGAGTATATCTTCAGATGACGGGGCTCTAAAATTTCTGTGTGCAACGAAGGATGTCTCCAATTATTCTCAAATAGTCGTTTCTGTTTTTCAAAAGCCTTTCGTAATCCATGTTTATCGAGAATTTGCTGGAGATGTTCTGCTATTGGAAGGATTTGCATTTCATGATTTACTGGAATATATAGATGAGTTAGCTATATTCCTTTCAAATTGATCGAGGAACTCTTTTGAATATCTACCAGTTTTTTCCAATTCCTTTCTTTCATTTTTGGGGGATGTTATTAAGTCTTTCTCTTCCAGTTCAAAATCCTTTAGTTTCTCCACCCTTCCATCTATGTATTTTCTTTTTACAGATTCTATAAAATCCTCGACCTCAGTAAGTTTATCCTCTGGCAGTTTTTTAAGTTCTTCAAGAATTTTTTTATAATGAGAATTTAAAACCTGAGTCATATCTTCTCCTCCCTTCATATAGAAGGATAGCAAGATAAGGACAGATGAGTCAAGAAAATTTACAAATTGCAGGGGAACGCGTTCCTAAAATTTGGGTCACGTCTTGACAGGCTGTCCGAGAATGCAAATCCGCAAAATTTATGACTATATGATTATAGATACTTACTCGCCAATTCTGAGAATTTATCTCGCAAATTTCATTTCGGCAATGAGCCAAAAATATTTGAAATTTCAAAAAGGCTGCAAAAAGTAAAACGTTTTATGGCAAAAAGAGATAAATTCCCGGAATAGGCGAGTAAGTTCATTTAGAATAGACAAAAAGTATAGAGCGCTGTTCATCTATCTGCCTTGGGATAAAGTAGAAATAATCGCGGTTACAAAACATTACCGTAAGTAAAAGAATCATACCAGGAGCCAGTTTCAACTCGTCGCGGAAATGAAAAAATATCGATACAGAAATTCCTTCATTTAAGCTCCACGCGGTTCTTCAGCAAGTAATTCAGGAAACCCTTAAATCCGAAAATTTTTCTTTTCAAGTCCTCAAGGCTGCTGATATTGAAAGCCATCTTCAAAATCTGGCCCGGCCTCAGATAAAAAGAACGCAGGCCTTCGTCTATGAGATCATCAATCTCCTTCTTGCTCAACTGCGGATAATCCAGCAGGGTCACCTGCTCATGTTCCTTGCTGACCCATTCCCGCCAGTCCTTTGGGATCAGAAAGCCTTTTTCCCTGGCCCAGTTGTACATTTCCGTTCCGGGATAGGCGCAGATTCCTGAAAACTGCACGGTATCAAGGGGCAGGGATTTAGCGAAGTCGATGGTCTTTTTCGCGGAGGCCCTGGTCTCGTTAGGAGCCCCTATCATGAAGCAGCCATGAATTATCAGGCCGTGCCTTTTCGCCTCTTCCGCGAACCGCCTGGCCTGCTCCAGGGTAACGCCCTTCTTGACCGCGTCCAGCAGCGCCTGGTCGCCGAATTCAAACCCGGTCATCAGCATCCTGCATCCCGCCTTTTTCATCAGGGGAAGGAGACTCAAATCCATATCCACCCGTGTGTTGCAATTCCAGGATATTTTCAGGTTTTTCCGGAGGATTTCCTCGCAGACCCCGCGCACATGCCTGGGGGAGGCGGTAAAGGCGTCCGTCTCAAACATTATTTCCTTAAGTTGTGGAAACAGTTTGAGATCATATTCCATTTCCTCCACGACAAGCCTGGGCTCCCTGAAGCGCAGCTTTCTACCGTACATTATCGGGGTGTCCCGGCAGAAAGTGCACATCCCGAAACACCCGCGGCCTGAGATAAGCGTCAGGAAAGGGGACCTCTTCCCTGCGTCGTTATACCATTCCGGCTTTATGAAATGCCATGCCGGGAAGGGCAGCTCGTTTACGTCAATAGGGGGCCTCTCGCCGGTTTTGCGGATTTCCAGGCCATTGGAGCTTCCGTCGCCCGGCAGCCTGAATGAGATGCCGCCCACGTTTTCCAGTCCACGGTAGAAGTCTTCCCTCCCTCCGCCAAGGGTTTCCTTTAGAAGATTTGCTAGGTCCCTCAAGGTATGGTCGTATTCCCCCCTGGCGATAATATCAAGGGAGCCGCCCGTTATTTCAAAGGTGTTTTCCCACTCCACTGAAACATGGGGGCCGACATAAACGGTGATGGCGGAGCTATGCTCCTTTATCAGCCTGGCGTACGCGGCGTCGTTATAGATGGACGGGGTTGTGGTATGCAGGACCGCCATGTCCGGCTTGAATTCCGCCACCATTTTTTCAATGTCGGATTGCTTGAGATTAAGCGCGGCCCCGTCCACGAACCGGACATTGTTTTCTTTCTCAAGAACAGCGGCCGCTACCAGGAGCCAATCCGGATGGCGCTGGACACGTCCCCTGGACTTCGCGGCCCACCGGGCGGAGCGGCAAAAATCGTCCACGAACGGCGGGTTTAATATAAGGATTTTCAAAGGATTGTCAGGCATTTTATAATAGTATAGGAATTTCCATTTTTATTGCTTATGAATCAAACAGTTAGCAGAGGATGTGGAATTCAGGAGTTAGGAGCCAGAATTCAGAATAAAGGAAGAATTTTTTTAATATTCTGATTACTGGATTCTGAATTCTTTTTTTGGGGTATCCACTTTTTTTTGTTCGCCCGAAGGGCGTTAAGTTCCTATTCAAGGTGCGGATACATGAACTCATTTCCTCGAGCCATTTTTCTTATGAGTTAAAAGTGATTCAAAAAAAATTTGGAATAGTGCCTTATACGATTTATGTCGATTTCTACTTTTTCATCAATTAAGTGAGAATCATTTTTTTCTATATGGGATTTAAGGTCATTAATAAATTTGTTGCTATCATTTAAATGTATGCAATATGAATTGTTCCAAGCTTGTAAAAATATTCCTTCACATTTATTGATCACATTTGTGTCATGAACTTTTATGACTAACGGCTCTGCTTCTACTGTTTTTGACATCTGAAAAAAAGAGACATATTGTCTGTTGACAACAGTGAAAGTTGTAAATTCAAAAGAAGACTTCCATTTTAGAATACTATTGATAGCCAAATTAATTTTTTCCTTTTCACTTAAAGAATTTTCTATAGGTTTAAGTTTTGTTTTAAAACCAAGCTCGGAATGTCTCTTTAACGTTCTATATAGAATTAAAGAAAAATTGTAATCTGTAAATTCATGTTTATCAATAAGAAAAACTCTTAATACCTCACCGCCATTTTTTTCATGCTGTAATAATATAGCTTCGAATGGTATAAAATTTTTCTCAATGTTCCAAAACTTATAGGCTTCTCCATAGGTTGTTGCTAAATATAAACCACTACCCGAATTTTTTTTTAAAGAAGATTCTATCGCATATCCTATGGGGTATTGTGCGACTTCTATTATTTTTTTTCTATATAATAGCTCTGGACTGAATTGTCTTATAACAGATTCCTCATTATACTTGTGCAATATTTGCTTGATTAAAGGCAACTCTTTTAAATGCGGAAGCGCTTTTTCGAGTGCTATTTGGGTAGTTTGCATAATTATGTTACCAAATTTATTTTTTAATTCATCTTTTAGCATATAAAAAATAGATAGAAATTGGTGGCAGAGCTTGTCAGGCTGTCCGAGAATGCAAAAAGCATTTTTTATTATAGTTTAAACACAAATTAGGGTCAGATTAGGCGTGGGATCAACTTTGAATTGTGAATTGATTTTCGTTGTCGCCTCAATATTTATTCGCCTAAATTCCCTTGGCTTGATTTTTTTTTAAATTGAGCCATTATAAAGTCCAAGTCTCGTCTAAAGAAAATTTTAAAAAAAATTATTCGCTATTTATGGTCTTTCCATGATCTTCTAAGGTCAGGCCCTATGTATTTGTTCTGTATTGCTAAATTTTCCAAAGAATGAACCGTTGAGACATGGCGCTGAGATTTTTGAAAAATGTTCATGGTTGTAGGGGCACGATGCCTCGTGCCCCTACCGCGTCTGCGGTAAAAAATTTTTAAATTTTAAATATCCTTGGAGAGGTCCTCAATTATTTCCTTAATGGACCCGGCGAAATCCTGTTCCGGGACAAGCTCAAGGGTCTTCCTGAAATGAAGGAGCGCCTTCTTATTATCATGCAGATGCTCATAATACAGGATTCCCAGGTTTCTATGGATTATGTGGTTGCCGGGTTTTAATTCCAGGGCGGCTTGATACGTTCCAGCGGCCTCTTCAAAAAGTTTCTTCTGGATCAGCACGTCTCCAAGGGTCGCCAGGGCAGGTTCAAATTTTGGATTCAACCTGGCCGCTTCCCTTAGTTGCGCTTCCGCCTCGTCTATCTTTCCCTGCGCTATGAAAAGGGTCCCAAGGTTGAACCGGGCCTCTGGAGAGGATGGATTGGATTCAATGGCCCGCCGGTAGAACAACCCGGCATTTTCAATATCTCCTTTTTTCTGGTGCAGAGTGGCGAAGTTATTAAGCGTTTCAAAATGGAAAGGCTTGGACCTGAGGGCCCTTTCAAAGTATTCAGCGGCTTTTTCCAACTGGTTTTGCTTGAGGTGGATTTCACCTAGATTATTCAAGGCTTCAGTATAGTTTGGACTGAATGATATGGCCGCTTGATAGGAATCAATGGCCCTCGGCCATTCTCCAATATCATTATATATGACCCCAAGATTGTAATGCGCTAAGGCCAGCTTGGGGTCAATATCCAGCGCGGCATGGAGACTCTGGATTGCTTTTCCGGTAAAGCCTAATTTTAAGTTGACCTGGCCGATATTGACATAAGTATCGGCCGCGGGATGAATCGCCAGGACCTTATTATATTCCAACAGCGCTTCTGAAAAAAGGTTGCTTTTTTCGTAGGCAAGTCCGAGGTTGTGGTGAGTCCGCCCCATATTGGGTGATTTGCGCGCCGCATCGGACCACAAAGACGTCTCTGTCCGCCAATCGGCATTGCGATCAAGCCAGGCGGCGGCAAAACAAACAAGGACAGCCAAGGCCGCCGGGAGCCCAATGCCGACGGATTTTCCCTGAGACCTATTTGAAGATACCCGGGAAAGGAAAAGCCCAAGGAGCATGGCGGCCCCTGGGGCGGCTATATAGGTGTGGTGTTCCGAGGCCACGTCAAAGAGCGGGACAAAGCTGGAAGTGGGAAGCAGGGCCGTGAAGAACCAAAGCGCCGAGAGGAGCGCCAGGGGCTGCCGGCTGGAACCAAGCCAGGCGGCGTAAACCGCTAAGGCCATTCCAAGGGCCGCGATTATTGTGCCCAAACGCATCCCTTTTTCTATTGGAAAATCAGGCGATAAATTAAGTTCAAACGGGAAAAGGACCTTCCCTATATAGTATTTGGAAACCACATGGACCTCGGTCAAGAGGTAGGAAAGGGGGGAATACATTTCAGGGTGATATCCCTCCGCTATGCCGAAAACGGAGTACACGCCTTTTTTAAACATGAACTCCAGCCTGGACCCCACAAGACCTTTTCGCCTCTCCATTGAAAACTCCTCTTCCATGCGGTCATTTTGCCCCTTGAATTCCTTATAAACCGCGGCGGTTTTAACGCACAATAGGAGTATGGGCATTAATAGCACAACCGCGAACAACGTCTTGTGTTTTTTAATGAAACCCCGCAGGGAGAGACCGGTGTGAAGGAAAAAAATCAAGAGCAGGATGCAAGGGAAGGTAAAAAAGGTCTTTTTGGTTCCAAGTCCCATAAGGGCGCAAGCGGCAATGCCAAGGACCGGCGGGACCCATTTGGCGAAAGGAGCGTGATCTCTTCTTAAAACAAGGAGCCTTAAAAAGAATACGGTCCCGGACAAATAAAAAAAAGTAACAAGACTGGACGATCTGCACGAAATATAAGCGGTGGTTTCAGTCTGTATCGGTAGAAAAAGAAATACCAGCGCTGAGAAAAAGGAGAACGGAAAATCACGGTTTTTACCGCAGGACGTCCTCCAATGCGCTGCTCCCGGCAAAAGAGGCGTTAATCTCTCGCACAGAAAAAACACCAATGCCCCGTTGAGTATATGAACAAGGATATTCAGGAGGTGGTAACCAAAGGGGTTCAGACCCCCGATATGGTAATTTACCGCCAAGGTGGCCCAATAAACGGACCTTTGGAAGTATCCGCCGTGCCGCAGAAAATCCGCCAACAAGCCCATGTCCTTGATTTTATAACTGAGTTCCCCGTCAACAATGAAAATATTGTCGTCAAATTGAAAGGCGCCCGTGAGGATATTGACGTTCAAAAGCACGGGCAGAAGAATAATAAGCAGCAGGGCTTTATACCGCTGGTTTATTGATTGTGTGGGAATTTTCATTTCTTTCACGTAATTAAGGGTGCAGGGGACAGGGATCAGGGGGCAGGAAAAATTTTCCCATATCTGCCCTTCTGTCCTCTGACTACCGCTCTCTGCCTTCCGTATTATGCTCTTTGCTCTCTGTCCCTTGTGCCCTGTCCCCTGTCCCCTGTCCCCTATCTTCACCTGCCGTTGATTTCAACCGCTCAAGATTTTGGCTTGCCTGGACAAAACCAGGGTCAATGGAAAGCGCCTTTTGGAATTCCGTTTTGGCGGATTCAAGGTCGCCGCCCATGGCGTGGATCATTCCCAAATTGTTATGTGCCTCAGGGGCGTATGGTTTTAATTCAACTGCCTTTTTCAGGAAATATTCCGCTTCCTTCCTTTTTCCAAGCTGCGCGGAAACGATTCCTAGTCCGGCATGGCCCACGAAAAGCCCCGGCTCTATTTCAATGGATTTCCTGAAATATTCCTCGGCCTGTTTCAAGTCGCCCGAATCAACGAACAATTTTCCGATAAAATAATAAGGCTCCGCGAAACCGGGGTTTGCTTCAACCGCTTTTTTGTAATACTTCAACGCCTCCGCATGATTTCCCTGCTCAAGAAAGGTATGGGCGATGTTTCCGAATTGCGGCGAGAAATCATCTTTCTTGATATTGGCGTTTACAATGGCGAAGGAGATCAAAAAGGCCGCAACCGCGAAAACCGTTTCCCTGAAATTTCCGGCCCTGAATTTCTCAACAACGAAAACAATAAAGAACGCCGACATGATTATCATAATGGAAACCACAGGCAGACGGTATCTGGAGAAAATGTAAAACGGGATTATGGAGCAAAGATAAAACAAGCATATCAAAGGGAAAAATCTTGAAAAGTTATTTCCCTTCACACGGAAAAAAGAGAGTATCAAACCCGCTAGTCCCAAGGACCCGGCAAGGCGGAAATCAAACGGGTCCCACCTTAAAAGGCCTGAATAATATGCCTTGAAAAAACTGTAGCTGTGGTTGTCAGGTATCTCGTATTTGTTTAAAAAGAGCATCGCCTTGAAAAAAAGATTTTTAATGAATCGGCCCGGATCGGATTTTATTATCTCCAAGGTCTTTTGCGCCCAAAAGGACGAAACCTCGGTCGGGGTAAGTTTTTTCCCCTTGAGGAACTCCGCTTGGCTCTTGAAGTCCGCTTCCTCGAATTCCGGATCGGCCCTCAGGAAAAAGGGGGGGAGGTAGGTCCCGGTGTTATTGCCAGGGTAGTTGCCGATATAGAAATTTTGCCCTGCCTGGGAAGTCGTCAATACAAATTCATGCGAAACAAGATAATTATGGATGGTTGCGGGAGAGATGGCGAGGACAACTCCTGCAAGGAAATTCAAGCAGTGGAGCAGGCCTTTCCGTCCGATGGAATGGAGCAGCAGTATCCACACCCAAAATAATGGGACCAAAAGCAGGATGTTCGCCCTCTCCAGAACTGAAAGTCCCAGGAAAATCCCGGCCATGAAAAGGATTCCGCCCCTCTTTTTTTTCGCCCCGATGATGAATGACAAAAGGGCCAGGTTGAAGAGAAAAACGCCCAGGAAGGGTTTGTTTGCCATTCCGTCATAATAGAGAAAGACCCCATAAACAGCGGCAAAAAAACCCGCAAGGACGCCCACCGGTTTTCCATAAACCTCCCGCCCGATGAAGTACATAAGCAAACAACTCATCGAGCCTATCACCGCTTGAATAATCCTGACAAGCAGCAGGTCGCGGCCGAATACCTTATACAACAAGGCCAGGAAATAGGGGTAAAGGGGGTCCTGGTAAAAGACGCCGTTTCCGAGCCATTTCCCGGCCGCTATTTCCCTTGCCCACTTATCATAGGAAAGGCAATCCAGAATCAGATTATAAAAGGTAGGGTTATCTTTTATCTGAAAGATGTAAATAAGCCGAAGGCCCAATCCCAATCCAAAAATAAGGAGCGGAATGAAAAATCCGGGAAAGGGGACGGCCCTGTGTTCAGTATCGGAGGAGGGGCCGGATTCGTTTTCTGGGCGGAAAGCTGGCAATGGATTATCGGGCAAGGGGATCGGAACAAATCAGCAACGAATGAACGCGAATTTTTTTAAACCAGGCTCAGGATGGGGCCTTTCAGGACCTGCATATAAAAAATAAGGCATCCCTGCTTCAAAGTCAAATACATGGCATGGCGCGGCCAATGAATCTGGAAACACTTTTATTCATTTCACCGTGAATCCGTGGTTAGTGAAAATCAATCTTGTCCGTGGGGAGGAAAGAAAGTCCAGAAATTCCCTGGCCCGGCCCCCGGCCCCTCTAACCAGGGCCGCTGGATAGGAAACAGGGGAGTGGCTCTCCTCCGGGAAGACGGCAGTTGTTTCCACCTTTTCGCTCCACCTGGCGTCCGTAGCGTATACGATCCCGGCCGCCGCTTCCCCCCTTTCCACGAAATTCAAGGCGGACCGCACGTCAATGGTCAGCACGGTCCTGGAAGAAAGCGCCTCCCACCACCCGAAATAAACCAGCGCCTCCTTGGCGTATATCCCGGCCGGGACATGGGTTGGGTCGCCCATGGCCAATTTACCCTGAAAGGCAGCGGCGAGACCGGCGCCTTTTTCCATTTTGACGGGAAAGGCCCTCCACTTCGGCGTGATCAACACCAAGGCGTTTCCCAGCAGGTCCCGGCGACTCCCGGCCTCAATCAAATTCTTTCCTTCAAGGTAATCCATCCATACCGGGCTGGCGGAGAGATAGACCTGGGCGGGCGCCCCGGCTTCAATCTGCTTGGCCAGGGTGGAAGAGGACGCGAAGGAAGAGACGACTTTCACTCCCTTTTCGCCCTCGAAAATTTTTCCTATTTCCATTAACGCGTTGGTGGCGCTGGCGGCGGCGTAAACAGTCACCTTGTCCTCGGCCCGACCCGCCGGCGCTAAAAACAAGTTAAGCGCGAAAAAAAATAAAAGCGACGCGGCTTTACTGGCCTTCATTCCATAACCTCCATTTCCGTTTGAATGCAGAACATATTGTCCCCGGCCATTATTTCCAAGCCGTCCTTGGGGTTGATGATCAGTTCCCCGCTCCTCTCAATAGCCAAGGGGAGCCAATTGGCGGGCGGCTTCCGGCAAAAAGCCAGCAGTTCCTGAAAGGTCTTGAATTTCTTGCCCAGCGTATCCAGGGAAACCTTCACGATATTTTCCGAGGAGCTGGAAATCAGGGAGTTGACCAGCGCCGAGGCGCCCGGGGTAAGGAGGGAACTGGACAGCAGCCCGCCCGTGATGTCGTCGCTGATAATGACCTCCACGTTTTTAACGGTTTTTTTCAAGATGCCAGCGTTCTCGGTGTTCAACAACTGGGCGATGATATAGATATCCGGATTGATATGATGGATCAGGTTGCATGCCAAAAAAGAGCGGGCGTCGATGCTCTCGTCGCTGATCCCCCGAAGCTCTTCGGCCACGACGATCACATAACGCGCGTCCTTCACGTTCACGTCATTAAGAGTCCCCTCCTTGGTGAAATCGCCTTGCTTCACGATCACTCTATTGGAGTCTATGTCACTCGGCGGCTTCAAGGTCACCGCCACTATGTCCCATTGCTCCCTTTTTTGGTTTTTTTCAAACTCCTTCATGAGTTGTTCCGCTGAATTGTTCCAGCCGCAGATAACCACATGGTTCTTGAATTTCCTCATGCTCAATCTTCCCTCCCTGATGGAAATGAATTTTTGGGTCATGGCGGACGCGATTATACCTGACGGCAGCGCAATGGTGACTATGCCGCCCAGCATCAGAAAAACCCCAATAACGCGGCCCATGCTCGTTATTGGCACCTTGTCCCCATACCCAACCGTTGTAATGGTCACGAAGCTCCACCAAACCGCGTCCCCCAAGGACTCGAAATTCCCTGAAACCGCCCCCTTCTCCAAGACATAGATAAAGGTGGAGGAGACGATGACAAAAAGGGAAATGAAGGCAAGGATAACGCCCATCTCAAAGGCGTTTTCCTCGAAGACGCTGAAGAGGCTTTCCATGCTTTGACTGTATCTTACTAACTTGAAGAGGCGGAGCAGGCGAAAAATCCTGATGGCCCTGAATACCCGAAGCATGGGGAGAATGGCAAGGAGGTCCACGATGCTCATGGGCTGGATCATGAATTTGATCTTGCCTTTCGCCACGGAGTAGATACCGCTCATGGCCCTCAAGGGCCAAGCTTGGGCCTTGGAAGCGTAAGCGCTTCTGAAATCCTCTCCAACGCTGCTGCAGACCCAGAATCGCATGATATATTCCAGGATGAAAATCGACAGGACGAGCTCGTCCCAAACATATAAATTGCCCCAAATGTCCTCGTGTCCGTATTCCATCTCTGTTATCAATACCAGAACGGACAAGATAACCAACACCATCATGAACAGGTCGAAGAACCTCTTCCCGGAATAGGACCTGTCGTTCATGAGACGATTTGCTTTTTTTTTCAGGGCTTTATAGGTCATGAGGGGGTTTTTCAGGCGGAATATTCATGAGCCAACGTTCACAAAGGAGAATGAATATCCCCCTTAATCCCCCTTTTCCAAAGGGGGAATTTTCCAGTCTCCTTTTTTCAAAGGGCAGTTCCCCCTTTGAAAAAGGGGGGCAGGGGGGATTTTAAACAATCAACCTTCCCTGGCCTTATCCATTCTTTCGAGGTTGATCCTTGCCGCCTCGTTTTCAGGGTCAAGTTCCAGCACTTTTCCCAGGCACGTCCTTGCCTTTTCCTTGAATCCTAATTTAAAGAGGGAGATTGCCAGGTTGTTCAACGCGGTCGCATTATTGGGGTGGAGGTAAACAGCGAGGCGAAAAAAGAAATAGGCTTGTAAATTCTGGCCGCTGGACGCCATGTGCTTGCCCTTATCCAGAATAAAGTCAAGCTGGAGCCTTGCGTCTTGTTCAACGGCCTCTCCTGTTTTTTTTCCCAGTCCCTCTTTCTGTCTTGCAAGCTCCTCTTCCAACTGGTTGAGCTCAAATTCCCTTTCACTGAGCAGGGACAATTTTTCATCATAATTTTTTTTCAGGAGGTCTATTTCTTCCAGTTCCCTGGCAATCTCGTCCCTGTCCTTTTCCAGGTTGATTTGCCCGTCTCCTGGGGATTTTTCAACCAACTCCCTTAAGCTTTCAAGCTCTTCTTTCAGTCCTTCTATTTCACTTTGGCGCTCTTCAATCTCACGGCCCTTTAGGGAAACCGTCTCTTCAATTTCCCGCAATTTTTTTTCCAGATCCAAAAGGGCTGTTTCATCGGACTCCTCGCGAAGGGGCTGGAATTCCGGGAACCACACGGATGAAGGCCCGTCTTCCTCCCATGAGAGCCAGTCCGGCCCAGTATAAGAAGAACGGAAAATGGCCCTGTAATCGTCCGTATTGCTTGTATGTTCACTCATGTTCAGGTCCCTGACGAACTCCTTCCGCGCAAGTACATGAAGATGGAGAGGGCAAACATAAATATCCCGATGAATTGCGAAGTGGACAAAATCCCCTCGAAAACAAAGCCTCTTTTGTCGCCCCGGAAGAATTCTATAATAAACCGGCCTGTGGAATAAAGAAAAAGGTAAGTCCAGAAAACCTGCCCCTGAAATTTTTTTATTTTTTGAATATAGAGGAGCGCGAAAAAAATGGCCAGGTCGAGAAAGGAGGAATACAATTGCGTGGGGTGAAGGGAAACGTGAAGGGGGGCCAGGGAGTCCGGATCAGAGAAGGTGACGCCCCAGTGGCCCTCCGTCGGCTTTCCGTAGCAGCAACCAGCGAGGAAACAGCCCAAGCGTCCGATGGATTGGCCCAGCGCTAGAGACGGGGCCAGGAGATCAGCCACCCGCCACACTGGAAGCCGCTTTTTCTTGAGATAAAGGACCGCTACTATGACCGCGCCTATCAGCCCGCCATAAAAAACCAGCCCCCCCTGCCAAAGCTTGAATATGTCCAGCGGATTTTTAATAAAATAGGAAATATTGATCCCCACGTAAAGGAGCCTGGAACCCACTATGGCCGCGATGAGGATATAGAAACACAGGTCAATGATTTTATTGGGGTCCAAGCCTTCTTTTTTCGCCCTTTTAGAGGCAAGGGTTATTCCAACAAAAAAGGCGGCGGCAATGGCGACGCCGTAAGAGTAGATGGTCGCCGGGCCTAAATGAAAAAGGATTGGATGCAAGGTATTCCTTTCTGTATCGGAATTTCAAAGTTTTTCTTTGAAAATCAACGGAATAGCAGTGAAAGTGCCTAAAGTGAGCTAAAGTTTCAAGTGACTAAAGTTGTGGAAGTTATTTTTATACTATAAAAAAGAAACCTACCACAACTTTAGGCGCTTTAGTTCACTTTACACTTTAGTCACTCAGCTTTATAGTCTTGGCCATTATACCTTTTTTGCATCTACTCAGCCACCAAGCAGCCATATTTCGAGGCAAAAAAACGAATTAATTTTATCCACAACAACTGTGGAAAACCTGTGGAAAACCATGTTGAAAAGGAAAAAATCCTTAATAAATACAAGGCTTTTTGTTATTTCGCTTAAAATTTAGCCACCACAAAAAATCCTTTAAAATCAAACACTTACAATAAAGATCAAGCTGTTGATCTGGATTAATACATATTTTCAATGAATTAGAAAAGGTTTTCCACAGGCATGAAAACGCAAGGCTTGTATTTAAAGGGTCTGGAATGCTTTAAGGGCATTAAATCCCGGAGTCATAAAGGGGAAATCCTCCCGCCAAATTCAGGCCCTTTATAAACCCTCGGTATAAAGGCGATCCCAACCGTTTTCCCTCATAGATGCTGGGCTGAAGGCATGTAAAAAACGTGGAAAACTTTTTTTGGCCGGATTTTTCGTGCAAACTGAATCACGTGAAAATAATCTACGAAGACAACCATCTCATAGGCGTGGTCAAACCCTTCAATCTCCTGACCCAAAAGGACAGGACCGGGGACAGGGACTTGATGGAGGAGATAAAGGATTACTTAAAGGAAAAATATCATAAACCGGGAAACGTGTTCCTTGGGATGGTCCACCGTCTTGATAGGCCCGCTGGGGGGGTAATGGTGTTCGCCCGCACATCCAAGGCGGCTGGACGGCTCTCCAAACAATGGCGGGAAGGCACTGTAAGGAAACTGTATCTGGCGTGGGTGGAGGGGACAATTGAGAACCCGGAGTTCAGAAAGGAGACTTCTTATTTAAGGAAGAACGAAAAAACGAACAAGGTGGCGGTGCATCGCAACCCTGCAAAGGACGCCAGGAAATCAGAGCTTCTCTACCGGGCCATAAAAAAGAAAGGGGCAAGCACACTGGTCGAAATCGAACTCCTGACAGGAAGGCCCCACCAGATTCGCGCCCAGATGGCCTTTCTCGGCCATCCGGTTTTAGGCGACATCAAATACGGGGCCAGTAAGCCATTGAAAAATCAAAACATAGCCCTTTTTTCCCATTACCTGGCCTTTGAACATCCGGTGAGCAAGGACGAGATTATCTTGGCCGCCGAACCTGATCCGGGATGGGAGAGATAAAAAAGGCCGCGCTGTTTTTAATTTTCCCTGCCGTTATCCTGGACAATCCATGTTTTAATATCTGCCGCCTCGGCGGCGGTGAGATAAGGCGACATGGTGCCGCCGGCCTGAGTTTTGGCTACTAACTTGGAAGCAGGGTCGCCTGGAGTGAATAGCGCCTGGACCTCAGCGTAGCTGGTCATGGGTGAACTGGACCTTGGGCCGCCCTTGGAGTGGCATACAGTGCATTTTTTATTCAGGATACTCTTTATATTCGCGTTATAACTCAGGAACGAACCTGTGCTGCCAGTGCCGCCGCCGGTATTACCGGTAGTGTCCGTGTTGCCGCCAGTGGTCCCGGTACCGCTTGTTTTTTCCTTTTGGGCCTTATGCTGAATAACCCAGGCCTTAATGATTTCCGCCTCGGAAGGGAGCAGGTAGTTTTTCATTGTGCCGCCGGCCTGTGTTTTTCTCACTAACTTGCTTGCCGGGCTTCCGGGCTGCACGAACTTCTTGACTGTTATGTAAGAGTCCAGAGGTGATTTACTTCGAACCCTTCCTTTGGCATGGCATATAGTGCATCTCTTATCAAGGATACTTTTGACATCTGGATTATAGGCGTAAGAGGAGCTATTTCCATTCCCGGTATTGCCAGTGTTGCCGGTATTGCCTCCACTGGTCTGGCTGTTTATATAAATCCGTGGAAAGGAATTCCCGTCATGGCACCCTGTGGAGTTACATCCACCGTATGTAGGCTGTGTTACCATTGCCGCAGTGTTTGCCCCCTGGGTAATGGTTATTGTGTACGCGCCGTAAATATATTGTTTGGTATAGAAATTCCCAAGGTGGTCGGTCTTCATGGTGATGGTCCCGCTGCTCGTCTGGGCCTTTACTATAGCCCCTTGCGCGGGAGAATTGGCCTGTGGGTCGGCATAGACCGTGCCGGACAGGCTGAAATTATGGCAACTGGAGCAATCCCTTCCAGGGCTATGGGTCCCGTCGTCACCCTCACCGCCGTCTCCACCATCTCCACCATCTCCACCATCTCCACCATCACCACCATCACCACCATCATTCCAACCGCCGCCCTTGCCAAAGTCACTTTCCTTGCCGCCGTCTTTTTTGTCTTTTTCCTTTTTGTCTTTTTCCTTGTCTTTTCCCTTGTCCTTTCCTTCGTGGTCATCACCGCGCATGAAGGTATTCCCTTTTCCAGTGTAGTGCGAGGAACCAAAAACCACACTGGGAATGGAGGAAATAATGGAAGAAACGGTTGCTAATGTTATAAGGACGATTTCAAACGTTTTTTTGGGTGACATGGATAATCTCCTTTTAAATTTATTGCCGTTGCTGTTCTCTAAATTGCAACATACATACCATATTTTTTATAACTGCTTATATGGGCTTTTTTTCTTTAAAAACAATATATTAGCGTATATGCTTCTACCCAGGAAAACTCCTGGATTGTTGCAGTAAAAGACACTTTCCAGTCCTTATAAGTGTCTACAGAGGTGACAGATCAATATTTTTTTAAAATTCAAACGGTAAAATTCTTGCGTAAATAGAAAAAAAACCTGGATAATAATCAGCGCCTGAAGGTGGAACCACAAACCTCGCCACAAATGTCCTAGGCCGGGATTTTCGTTCAGGCATTAATATCACGAAGCTAATAAAGATGGACGTTTCATGAAAAATTTCGTATTTTCTTCACTTATAGCTCTCTTGGCCCTTCAAACCGGGTTTTTCCTGTTATCCACAACGGCCTGCGGCGAAACGCCTTCCAGGGAACATCCTTTGGTGGTGGATAAAGAGAGAGCACAGATTCAAATCGCCGGGTACGTCCAGGCAAGGGAATTCAACCGCAAGCCTTTCTTGTCCATAGGGCATGTAAGAAATTACCACGCCATTGCATGGGAAGGGGGAAATGTAAAAAAATCGGACATCCTCTTCGTCTCTTATGCGGACGACCTCTCCATTCACAACGCGCTTATGAATATAGGAGGCATTCCGGGGAATAATCTGACTCTTGATACGTGGAACAAACGCGGCTACCCTCTGCACCCGGAGCCAAATAAAAAAGTTGAAGGGACCCAGGTTAAGGTTTCAGTGGCATGGGAAGGGGCGCCAAGGAATTATTCGATTCAGGAACTATTGAATGATACCGGCGGTAAGGGAATCACGCCGCGATTCGGGGGAAACAAGGAGCATATACCGGTCTGGAAATCAGGATGCATACTTTGCCTGTATAGCTGCCCTGGCGGAAAAATCAGCAACGCCTCCTATACCGTGAACGATTATGCCGCCGGGTCCACTCATTTCTCGGCTAGGGAAGATATCCTGCCATCCGACGGGACGGAGGTCATCATAACACTTTCCTTAAATTAGCCACGAATGAACACGAATTTCCACTAATTTTCAAAAAGGCGGCCAGTCAGACTTTAGGGATGTCCAGCTAAATTATTGCGAAATCTTACGCTCGCGCGGCCATCTTGTTTATCATGTCGGCCTGGCAGGCGGCGCCGAACCCGTTATTGATGTTGACCACCGAGACCCCTGGGGCGCAGGAATTGAGCATGGACAGCAAGGCGGCGATGCCGCCGAAGGAGGCGCCGTATCCGATGCTTGTTGGCACGGCAATGACCGGCTTATTGACCAGTCCGGCGATAACGCTGGGCAGCGCCCCCTCCATCCCGGCCACGGCCACGATTGCATTCGCCTTGTCAAGGACTTTAATATTGGAAAAAAGGCGGTGGATGCCCGCGACCCCGACGTCATAGAGCCTGACTGTCTTATTGCCAAAGGCTTCAAGGACAACGGCGGCCTCCTCCGCAACCGGGATGTCGGACGTCCCGCCGGTGGCAACCACCACATTGCCCGCATATTTTTTTTGTTTCCTGGATGAATATTCGATTATTTTAGGGACTTCGTGGAACACCAGGCCAGGCAGGGCTTTCCTTACGGCTTCAAAAATTTCAGCGCTGCACCTGGTCCCAAGGATGGAATCGCAAGTCCTGGACATCCGTGAAAAAATATCGCTTACCTGCTCCCGGGTCTTTCCCTCGCAATAAACAACCTCCGAATACCCTTTCCTGATCTTCCTGTGATGGTCAATCTTGGCGAACCCTGCGTCCTCATAGGGAAAATGCCGGAGCTTTTCCATTGCTGAATCAAAATCGAGTTTCCCTGATTTTATTGAGAGGAAAAGTTTATGAAGGGCTTTTTTATCCATGAATTCAGGCTATGCGGTGAAATGATGATTCATGCTAACAAAAAAGGATATTCAAATCAATAAAGATTCTTACACGTTCCTTATTGGAATTTTGAGTTTATTTGAAATTTGAAATTTGCTTCCTGATCTTCTTGATTCCCGCTTGTCCAGGCCAGGTCTTTGTTGAAATTAATCACCGCAAAACTTATAATTCAATGTCTCCATGTCGCGGCTTCGCCGCAACCAAAACTTTTTAACCACAGATTACGCAGATTGCACAGATTAAATTATTTTTTATAAAATCTGTGTAATCGGTGAAATCCGTGGTTAAAAATACTTTCAAAAAATTGGCTAAAAAAACAAAGTGTTATAAGTTGTAGTACAGGAAATAATTACTCCCATTGGACCTTCAATTTATGAGCTGAAATGAACGTAACTTGCGGTTTTTGCAATACAGTTTTCCGGGTTGATGACGCCAAGATCCCTCCGGCCGGGGCAAAGGTCCGCTGTCCAAGCTGCAAGAATATTTCCGCTGTGAAAAAACCGGATTTCGCCGCTCCAGCCCAGACTCCTCCATCAGCGGCCCAAGTGGTCCAGGCTAAACCAGCCCCGGCGGTCCGGCCCCAACCTGCCCCGCCACCGCCGCCCCCAGCAGTCCGCAAGCCTCCCGCTCCGGCCCCGTCAGCGCCGCCTGTTCCCGAACCAGGGGTGGAGGAGGAACTTCAGGGAGGCGCTGGAGACAGCGTGAAAAATCTGGAGATATCCATAAAAAATATTCAGCGGGGGTTGGCAAAGGTCCCTGGGCAGGAGGCCGAGGGCCTGAAGTCAGAGGCGAAAAACCTTGTCAAGAACTACCAGGGAATCAAAAAGGAGATGAAGGACCTTGAAAGCAGCATCAAGGAGATGGAAACGCTTGTCAATATCTGCAAGGCGATCACCTCCATACTGGACATGGATGAGCTTCTCAACATGATCATGGATAATGTGATCAACGTGATGAACGCGGAGCGCGGCTTTCTTATGCTGAAGGACGACGCTACGGGCGATCTTATGGTGAAGGTGGCCAGGAACATGGAATCCGAGATGAAGGACCAACGCCTGCACACCATAAGTTCCAGCATAACAAGCAAGGTAGCCAGCGAGAAAAAGCCGGTTTTAACCACTGACGCGAAGTCGGACGAACGTTTCTCCCAGCAGGCCAGCGTCATGGGCTACGGGCTTCGCTCCCTTCTTTGTGTCCCGCTGATGGTGAAGGAAAAGGTCCTGGGCGTTATTTATATCGACAACCGCATGCTTGCCGGGGCCTTTAACGAGCGCAGCGTGGATCTCCTCATGACCTTTTCCAGCCAAGCCGCCATCGCCATTGAAAACGCCAAGCTTTACAATAACGTCCAGAAGGAAACAAAGGCCAGGGCCAACCTTCAGCGCTACCTGTCCCCGAACCTGGTGGAAGACATCCTCAAGAAGAAGGAAAGCCTTGTCCTGGGCGGGGAAAAAATAGAGGTCAGCGTCCTCTTTTCCGATATTTGCGGGTTCACCTCCATGTCGGAGAAGATGCAGCCGGAAGACATAGTGGCCATGCTGAACGAGTATTTCACCATCATGACGAAAATTATTTTCAAGCGACACGGCACTTTGGATAAATTCGTGGGGGACGCAATAATGGCGATCTTCGGCGCGCCTATTTTCCATCCCCAGAGTCCCATGAACGCGGTCAGGGCCGCCTTTGAGATGCAGGCCGCCCTTAGGGAACTGAACAAGAAGTGGTCCGTTGAGGGAAAAACGACCTTTAACATGCGCATAGGGGTCAATACCGGCGTCGTGGTGGCCGGGAACATCGGGGCGGAGGACCGTATGGATTACACGGTCATAGGAGACAACGTGAACCTGGCGTCGAGATTGGAGTCCAATGCGCAGCCGGGAAAGGTCCTGATCAGCCAGTCCACATACGAAAAGGTCAAGGACGGGGTGGCTGTAAAGAAACTGGAGCCTATCAAGGTGAAGGGGAAAAGCGACCTTATCCACGTTTATGAAGTTGAGGAGATAACCGCCGCCGCGGAGGAAACGAAATTCCAGAGGAAGCAGAACCGGAGAGAGGCAAATTGCTACGCGACTTTTTATATTGAAGGCTCAACCCAGGTGTTCCAGGGGACCATCACCAATATAAGCGCCGGGGGATTTGGATTGAACACCAGGACGGCCTCCCAGGCGGGACAGCGACTATTTATTGATTTTGACTTGGGCGGCGGAATAAAATTTGAAAAACTCCAATGCAGCATTGCAACCGCGCGCATGCAAAAGGATGATGCTGGAAGCAATTATTACCTCATAGGCGCGGCCTTTCAGGACATCCCCTCCTCCGCGAGAGAAAAAATCGAGCATTTCATATCAAGCCAGTAATTTTATAATACAAGAACTTCCATTTTTTTTCGTTCATGAAGCAAATAGTTGTACATCACCGTCATTAGTCATTTGTCATTAGTCATTGATAAACAGGAAGACACCCTAATGACCAATGACCAGTGACCAATGACCAGTGGCTACTGACCAGTGGCTACTGACTTCGCCATAAGGGCGATAAGTTCAGTCCCCCAAAGGAGAACCAATGGAAGACAGGGAAAAACCAAAAAGCGGGATCCAGGAAATACTGAGCCTGCAAAGGTTACTAAAAAACACCAGGGAAAAAGTTTCAAAACTCATACATAAAAATATTTTCATTATAAGCGGCGACCTGGGCGCGCGCGAGGTGATGAAAGGCTATCTCGAAACCCTGGGCTTTCCGGCGGACAGGCTCAAGGTCTGCAACACCCCGGCCGACGTCATATCCAAGCTTAAACAAGACCCGGCGGAGGTGGACCTGGTAATTTGCCATTTAAAAGCCATTGATAGCCGCGTCTCAACCCAAACGGGCCTGCAATTGCTGGCGATCGTCAAGGATATGCTCCTGAACGCCGCTTCCGATAAGGCCATTCCCTTTATTTTCGTGGAAAAGGAATTTGAAAAGAAGGATATTATTTCCGCCTTCAAGGCAGGGGCGTCACAGTTCGTGATCCTCCCATCCGATCCTGTCTCCTTGGGTAGCAAGGTATTGGAGGTGTTTGAAAAACCAAAGGAATCGGCCGTTTCCCAGGAAGTCACCAAACTGCTCCTTCAGGGCAATAAGTTTCAGGAACAGGGGCTTTTCGATAACGCCATCAATTTCTACAACAAGGCCATAGCCCTGGGAGGCGAGAACGCGGAGATACTGGCGGAAAAGGGGAACGCCCTTTTGAAGATGGGTGACGTCGAAAACGCCATTCAGGTTTTCAAGCGCGTCACTGAGGTTGAGATAAGTTTTCCAAGGGCTTACCAGGGGCTTGGCGAGGCCTATGCCCAATTGGGAGACTTTGACAAGGCCAAGAAGAATTACCTGCGGGTTATTGAGCTGGAGCCTCATAACGTCCAGGTGCATTACAATGTGGGAGTCATTTACCAGGATGAGGGCGATTATGATTCCGCCATGTTCTATTTCAGGCAGGGAATGAAACTGAACCCCAAATTCGTGAAAAACTATTTGGGACTGGCCAAGAATTTCGAGGCCCAGGAAAATCCCAGGGAATCCTTGCTGGTTTATAAAACCGCCATTAAACAAAATCCGAACCAGACCTTCCTTTACCTGACCGCAGGGGATTTCTGCCTGAAACATAACATGAACAAGGAGGCGGAGGATATATTCGGCGAGGCCATAAACATGAATGAGACGCACCTGCATCTCTATAACAGGCTGGGGATAGCGCTGAGGAAGCAGGGGAAGAATGACGAGGCCATCACCAATTACGCCAAGGCGATAAAGATCAAACCTGAAGACCCGCACCTCAGGTACAACCTTGCCAAGGCGTATTATATGAAGGGGGAGGAGTTAACGGCTGTTGATAAACTGCAAAGAGCCTTTGAACTGGACCCGGAATTGAAAGTGAAGTTTGAAGAGGACAAATATTTTTCAAAGCTTATAGAAAAATATCCGGATAAATTTGAATAGCTGGTTTTAGATACTTACTCGCCTATTCTGAGAATTTATCTCGCACATTTCATTTCCGGCAATGAGCCAAAAATATTTGAAATTTCAAAAAGGCGGCAAAAAGCAAAACGTTTCATGGCAAAAAAAGAGATAAATTTTCGGAATAGGCGAGTAAGTATCTACGCAGGTGAAAGACATTGCGCCTTTTTTGAAAATTTCAAATATCTTTGGCTATATTTTAAATTACGCTTTCCCCTCTTGATTTTTAGCCGCGAAGAACGCCAAAGTTTCACGAAAGTTTATTTTTTTTAGCGGCTAAAGTTCTATTCGTATCCATAAGTACAGATCCAGGACGCCGGTTGCTGGCTTTCAGGCACTGGCAAAAGCCCTCCCGTAATAAGTCATGAGTCATGAGTCGCGCGCCACTGCCT
>JACRGO010000173.1 GCA_016212295.1 Nitrospinota bacterium | reverse complement strand
CGGAGACGCTGAGGCGCAAAGAAAAGATTTTAAAATTACAGAGATTTTCTCTGCGCCTCAGCGTCTCTGCGGTGAAAAAGTTTTTAAATTTTAATTTTATGCTGATCGGGATAACCGGGTCCCATGGTTTTATAGGCCAGAATCTCGTGGAGTTTCTCTCCAGCCGACAAGGGACAGAGGTAAGACGCTTTGACAGGAAAAAAAAATCACTGGATGTTTCAAGTTTCAAAAGCTTTGTTAGTGGACTCGATGTACTTTTTCACATTGGCGGCTTGAACCGGGCCGATGATTCCGAGTTGGTCCGCGCCAACATCATAGGGACCTCCAACCTTCTTGAAGCAATCAAGTTATACGGAAAACCGGATGATTTAAAATTTATATTCATCTCATCCTTCCAGGTGTACCCTCTTTTTGAAACAATTAAAGCCATTGCCGAAGATGCCGTTCCAAACCCACAAACCCTTTTTGGAATCACCAAGAGGTGCGGAGAGGATTTAATCAGAATATCAGGGATCAAGAGTGTCATAGTAAGGCTTTCCAATGTTTACGGGCCCCTTTGCCGTCCCTTTTATAATTCCGTGATTTCAACCTTTTGCGAGCTGGCAGCCAGGGGAAAACCAATCACTGTCAACGGCGATGGAAGCCAGGCGCGGGATTTTATCTTTATCGGGGACGTGGTTTCGGCTTTTGGAGAACTTATCGGGTATCCTGTGCAAGGGACGGAAACTTTTAATCTTTGCGGAGGGAAATTATTTTCCTTGAAGGATATCCTTGGTGAACTGGAAAAGGTGTCCGGCAAAAGGGCCGTGGTTGAATACAAGCCGGTCGAAGGACCCAATGGATACCAGCTAGGCGATAACGGGAAAATAAGGAAGGCCCTGGGATGGGATGTGAAAACCCCGCTGTCCGAAGGCTTAAGAAAAACATACAGGTGGTTTGAAGGGCAGAAAATCTAAGATTTAAAATTTGAAATCTGAGATTTGAAATTTGAGATTTGAAATTATTCATACATTGCCATGAAACTAAAAAACAAGGAAGTTGTGGTCCGCCAACTGGACGTAAAACCCGATGATAGAGGCTGGCTGGCGGAAATTCTGAGAAGTGAGAGTCTGTCCACTCCTCATGAATTCGGCCAGCTATTCATGACCGCGGCCGACATTGGCGCGGTCAAGGGGAACCATTATCATACCCGTAAGCATGAATGGTTCTGCGCCGTCCAGGGGGAAGGGTCCATTGTAGTGGAGAATAACGAAACCGGGGAACGGGATGAAATTCCCATGGATGAAAATAACCTGGTTTGCGTGGCCGTTCCTCCCAACCATACGCATGCGCTGAAAAATTCCGGGACCAAACCCCTTTTGGTTTTGATCTATATCAGCGAGGCGTACAATCCGGAAGACCCTGATACCTTTAAAAAGAAGATCGCTTGAGCGCGGACGCAAGTAAAATTTCTGTAATTGTCGTCAATTGGAACGGAAAGGGGCACCTTGATGGCTGCTTTAATTCTCTTTCGGCCCAATCCTACCCGAATGTAGAGGTGATTTTGGTGGATAACGCCTCCACTGACGGCTCAGTGGAATTCGTCCGCTCGAAATTTCCCTGGGTGCGTATAATAGAAAACGGGAAAAACCTGGGATTCGGCTCCGCCGTGAACAAGGGAATTCTGGAGGCGAAGGGTTTTTTCATCCTCTTCCTGAATAACGACCTCTGCCTTGAAAAAAACTGCCTGGAGGAGTTGGCCCTTACCTTGGAAAAGAGAGGCGTTGGGGCGGTGGTGCCAAAAATTCTCTTTTTGGATAAACCCGGTTTCATCAATTCATACGGGGTGGAAGTCAATTTTCTCGGGCTCGCCTGGCCGAAACACATTGACGAGCCTGACAGGGCCGGTCTAAAAATGGAGGAGACCCCTTGCGGCGGAATTTTCATGGCCAGGAAAAGCGATCTTGAGGAGGTCGGGGCCTTTGACGAGGACCTTTTTTTATACCACGAGGACCACGACCTCTCCTGGCGGTTCCGGCTGGCGGGCCATAAAATCATCGTGAACCCCAACGCAAGGATATACCATAAATACCATTTCAATAAAAACCTGGATAAGTTTTACCACTCCGAGAAAAACCGCATTCATCTGTTGCTGAAAAATTATGAGGCAAGGACCTTGTTTCTGATACTCCCGGCAGCAGCCCTTGTGGAAGTGGCTGAAATTTATTTTGCCTTGCTTAGCGGGTGGGTTTTCAAGAAAATAAGAAGCTACTTCGAAATCGCGGCCGAAATGGCGAAAATTATTTCAAAAAGAAGAATCATCCAGGCCCGGAGGAAAGTGAGTGACAGAGAAATAACTAAGCTTTTTTCAGGATATCTCCGAATAGGAGGGATAAGGCATGTTATGCTTGACAGCGTCCTAAGTCCGATTCTGAATATTTACTGGAATTTTATTAAGGGAATTATCTGATGTTGGAATTGATCCAGGAAACCATGGGCAGGATTCTGTACAATATCCCCCCTTCTCCTTTGCACGCCCAGATTGAGATAACCAATATTTGCAATCTGGATTGCAGGATGTGTCCCAGGGAAAAACTGGACGTTACCCAGGAACATATCCCGTTTGAACGTATGAAGGCCATCGTGGACAGGCTGAACGGGGTGAAAATTCTCACCTTAACCGGATGGGGCGAACCCTTCCTCCATCCCAACATCTTCGAAATGATCCGGTACGCGAAGCAAAAAGGGTTCTGGCTGCAAATAACCACCAACGGAGTTTTCAAGAATGACTCCCTAGTCCCGCGGGTTGTGGAATCGGGTCTGGACTCCTTGTCTTTTTCCATTGACAGCCCATCCAACGGCCTTGAATGGGGACACCATAGTAATGCCGGGATGGAACGGATGCGCCAACTGATTCAAGCCAGACAAGGAAAAACTCCTGCCGTCACCTTGCAGGCCACGGTCCATAAAGGCGGCGGGGAGCAGGTGATGGAGGTGATCCGCCTTTGCAAGAGCGTTGGAGGCGACAGGGTGAACCTGGGGCGATTAGATACAAGGTTTGCCCCTGAAATGGAGCGCCCCAGCCCAAGGGAGGAAAAGAGGATTTTCAGGAAGGCCAACCAACTGGGCCGCGAACTGGGCGTCCGGGTGGATTGCATCCAATACGCGATCTCCCAGGGAATGGAAAGGGCCGTTTATAGGCTTATCAAAAGGGCGCTTCACCGCATGGGCAGATATTGCCTCAAGACTTACAACTACGTGTATATAAATAATGCCGGGGACGTCACCCCCTGCTGTCTCCTGCCGAATTTATCCATGGGAAATATTCTGAGCGAGGATTTGGCCGGCATTTGGAAGTCCTCGGATTTCAACGATTTCCGGCAAAATCAAAAAAAGATTTGCGGGAAATGCGATCTTTGGCGGATTGAATATTCCGACAGTGAATAAGACCATAGCTTCGCAAATTGATTAATGAAAATAGCGGATTTCCCAAAAAACTGAGTGACTAAAGTTTAAAGTGAACTAAAGTGCCTAAAGTTGTGGTAGGTTTCTTTTTTATTTAGTCACTTTAAACTTTAGCTCACTTTAGCCACTCGCACTGCTTCCAGTTGATTTTTAAAGAAAAACCTTGAAATCCAGATACAGCAAAATATATTCATTCGACCCCGCCTATTTTTTTATTGCCGCGATTTTCTTTATTTTTTTCCTCCTGCTTGAGCCCTTGGGCCGTTTCAGCCCTTGGATTGCCCCGGACCTTCACACCGGATTTTACTCCATTACCCAAATAGATTCAGCAGATGACACCTCTTGGTATGCCTATCTCCGCTCAATGGTTATCGACGGCGATATCGATTTTTTCAACGAAGAAGGTTACCGCAGCCGTGACAATCTGACTTCCACCGGTTACGCGCATAACTGGATATACTCCTTTGGAAACGCGATCCCCTGGCTTCCTTATTTTTTAATAGGGCATATCATAACTTTAATCTACCAAGGCTTAGGTTATCCCTTTCCGGCAAACGGATTTTCACCCCCTTATCATGTTTTAACCGCGATCGGATCTTCCACGAACGTGTTGTTCGGCCTTTTTCTGTTATACTTGATACTCAAACGTTTTTTTTCAAGATTTGCCTCGTTTTTGGCGGTCATTGTTATAGGCTTTTCCTCATTCCTGCCATTCTATGCCTTTATCCGCTCCAGGATGGGCCATGCCAATGAGTTTCTTTGTGTAATTCTGTTTTTGTACCTGTGGCTGGTTCTTTTTGAAGGCAAAAGAGAAAACCCCTATTATCTTCTCCTTGGGATATCCGCCGGAGTCCTGGCGGTGGTAAGGCTGAATGATCTGCCCATTATTGTGATTTTCTTGTGCGAATGGGGCCGGAATTGCTGGACGGACATTAAATCCGGCGAAAGAAACGCGGCCAACCTCCTGAAGGGCCTTGTTCTTTTCATGGTCCCTATAATAATAATGCTTTCACCGGTTTTGATTATTTCCAAGATATTATTTAATAATTATTTCTCCCTTGAGAACGCGAAAAATACTTCCGATTCCACGCTGGCCTTAAGCTCATCCGTGCAGGTTCTATTTAATTGGTTTTCCCACTTCAGGCTTGGTCCCCTTCTTTTCAGCGCGGACAAGGGGCTGTTATTCGCCTCTCCTGCCCTGATTTTGGGGTTTGCGGGATTTTTTTTATTCATCAAAAAACATCGCTACATCGGCGGCGTCTTTTTTATAGGATTTTTATTTAATCTTTTGCAGGTGGTGACGTTTTGGAGTTTTGGAGTTGAGTATGGAACGCGTTACCTGACCCCGTCCCTTCCCTTTTTTGCCATTGGACTGGCGGCGGTCCTGGATAGAGTAAAGTCAAAAACAGGCGTCATCATTTCATGCCTGGCCGGGATTTTTCTCATTTTCTGGCAGTATATCCAATTGGCGCAATATAAAATATTCATGGCCTGGGATGATCCGCTGTTCATTTTAAAGTCCTTTAAAAACATCCCCTTCCTTTTTAACGAAGAGCCATCCTTTCTTTTCAGATCCACCTCATGGCTGAACCTTGTTCAACAGGAAAGCTTTCAGCTTAATACATTTATCGATTATTTTTTCATGGTGATCACCCCCATTTTACAGCTTTTTATACCTGTATGCGTTCTGCTGCTCTCAATATTTTTTTGCAAATGGGCTGGTTTTCAAAAATCCCTGATAGACAGTTGGGCAAAGGGACTCGCTTTTTTTCTTTTGCTCTTTTTTGCTTCCTTGCCTCCGCTCCTTCTTGCCTGCAACCCCCCCAAGGAAAAAGCAGAGATTTCCAGTAGATATAAAATTCTGGGGCTGAAGAGTCTTAGCTCTGGAAGCATGGAAAACGCCGAGGAGAGCTTTCGGAAAAGCCTTGAATTCCAGGATAGAAGAGACCCGGCGATAGAAAAACTATATGGAGAAACGCTGAAAAGGCAAGGTAAACTTGTGGAGGCGGTCAAAATTTTTGAAGGGGCATTGGAGTTGGACCCAAAGGACACTGCTATCAGGTTGGAAGCCAGTGATATTTACTTGGCCTTGACAAAATACACTGAAGCTATTTTTCATCTTGAATATATTCTTTCCTCTGATCCTTCTTCCTGGATTGCCTGTAAAAACCTGGGACTGATTTACGCCGCGCATATTGGGGATCAGGTAAAAGCGAAAGAGTATCTCCATAAGGCCAGGACACTTGCCCCCAGCCAAGCGGCTATTCAGGAAGTAAACAAAATTTTGGTGAAAATGGAATGAAAGCAATCAAAAAAAAAGAAAAAAGAAAAAAGGTCATGACGGTTTTTGGCACCAGGCCGGAGGTAATTAAACTGGCACCGGTTATTCGCGCCCTGGAAGAAGACAAGAGCTTTAAATCGATTGTCGTGGCCACGGCACAGCATAGGGAAATGCTGGACCAAACCCTGGAGGTATTCGGGATTAAACCGCGGATTGATCTGAACCTTATGGAAAAAGGCCAACAGCTTTCCTGTCTTGCGTCCAGGATTTTGCAGTCCATGCAAAATATTCTTGACGCGGAGAAGCCGGACCTTCTAATTTGCCAGGGGGACACCACCTCCGCCTTTGCCGCCGGCCTTGCCGCCTATTACAACAAAATCCCGGTGGCCCATGTGGAGGCTGGCCTTAGAACTTTTGACCATGACCATCCCTTTCCAGAGGAAGGAAACCGGCAGCTTCTTTCAGTGATTTCGACCCTGAATTTTTGTCCAACGCAAAGGGCCAGGGAAAACCTTGTAAAACAGGCGGTAGAGGAAAAAAAGATATTCGTAACAGGCAATACCGTAATCGACTCCCTGCTGTGGATCGCCTCTAAAAAATACTCTTTTAAAAGCCCAATACTTAAAAAGCTTAATTTTTCCAGGGAGAAGGTGGTTCTGGTCACCACGCATCGCAGGGAAAATTTCGGTATTTCCATGGAAAACACCTTCAAGGCGATTCTTGCCATTGTCAAAAAATTCCCTGACGTCAGATTTGTCTTCCCGGTCCACTTGAATCCAAACGTCCGCAAGGCCGTGAATGGGATACTCGGGAACCAGGAACGGGTCCTTTTGGTGGAACCTCTGGATTATGAGGAATTCGTGCATCTGATGCGCAGGTCTTTTCTTATCCTCACCGATTCCGGCGGGGTCCAGGAAGAGGCCCCTACCTTTGGAATTCCTGTCCTGGTGCTGCGAAAGGTAACGGAACGCGCCGAGGCATTGGAGGGCGGGAACGCTTTATTGATCGGCACTAAAAAAAGTGATATCGTTGATTGCGTAAGCTCCTTTCTGGCCCGGCCTGAAAGAGTCAAAGACTTCAGAAACCGGAAAAATCCCTTTGGCGATGGAAAAACTGGACAGAGGATAAAAGAGGAAATCAAAAGGTTTCTAAAAAAACAATGATATTTCACCGCAAAGACGCGGAGGCCGCAAGGAAATTCTAAACTTTGCGTTCTTTGCGCCCTTGCGGTGACTATATTTTTTCCTGCCTTTCAATATAAACAATATTTTTTTATTCCTTATTATTCCCGTGAAAGTTTGCCTTATCTCCCCAGGCTGGATATCCACTAAATCCGATGTTGAATCCATGTTCTCCCGTTGCGGCTTGCCGCTGCCTTTGGGTCTTGGTTACCTGGCCTCTTACGCGGAAAGTTTTGGATTTGCCGGCATTCAAATCATGGACCTCCTTGTTTCCGGTTGGGACGCCCGGACGGAGATTGACCCGGAGCGCGTCTATATCGGCCTTACCTTCGATGAACTAAGGAAAAGGCTGGAAGCGATTCGCCCTGATGTCGTTGGCATCTCATGCACCTTCACCTCGCAGGCGGAATCGCTTTACCTTATAGCAGACAGCGTAAAGAGCTGCAATCCAAAAATAAAAGTTATCGCGGGCGGCGCCCATCCATCTTCCGACCCGGTTTCTTGTCTCAGGGAAAAAAGCATCGATATGGTGGTTCGCGGAGAGGGGGAAATCCCGTTTCTTGAATTGCTGCGGAACGGATTTCAGGAGGATGGCCCTTCCGTGAAGGGGGTCTGCTTCAAACAAGGTGGAGAGTCCATCTTTTCCAAGGATGGCGGGAGCGTAAAGAATCTTGACGAGATCCCTTATCCGGCCTATCATAAATTTGATATGGGCAGGTACTTTGAGGCTAACGAGAAGGGCCTGGGGCAACGTGGAGGCTATTTGCGCACCTTCTCGATCATCTCCAGCAGGGGATGCCCCTATCAATGCGTCTTCTGCTCCATTCATAATATATGCGGTTCCAAGTGGCGCGGCAGGTCCCCGGCTAACGTGCTGGGGGAAATAGACTTGCTGGTGAAGGAATACGGGGCGCGGCATTTTCTTTTTGAAGACGACAATCTTACAATGGACTTGGCCAGGGCTGAAGAGATATTTCAGGAAATGGCTAAGAGGCACAATAGCATTTCCTGGAGCGCCCCGAATGGAATACGGGCGGACCGCATGACTGAAGGTCTTGCCAGGGCCATGCGGGACTCAGGTTGCATATCGGTTTCCCTCGGGATAGAATCCGGAGACCAGGAATTTCTGAATAGCGCCATCAAAAAGAAACTTGATTTGAAGGAGGTGGAAAAAACCGCTGAAATCCTCCACGAATTTGGGATCACCGTGATAGGTTTTTTTATTCTTGGCATCCCTGGAGAAACGGAGAATACGATAAAAACTTCCGTAAGCTTCGCGAAAAGGCTTTCTAGGAAGGGGCTTGTTCCGCACTTTTTCATAGTAACTCCGCTGCCTGGAACTTCCCTGTATGAAATTTCAAAGCGGGAAAAACTGTTCGTGAAGGACAATCCGTCGCCGGCGGATTATTTCAGGGCCACCTACCAGGACCCGATGATGCGTCCCACGGGCATGAGCATGGAAAGGCTCTTGCAGTGGAGAAAAAAAGCGGTCATTTCATCCATGTTGAATCTGGCCGTCTTCAGGCCCCTTGTATTCATTAAGTACATGAGCGGAAATAACACCAGTAACCTCAAATTGATTTTTTTCGGCTTCAAGAGAAAAATAAACATGGCCCTTAACTATCTTTGGAATTGACATGATATACATACTTTTGCCTGCTTATAACGAAGAATTGACCTTGCCGCCGCTGTTGGATTCCATCCGCTTCTCCATGGAGGAAAACCGGCTTGATTATAAAATTATAGTGGTAAACGACGGCAGCGCTGACGGGACAGCGGAAATGGCCCTTGACTTTCAAAAGAAGATGCCAATTGAGTTGATCAACCACGAGAAGAACAAGGGTTTTTCAGAGGCCGTGAAAACGGGCCTCTTGAGGGCAAGGGACATCGTGGGGGAAAGGGACATTGTCATTACAATGGACGCTGACAACACCCATTCGCCAGGCCTTATCTTGCACATGGTGAGAAAATTGCGGGAAGGAAGTGAGGTTGTTATCGCCTCCAGGTACAGGGAGGACTCCAGGGTAATCGGGGTGCCGCTTATAAGAAGGCTTTTGAGCTATGGAGCGTCCATCATATTCAGAATTCTCTTCCCTATACGCGGCGTGAGGGATTATACTTCCGGCTACAGGGGGTACTCCTCGTTTATTTTAAAAAAGGCGTTCGATAAATATGGACCTGACTTGGTGAACCGGCCTGGATTTTCCTGCATGGTGGACATTTTGTTGAAGATAAGATTTTTAAATCCCATTGTAACCGAGGTCCCTTTGATCTTGAGATATGACCAGAAAATGGGCCTCAGTAAAATGAATGTCAAGGGGACCATCCTTGAAACTTTTGAGTTGATATTCAAGAGGTTGTTGCGTCTATAGTTCAATGCGTGGAAAAGCTGTCTAAAAATATAGCAGGAACCGCGCGGAAAACTACCGCTAAGTGGCTTTGGGCTTGATTCAGGCAAAAAGCCAAAAAATATCCTTCCTATTTTCGCCCCTTGCAACCCATTGATTTATAATGAAAATTTGGAGCGGGAGACGGGGTTCGAACCCGCGACATTCAGCTTGGGAAGCTGACACTCTACCAACTGAGCTACTCCCGCTTTTAATCTATATCATAGCGCGACTATGCGCGCTCCAGGAAACGGTTGAATAATTCGCGCGGAAAAAGCAAATTTCTGAACATGATGATATAGACTATCAATTCAGATAAAATAAGTCAACAAGCGCCAAGGAATGGATATAGCCATCTTTAAAATTATATTAATTACTGGAGCAGGGGTTGCCGGACCTATATGCTTTGGTTATATTGTGCTGTCACTGGTTCGGATTGCGTGCAAAGCCGCTGAAAACGCTAAAATCACGGCGCCTACCGCATTTGGCGCGGGGAGCGGATTGCTTACAATGGGATTATTTTGCCTATCTCGTTTAGATATCCAGGTTGTTAAGGGCAAACCTCTCTTGATAAGTGTTTGGGCATTTCTTTTAGTCTTTTTTCTTTTTTGGGCTTTCAGCAGGAAACAACCTTTTTCGATCAATACTTCTCGTCTTTTTTCGCTCCAGGCGGCAATCAATATTTCAGGATGGCTTATATTTTCCGGAATCCTATGTTTTGTTGCCTTAGGCAACTCTTCGGTGGTTATCCATAATTGGGATGTAATGATTCAAGCCGCGTTCAAAGCAAAAATTTTTTATCATGAGACCATACAGAGAACAGATTTTTTTCAACGGCCTGATCTTGCCTATGCTGATCCGCACTATCCGCTATACGGCGCGTTTTTATTCTATTGGATATATTCCCTGGCAGGGGAAATCAATGAACAATTGGTAATGGTCTATCCCTCTTGTTTTTTTGTCCTTTCTTCTCTCGCTCTAAGAAATTCCATTTTAGAACCGGCGTTCTCAAAAAATAATTCACTTTCATTCCTGGCAAGCTGGCTTGTGGTCTTTTTGTATGTTGGAACCCCAATTTTATTAGGTGGAGACCCAAACAATAGTGTTTTTTATTTGCAAACATTGGATTTCACGCTTGCATTTTTTTATTTTCTGTCCGTTGTTGAGATATATAAGTGGCTGGCAACAAAAAATATTTATTATTTGTATTCCTCGGCTATTTTGATAAGTTTTTTAGGCTGGATAAAGCAGGAAGGCATTATGCTTGCGGCGGTCCTGTATTTCTTGATCCTCTTATTTTATTCATATAGCCGCAAGGGTGGAAAAGAACTTGTAAAGACAGCAAGCCCCATTTTACTTTCCTTGGCGATTTTTTCCCCTTGGCTCTATTTTTATATTAATACCACGAAGACTACTATTGATTATGTTGGAATTGCGGCAAGCGAAAATAACTTTTTGTCCACTATAACTAATTTGCCGGAAGCATTCTCCACTACTGTTTGCTCCTTGGGAAATCCCGATTCGTGGCATTACTTATGGCCTGCTTTTTTAGTTGTTTTGATCTTTTCATTATTTAAACGCCAAGGTGAAAATTATTTTTTGCTTTTGGCGGCATTTCTGCCGTTTATAGGCTTTTCCTTCGCTTTCCAGCTTTATCCCCTTGGTTTTAATTACGTTATAGATATGATTGCAGACCGCGTTTTGTTTAATATGGCTCTCCCGGCATTTTTTGTTGTTGGCCTTGCGTTAGAGGCATATTTTGCCGATTTGAAAGACAAGATGGAAAAAGGATTAAAAGCCCATATGCTCCTTTTTAGCATTCTTATCTTTTTATTTTTAAGCGCCTGGGGGAAGGCTTCTTCCCATGGTGTTTTGCGGGCATATGATAAATTCATGGTAATGTATAAAACTTGTTGGAAATTAACTTTGGAAGGCAAGAGGCGCTATATGTATGGTGATTACTATACATTCTGGACACAGAAACAGGAATCCTTTGTGTCTCCCATTTATACATTCACAAATCTCGTTCCCCACTGGGTTTCAATGTTGGGGAATTATGCGCTTTATCCGAAAAAAATTTTTGTTTCACCGCCTGGAGAAATTTTTATTGGAGGTTTTGGGAAAATTAAGTCTAATGAAAATATCACTTGGCAATGGTTGAGGAACAATGGAATAAAGAGTGTCGTTCTATTTGAGGCCCCAAAGTCAGGCAGCTTGAATTATGGCGCTGTGCCCATGGAAAATTATTACAACGGAAAAGTCCTTCCATTTTTGAGGGAAAGAAATAAAAATATCTATGTTTTTACTATGCTGGACCAAGGGGCGCAATTTTTACGTCAAGGCATATATGGCGAGGCTTTGAAGAGCTACAAAAAAGTCCTTTCCATTAGTCCTGATGACGCCTTGGCGCAAAAAGGCTTGAGCAATGTTTGCGACGAGCTTAGAAAGCGTGGTTTAGTGAAAGAGGAATGTGATCAACCTTAAACGCCATTCTGGATTTAGACGATTTTATGAGCGAAGCGGCTTTTCTCCCACATGCAAGGCTACAATACCAAAGGTTAAAAGTTTGTGCCTTACCTTTTGCATCCCGCATTTTTCCATGATGGCCTTGAGCTTGGCCGGGGCGGGAAAATCCAACACCGAATCCGGCAAGTATTGATAGGCGTCCCTATTGCCGGATATGATTCCCCCAAGAAACGGCAGGACATTGCGAAAATAAAAATAATAGAGCCGCCTGAACAACGGATTTTCAGGATTCATGAACTCAAGTATCACCACCCTGCCGCCGGGGACCACCACCCTGAGCATTTCCTTCAGCCCTTTCTCAATATCGGAAAAATTCCTTAGCCCGAAGGCGACAATTGCCCCTTGAAAAAGGCCGTCTTCAAAGGGAAGGGCGGTGGCATCTCCGAGTCTTAGCTCAATTCGATCTTCCAGTCCATTTTTTCTGACCTTCTCCCTTCCCAGTTCCAGCATCCCTTCGCTGAAATCCACGCCAACCACCCTTACATCGGCCCTGGGCGCGCCATGAATCAGACATATTGCTATATCGCCTGTCCCGGTGGCGACATCCAAAAAGCTTCCCCCTTTTTCCAGGGGCAGTTCAGCCGCGGCGGCCTTTCTCCAGCTCTTGTCCCTTCCGGCGCTCAACAATTTATTGAGGAAATCATACCTTGGCGCTATTGAGGAAAACATATTCCGGACATAGGCCGACTTTTCAGGTGCTTCCATGAAGAAACTCTTTCACCCCTTTGAAGGTTTTCCGATGAATGGGACATGGGCCGCTCATTTTAATACATTCCAAATGCTCCTTGGTGCCGTATCCCTTGTGTCTGTGGAATTGGTAGGCGGGATATTTCAGATGAAACTCCTCCATCAACCGGTCACGCGTCACCTTGGCTATAATGGAGGCCGCGGCCACGGACTCGCTCATGGAGTCGCCTTTCTTGATGGTTATCTGGCTGATATTGGTTTCAATGCGGGTTATTCCATCGATAAACAGACAATCCGGTTTTTCCCGCAATTCCAGGACAGCGCGCACCATGGCAAGCCTGGTTGCCTGAAGGATATTAATGCGGTCGATGCTGTCGGAATCCACCAAGCCGACCCCGATGCAAAGGGCCTTTTCCCGGATTTTTTGATAGAGGTTTTCCCGTTGAGGCCTGGAAAGTTTTTTGGAGTCGTTCAGGCCGGTTATCCCGTGTTTCTCAGGCAATATAACAGCGGCTGCGGCCACCGGCCCGGCCAAGGGGCCGCGCCCCGCCTCGTCTATCCCGGCGATCAGTTTAAATCCTTTTCGTCTGTATTCTGTTTCGTATCGGTCCAAGGAATAACATCACTTTGCAAAGTGATTAATGAAAATAGGTGCTTTCCCAAAAAGCTGAGCGACTAAAGTGTAAAGTGAACTAAAGTGCCTGAAGTTGTGGTGGATTTCTTTTTATAGTAAAAAACAACTTCCACAACTTTAGTCACTTTAAACTTTAGCTCACTTTAGTCACTCGCGCTGCTAAGCCGCTTATTTTTAAAGAAAAACTTTGAAATTCCGATACAACTATTTGTCCTTGGCGCAGCGAAACCCGGAATAAAGATGCATATCGTCCGGTATGCTGCTCAATTTGGAGGTGGTGGTGCATCTGCCGGCGTTTTCAAAATATGATCCCCCCATGAGATAACGGTATTGCTTGGCCTCGTCCCATGAGTTGACCCATTCCCAAACGTTTCCGGACATGTCCAGCACTCCGTAAGGGCTTTTCCCGCTAGCGAAGGATCCGACAGGGGCGGTCTTGTTTTTGCCGGCTTCACTGGTATTGGCCGCTGTTGCCTGGAATTCATTCCCCCACGGATAGGCCCTGCCGTCCGTTCCAGCGGCGGCCTTGATCCATTCTTCCATGGTGGGAAGACGCCCGCCTATGGCCTTGCAATACGCCTCGGCGTCAAAATAGGAAACCTCGGTGGCCGGATTGCTCTCCGCGCCGGCCTCAAAAGAAGCGTCCTTCACGACCTTTTTATACTCGGCCCATGTCACTTCTGTTTTTTGAATATAAAACGCCTTCAAGTCCTTGGTTTCCGCTCCTATTTTTGCCTTGCCTTCGGGGATCAGCACCATTTCGTTGGCTGCCGCTTGACATGGTAAATTGAATGACAGGAAAAAAACCAGCGCTGATGACACGGTAATCTTTGAAACTTTTTTGAAAAACATGTTATCCTCCTTAAGTGATATATATTATTTTATTACGTTCAGAAATTTGCGTTGTCCGCGCAATTATGAAGATAGAGTAACAAATTCCATAACTTTTATCAATAAAGGACGGACATGTTAAAAACAAAAATTTTTCGCCGGTTTGGATGGCTCTCGTGCCTGCTTATCGCCTCCATACCGCTCCTGTGGGGCTGTGGTGAAGACGGGAAGGAAACCAGGGAAGAGGACTCCAAATGGGCGGAAAGGGAGTCCTCCTTCCAGAATATGATTAAAAAGGACAAGATGGGCGCAATGGACTTCTCCAGCCAACGCGACAGCCCGGCCCCTGAACTCAGGACGGCGGAAACGGACGAGGAGATTCTTAAAGAGCCCTTAAGGGACGGGGCGTTGGGAGTCGTGGGACCTGAAAGCGGGGAGCTTTCCGATTACGGCAAAAAGACCCTTAACGGGGTCCAACTGGCCCTGGATGAAGTTAACAAGGCCGGTGGAGTCAAAGGCCGGCAAATAGAATTTTTTCATAAGGACACAGCCAGTTCCGTGGCCGGAACATTGGCTGCCGCGGACGCCATGATCAAGAAAAATGTCCTGGCGATTATAGGGAGCCCCACAGGGGAGGTGACCTTCAGCGCCACCAAGCCGCTCAACGACACCCGCACCATACTGATCTCAGCCGGGACCAGGAGGCGGATCGGGACAACCGGGGTCTACCACTTCCGGAACACCCAGGAGGAGACAGCGGCCATTCCAGAATTGCTGCGATATTGCATTCAGGAAAAGGGATTCAAGGACTTCGCGGTGTTCACCTCAATGGTGAACGATTTTTCCATTGAGCTTGCCGCGTATATCAAGAACTCCCTCATGCTGCAAGGGGCGCCACTTTCCAAGGAACTTTTTCTCTGGCCTGAAACAACGACTTACATAACCGAGGAGCAGAGCAGCATCAATGTCCAGGTCCGTAAATTAAAGGAGGGGAAAATCCCGGACGCGTTTATCTTCACCGGGGACCTGGAGGAGGGGCTGAAGGTCCTGAAAGTCTTAAGGGAAGAGGGGATATCCATTCCCTTTGTCTGCGGGGAAGACATAGTTGAGGGAGGATTTCTTGAAAAGGCGGGAAAGATGGGCGTTGGAACCATCGCCTACGCTGGTTTTGATCCGGACTCCCAGGAGCCTCATATTCTGAAATTCACGGCCGATTACAAGGACCGTTACGGCGAAAAACCGGACCGCATCTCGGCCCTGGCCTACGACGCTGCGAAGATTGTCCTTTCGGCCGCTGAAAAGTCGCCGTCCTGGAGGTCCGGGCACCTTATAAAAGAGATCCGCGCAACAAAGGACTTTAAAGGCGTGACCGGGATCACCACCTTTACAGAGTCCAACGAGGTCGTCAAGCGCCCCACCATATTCGAGGTGAAGGAGAAGGACGGCAAGCCTCAATTCACGGCAATGACCGGGTATAGGTGATCCTATAAAACCGCCTTGCGCGTTGTCGCGCTAAATCCTTTTTTGGGAAAGCTTGAAGGGTAGGCGCGTTACTCCTTTTCTCGGCCCGGCGGGGTCAGAACTTCTCTTAATACCTTGGCCAGATAGTCCGGCTCTTCCGGCTGGAGAGTGCGCATGTCGAAGAGAAGGGAGTTGTCCTGTACGCGGCAAAAGACGGCGGGGAGGGATTCGCGCAATCGGCGGGCCTTTTTTTCCGCTGAGAATGGATTTCCGGCGTTCGCGGCCCGCACGCGCACGACCTTGCTTGGGACGCCTTCATCCGGCATGGCGCCGCTTCCCACGTACGCCAGACCATCATCAACCGATAACTCCACGCCTTTTAAACCGGCCAGCGAACTGGCGATTTTCCAGGCCTGGTCCTCCAGTTCCTCGACCTTTCTTGCCAGCATTTTATAGAGGGGGATGCGGGCCAAATCGCCGTTGACTATATGGACAAGGGTGGCCCGCAAGGCCGCGAGCGCCATTTTGTCCGCCCGGAACATCCTGGCAAAGGGATTTTTCCTCATGCGTTCAATGGTTTCCCTTTTCCCGCATATAATGCCCGCCTGCGCCCCGCCTATCAGTTTGTCTCCGCTGAAGCACACGGCGTCCGCCCCGGCCTTGATTGAGTCCTGGACCAACGGCTCATCCGGCAGACCAAATTGACTCATGGGAAAAAGGGCGCCGCCGCCTGAATCATCCACCACCGGAATCCCTCTTCTTTTCCCAAGTCCGCATAATTCCTTGACGTCCGGCGCGCCGGCGAAGCCTATGATGCGGTAATTGCTGTTGTGCACATGCATTATGCCGCCGGTATTTTCGGTGAACGCGTCCTCGTAATCCCTGATATGGGTCCTATTGGTGGTCCCAACCTCTCGCATGATCGCGCCGCTGCCCTCCATTACGTCCGGCATCCTGAAGGCGCCGCCGATTTCCACAAGCTGCCCACGGCTGATGAGGACCTCCCTGCCCTTGAACAGGGTGTTCAAGATGATCATTACGGCGGCCGCGTTATTGTTGACTATGCCCGCTGCCTCGCATCCGGTTAGTTCCATGATGAGCGGCTCGATATATTCATCGCGATGGGACCTTTTGCCTGATTCGACGCCGATTTCGAGAACGGAATAGCGGGCCAGGGACGACACCGCCTCGACTGCCTCCTCGCACAAAGGCGCCCTTCCAAGGTTGGTGTGCAGGATAATCCCGGTGGCGTTGATGGCCCTGCGGCCAATGGGCCTTGTCAATCGCTCCAGGCGTTCCCTGAGCGTGGAGCCGAGTTCTTCCAGATCAGAAACGGAGTCCGTCCCTTGCTCGCGTACCCTGGAGCGGATTTCCTCCAGCAGACGGCGTAGCTCCAGCTTAAGCGCTCCTTCGCCGAAGTCCTTGCCCAGGCCCGATCCTACATCCGTTTTCAGGAAATCGGAAATGGACGGAAGCCTTCGCAGAATTTCAGAAATATCCTTGTTCATTTTTCCAATTAAAGTTTAAAGTGAGCTAAAGCGGTTAAATTGTTTTTATTTAAAAAAAATTGGCGGAGGCGCATGGGAATCGAACCCACCTGGGACCTTGCCGGTTCCACAACGGTTTTGAAGACCGCGAGCGCCACCAGGCGCTGCCCGCCTCCATTAATTCCAGACGTAAGTTCACAGTTCACGGTTGCCGGTTTGAGCTTCAATTTTTGAATTTTTTCCGCTCCTTGATTTCATAAGGACCCGCGTGTCTCCGACCCGCCTGGTCAGTCCCTCGGAATCAAATGCCTCCAGGATGGCGATGGCCGGATTGCGGGAAAGTCCGGCTGCCTCGCGGAACATGCCGACCTCCACCTCAGGGGTCCGGCTAAAAAGCCGGAGAAGGGTTTCCCTGCAATGGTCCAGGGAACCGGGCAGCAGAAAATAATTTCCCATGGTGTGAATGGACCCTTCTTCCTGAAGAAGTTTGAGGAGAATTTTCATGTCGGCCCTGGCTATCCCCAGTTCCCCGGCCAGAGTATTCCTGGCCGTCCAATTAGGGCTTGACTGGGCAAGGCGCTCAAGTATACGGTCACGCAGTTTAATCAGCCTTGCGTCAATCGCCGGCTGGAAGTCCTTGAGCGCCAGGCGCCCGTGCCTTACCGCGAATTCCTTTGCGCCGCCTATTGCGCTGAATAGTTTTTCAAAACTTGCCGGGTCCAGTCCAAGGAGCTTGCACACATACCCAGGCTCCATGCCCCAGGTATATTTATTGTCCTCATGATAATGTATCAGGCGATTTTTTATGTTCAGGCGGACCTCGTTAATCCTTGCCGTGGCAAGCCAGCCGCCTCCGCCGAGGTCTTTGATTTCCCCGCGTTTTTGTTTTTCCTCCACGAGTTTTTCCGCCTCCTGGACAGGGCGCTGGGTCAGGCGGAGCAGCTCCGGCGTTTGCAGCGTCGGTTCCGGGCCGGCGAGGAGCTCCGATAAAAAATAGTCCTGGTTTTCCAGCGCCTCCTGGGCCAAGCGGAGCCTTTGCGTGAGAAAGGGCGAGGTCCGCTGCGGTAGATAGTCCCTGGCGGACAACACAACGCCGCCCCCAAGAGTGGCGGATGGAGACAAGCGGCGCAGGAGAAACCGATCTCCTGCGGCTGCAACCAGCGGCTCCCTGAACTTTATCCGCATGAAGGCCGTTTCGCCCGGGGGCAATTCTTTTTTGCCGATGAGTTTGCCGCCGGCGGGAGTCGCCGAGGTCCCGCAGTGAAACCTTACCTCCGTTGCGCGCCTGAATGTGAAGCCATCCGAGGCGTTACGAAAGAAAACAATCGCGGAGGCAGTGGGTTTATATATGTTTGGGACGGCAACGATCATGCCGCGCTTTATGTCCCCTGGCGAGACGTCCCGCAAATTGAGGCCTGCGCTTATGCCCTCCTGGGCCGTATCAGTTGCATGGCGATAGTTCTGGACGGAGCGGAGGCTGGTTTGCGTCCCAGTAGGAAGTATCTCCAGGTCCGCGCCGAGTTTTACCTCGCCGCAAACCGGGACTCCTGTCAATACCGCGCCGTGTCCCTTCATCAGGAAGCAATTGCGGACGCTCATGCGGAACGCGCGCGCGTCGCGGGGCCGGCCCACCTCTGCCACCAGCCTTTCCACGGTTTTCCTGACGTCGTCCATGCCTTCGCCTGTCTGATTGGACACGCCAACAACCGGCGCGTCAGGAAAACCTGAGGCGTTCAAAAAACCGGCCGCTTCAGCCCTGGCGAGTTCCAGCGCGGCCTTGTCCACTAAATCAATTTTCGTGAGGACAGCCATGACCCTTGGGGCTCGGAGCATCCTGACTATTTCCAGGTGCTCCTTTGTCTGTGGCATGACGCCGTCGTCGGCTGCTATAACCAGAATCAAGACGTCGATGGAGGAAGCTCCGGCGACCATGTTCCTGATGAAGTCCAGATGGCCCGGCACGTCGATAATCCCCGCCATGCGCCCGTCCGGGAGGCGACAGGGAGCGACGCCTATATCGATGCTAAGACCCCTCTCCTTTTCCTCGCGGAGGCGGTCCGTGTCGAATCCGGTCAGGTTCCGCACCAGACTGGTTTTGCCGTGGTCCACATGCCCGGCGGTCCCAACCATCACCGGCAGGACCATTGGCGTTGTATTGTTGTTCATAACATAGCGCGGCCATGCGCGCTCCAAGAAACGGTTGATAAATTTGCGCGGAAAACGCAAATTTATCAACGTAATAATATGACCCCCGTATCATTGAAAAAGCCCGCCTTTACGGCCTTTACTCCACGCATGGAAGCCTCTTTTGCGAAGGCATCCTCCTTTTCAGGCGGAACGGCTATGGCCAGGCCGCCGGAGGTTTGAGGATCGCATATTATGCATTTGTAGGCCGGGTCAACCTCTTTGTCTATCCGGAGTTTTTCCTCCACGACCATGAAATTGCGCTCCACTCCTCCAGGTATCGTCCCGCCGCCAAGGTGTTTCATAAGGCCCGGCAGAAGAGGCAGCGCCTTGGCGCTTATCTCTATTCCAAGATAACTTCCGGTCCCAAGCATTTCCAGCAGGTGCCCGGCCAGGCCGAAGCCGGTTATGTCGGTCATGGCCCTGGCGCCAGCCGCCAATGCGGCCTCCGAGCCGTCCTTGTTCAGGGCGGACATGGTTTCGACCAGCGTCTTCGACTCCTCAGGCGTTGTCTTGCCGAACTTAAGCGCGGTGGAGAGAACGCCGATTCCCAATGGCTTTGTCAGATACAAGGCGTCGCCCGGGAGGGCGCCGATGTTCCTTAAAATTCTGCCGGGATGTACCGTGCCGTTGACGGCCATGCCGTATTTGGGTTCATCGTCCTCGATGGTGTGTCCGCCAATGATGGTGCATCCAGCCTCTTGCGCGGCATCTTCTCCGCCCTGGAGGACCTCCCTTAATATCTCGCCAGAAAGCTTCGAGGGCCAGCAGACGAGGTTGAGGGCGGAAAGGGGCTTGCCGCCCATGGCATAGATGTCCGATAAGGAATTGGCCGCGGCAATCCTGCCGAACTGGAATGGATCATCCACCACGGGCGTTATAAAGTCCGCCGTCTGCACGATGGCCAGGTCATCGCTCAACTTCACGACCCCGGCGTCGTCCAGGGCGGACAAGCCCACCAGCACGTTTTCCCCGCAATGCGCTTTAAAGGCGTCCAATGTCTTTTTCAGGTCGCACGGACCCAATTTTGCCGCTCAGCCGGCCGCCTTGGTCAACGTTGTAAGCCTCACCTTTTTGTTTTCGCCCGGCCTCAGAAAAGGCCGAAGGAGCGAACTGAACAAAGGGTTCATGGTTCTTCCTTTATATAAAAAAATTTGGAATATTTCAGTTGTTTGAAAAAAAAAATGGTTTAACCATGAATTTACACGAATCTTCACGAATTATAAATTATGCCTATCCAGTTAGCTCCTAATGCGATTTTTCCGGGCCTGCGTCAGAAGAGGGTCCATACGTTTAGTGGAATACCAACGTTTACAACACCATTTTTTAATATAAAGCTACTGAAAAAAGGCAAAAAATAACGATAAAGCCACCGCACTCGGAGTTCAATGAGTTTTCTCCAAGTTTTTAGGAGCTAACTGGATAGGCATTTTATAAATTTTTCAAATTAGTGTTCATTCGTGTTCATTCGTGGTTGATTTTTAAAAAATTTAAATTGATATTAGCTCGTTTTTACATCCCCCTTGGTCCCCCTTGCTAAGGGGGAATTAAAACAGAGCCCCTTTTAGGGGCGTTCCCGTATTCCCCCTTACCAAAGGGGGACCAAGGGGGACGTGGTTCCCTATGCAATTGCGCGTGAAGCCGTTTTTCATGACACCCCGTGAACGGTTACCTAAAATTTTAGGTTTTTGAAAAACCGGCAATGAATGCTAACATATGATATCATAGCGCGGTATGGCCGCAAACAAAATAAATTTCGATGGATTCAAAGAAGCAGTTGAAAGACTTGCGTGGAAAACACAAATTTCTGAACGTAATAATATATTATGATTGATTATGCCGTTACCAGACTCGCAGCCCTGAAAAGCCGTTTCCCTGGCGTGGACTTTCTGGTCCGGGTCGTGGAAACCAGGGACGCCGGAAGCTTGCTTTCCCTTTTGTCCGATACCGTTTTCAAGGAAGAGGCGGAATCCTTTATCGCCAAGTCGGAAACCAAGATCACACTCCCCATAGTTTTAAGGGCGGCGCATAATGGGCATATCCGCCTTCGCCGGTTTTTTTCCCGGCTCGTGAAGCAGGCTTTTCCCGAAGCCTTCTCCCTCCTCCTCGCCCGATGGGAGTTGGAGGAGGTCAAGGCCGCGTTGCGGTACCTTTCCTCCGGCGGGGCCGCTTATGAAAGGCGTTTCACTTTCATCTCCTACATGCTGGACGCCAAGCCGGGCCATCTATGGGAGGCGGACAAAACACCGGCTCAATTCCTGGCCTCCCTTGAACATAAGGGGCACCCCCTGGCCTCCTTTTTTGACCCGGAGCTTTATTCCAGGGACAGGGTAAGGGCCGAATTGGAGATGGAGCGGAATTTCTTCAACGGTTTCATCCCGGAAAAGTCGATGCTTTTGAAGCCGTCCCAAACCTACTTCCAGGACCAGTTGGACCTGTTGAATATTCATAACGCCTTTTTGCTACGGGAAAGCCCGCTGGAAGAAGGCAATTCCGAGCAGATTTTTATCAGCGGGCCGGGCAGAATAACCGAAGCGGAATTTATGCGGATCGCGAAAGGCGCGCCAGGACAAGCGGCTAACATCGCCAGGAAGAAAATCGGGATAAACCTTGACCCTGCCTTTGAGACGTCCAGTATCAGGTTTTCACGTGAATTGAAGAAGGCCCTGCTTCACGGCTACCGTATGAAAAATCTGCTGGAGCCTTCCGGGATATGGGCCTTTTTGTATTTCATGGAAGGAATGGAGGCCATGGTGGCTGACCTTAAGCTGGCCATATATTTTGGGTCCGCCGGCGCGCCGCCGGAACAAGCGCTGGAGCAATTTTGCATGGCGAGGGAATGACTGAAATTTAAAATTTGAGATTTGAGAGGCATAAAAAAATCTTAACAAATCTAAAATTTAAAATTGTAAATCTAAAATTTTATTGGTTTTTGCCGTGTCCCAAACAAAAATATTTAAAGTGATATCCCATTGGGGACAGGAGACGGGGTTCCGGCTGGGAGGCGCCCAGGTGTCGGCTGTTTCCGGCAAGGAAGGGCTTAACGCTGAAATCGAGCGGGTCCTGGAGGAAAAAGCGGTGGGCATCCTTGCCATTCCAAAGGACATGGAAGATTGTATCTCGGATAAAAACAAAAAGGCGCTGAAACAATCCCAGTTCCCCCTCCTGGCGCGATACACTTTCCCCGAAAAGTGGAGCCTCGCCCCGGAGGCGGAGCTCTTCACTGAAGAGATGGTCTTTCGCGCCATTGGGTTTCATATAAGGATTAAGATATAGGGATCAGGTTTCAGGGAGCAGGGAGCAGGCGGCTTAATTTAGCGAGAGAAAAGCCCATTCGCATGGGCTGCTACAAACGCGCGAAGATGCTTTTAACATGCCCTCTGCCCCTGACCCCTGACCCCTGAAACCTGAAACCTGACACCTATCTTTTAAAAATGAAACACACACCCAAAATAATAAAAGTCTCAGGCCCGGCTGTCCAGGCAGGCAATATGTTCGGCTGCTTCATGGGAGAAGTGGTGCGAGCCGGCAAGGACAAGTTGATCGGTGAGATCATCAGGATCGAAGGAGACACCGCCATTGTCCAGGTCTATGAGGACACTATTGGACTAAAGGCAGGCGATCCGGTGGAGCGGACCGGTGAACTCCTTTCAGTGGAGCTTGGGCCCGGCCTCCTTGGAGGGATTTTCGACGGCATACAACGCCCCTTGCCGGGTCTGGCTGAACACTGGGGGGACTTCATCCACAGGGGGGCGCTCATACATCGGCTGGACCGCGAAAAAAAGTGGGCCTTTAAGCCCGTTGTGAAACCGGGCGACGCAGTGGAATACGGATTCGTGATCGGGACCGTCCAGGAAAGCGAACACATCCTCCATAAGATCATGGTCCCCGAAGGCATGAAGGGCGTTGTGAAAACAGTGGCGGAAGGAGACCTCGCCATAAGCGACATCGTGGCTGTCCTGCAAGACGGGACGGAAATAAAGATGAGGCAGCGATGGAACATCCGCGAGCCTCGCCCCAGGTCGGAAAGACTCCCTCTCATGGTCCCGATGATTACCGGACAGCGGGCCGTTGACACCCTTTTCCCGGTGGCCGAGGGCGGGGCGGCCATCATTCCCGGCGGGTTCGGGACAGGCAAGACGGTGCTGGAGCAGACCATAGCCAAATACGCGCAAGCGGACGTCATCATCTATATCGGCTGCGGCGAGCGTGGGAATGAAATGGCCGATACCCTCCATCAACTCACGAAACTAAAAGACCCGCACACGGGCAAGCTGCTCCTTGAGCGGACCATCCTCATAGCCAACACTTCCAACATGCCGGTCGCGGCCCGCGAGGCGTCCATCTACACCGGCGTCACCATCGCGGAATATTACCGGGACATGGGATACCGCGTTGCCATGCTGGCTGACAGCACCTCGCGTTGGGCCGAGGCGCTGCGCGAGATATCCTCCAGGCTTGAGGAAATTCCCGGAGAAGAGGGATACCCGACCTACCTTGCGAGCCGTATCGGGACCTTTTACGAGCGCGCGGGCAGGGCGAGGATACAAGGCCGGGACCAGGAAACAGGCTCCATCACGGTCATCGGGGCCGTGTCTCCGCCGGGAGGGGATTTTTCCGAACCCGTGACCCAGGCGTCGCTGCGAATGGCCTCCACCTTTTGGGAACTGGATTACGAACTGGCCTATCAGCGGCATTTCCCGGCCATCAACTGGCGGACGAGTTTCAGTCTAGCCTATCCCAGGATGATGGCGTGGTACAGGGAAAAAGTGGGAGGGGAATGGCCGGAGATGATCGGCAGGACCCACGCAATCCTGCAAAGGGAGGAGGAACTATCCGAAGTGCTCAAGATAGTAGGAGCGGACGCGATGGAGGACCGTGAGCGGGCCGACCTGGAAGCGGCCCGGCTGATCCGTGAAGGATATTTGAGGCAGAGCGCGGTCCACCCCACTGACGCTTATTGTTCCATCAAAAGGCAGGAGAAGATGCTTTCGCTCTTTCTGGAATATATAGACGCAATGCTCAAGGCCGTGGAGCGCGGGATGTCCATGGACGAGATCGCGAAGTCCCCTCTCGTGGAAAGGCTGCTCCGCCTGAAGGAAATTTCCGAGGAAAGTTTAGGTGAAGAGATAACGGACTTCCGCGCCGGTCTGAAGCATTTTTTTGAATCCATTAACCGCTGAGACGCCTAAGCCTTGCCGCAAAAAGTTAAAACAAAATTCCAAATGACAAACAACAAATTACAAATAAATTACAAATTACAATTATCGAATATCCAAAACAATTCCATTTCCTTGTTTGTTATTTGTAATTTTGGTTATTGAGATTTATTTGTAATTTGTCATTTGCAATTTGTAGTTTTGTTTCCGCTATGGCTGCTGCCATGCCGCGCTATTAACTAAATTTTATATAAGCCCATGTCCAACGATTTACTATATAGGGAGCACCGGTCCATTGAGTCGGTTCGAGGCCCGCTGGTCTTCGTCCGTGCCGCAGGGAACACAGCCCTTGAGGACCTTGCCTCGCTTTATTTGAGTGAAGGGGACATACGGACAGGCCAGATCATCGAGGTCAGCGAGAAGTACGCTGTTGTCCAGGTCTTCGGCAAGACCGAGAGGATAAATCCAGAGACCACGGTAATCCGCTTTCACGAGGAAGGGGCCAAGTTCGACCTATCCCCCCTGGTTTTAGGGCGGGTCTTTTCCGGTGGAGGGGAGCCCATTGACGGCCTGCCGCCGGTCCCGCCATTGGCAAGGCGGGACGTCCACGGTCCAGCCATTAATCCGGTGCGGCGTGACCTTCCAAGGGACTTCATCCAGACCGGGCTTTCAGCGGTTGACGGACTCAACACCCTGGTGCGCGGACAGAAGCTACCAATATTTTCCGGCGCCGGTCTCCCTGCCAACGAGATGGCCAACCACATCATCGGAAACGCCGGGGTCCAGCGCAAGGACGAAAAATTCGCCCTTGTCTTCGCCGGCATGGGCATCACTTCCAGGGAGGCGGACTATTTCAAGAGTTCATTTAATAATTCCGGCGCCATCGAGCACTCAGTGGTATTCATCAACCTGGCGGATAATCCGGTCATAGAGCGCATACTGACTCCACGGTTCGCCCTCACCGCAGCGGAGTATCTCGCCTTCGACATGGGCATGCAGGTCCTGGTGGTGTTGACGGACATGACCCACTACTGCAACGCCTTGCGGGAGGTTTCCTCCTCGCGCGAGGAGATTCCCGGCCGCCGTGGATATCCGGGTTACATGTACACCGACCTTGCGAGCATCTATGAGCGCGCGGGAAGGATCAAGGGAAAGGCCGGCTCCATCACGCAAATCCCCATTCTGTCCATGCCGGATGACGACATCACCCATCCCATCCCGGACCTCACGGGATACATCACCGAAGGGCAGATCGTTCTCGATCGCGGACTCCACCGCAAGGGGATTTTCCCTCCAATAAACGTTCTCCCCAGCCTTTCCAGGCTTATGGACAGGGGGATAGGGCTCGACCGCACCAGGGAGGACCACCGCCAGTTGGCGGACCAGCTTTACATGGGCCATGCCAGAGGGGTGGAGCAGAGGCGCGTGGCCTCGATTATCGGGGAAGAGGGGCTATCGGAAACAGACAGGAAGTATTTGCGGTTCGCGGACGCCTTTGAGAAGGAGTTCATCCACCAGGGGCCGGAAAGCAGGACCATCACCGGGACCCTGGACGCAGGGTGGGAACTGCTTAACATATTGCCGGAATCGGAGTGGATCAGGATCAGCCGTGAGCTGATAGGGAAGTATAAAAAGACAGACTTGCATGGCGCTGCAAGGCCGCAATCAAAATAAATTTTGATGAAATTACAAAGTTCAAATCAAGTTCAAAAAACCAAGGGAAGATGTCGCCGAGAAGATTTTATTTACCAGACACGAAGATGTTTTCTTTGTGGTCTTTGTGCCTTTGTGTGAGACCTTTGAACCGCTGAGGCGCAAAGGCGCAAAGGATTTTTAAATTTCACCACAAAGACACAGAGAGCACGGAGGGAAAAGATTCATTGCTTTCCGCGAGGAAGGACGCGGAAAGCAATGAGTCCCGGCCTTCGGCATTTGCTTACTCCATATTCTTGTATTTATACCCTCCGAAGATGGCGGAGATGTGGCCGTCCTCCCAGATGACCGTCTTTATCACCTGGATATACACATGCAAGATTATCCCGGAGACGACGATCCACTGGACCAAGTGATGGACCATCCGCACGTGCTGCGCGCTCCCGAAGGCCCAAAGGGTCCAGTCCGTGCCGAAATGAATCACCCGCGCCCACCAGTAATCCGGCGCCAGACCGTGGACGTAAATCTGGAACCCGGTGAACAACTGAAGCGCCATCAGAAGCTGGAGCACAAGGAACATCATGCCGTCAAAAGGATCAACATATCTGAAAAAAGGCGGCTTCCTGAACGTGAGGTAGCTCTTTATGATTCCAAAGGCCCCCTTCAGGTTTCCTGGCGTCGGCATGAGTTCATGCCAGTCGCGGTGGTAGAGAGAGAAGAAGGCCAGATAGACCCGGAGCATGATGCAGATATCCAGGACCATGGCGCCTATGAAGTGGTAGAAACGAATGTCCGCCATGATGGTTGCCTGGTATGCCTCCCCCTGGCCGTATGCAAGGATGGGGTTCCCGATGTAGTAGCCGGTTATTAGAAGGTCAATGACCGCGAAAAACACCAGCCAATGCAGGACCCGGTTGGTGGCGTTGCGGACCCTCACCACCTGCTTGGGGATTTTCGGCGTTGGGATGATTGATGCCATGGCATTCCCGCGAAATTCAAAATTAATAAAAAGGGGCCAGCGGGATGTAAAAATACGGCTGAAACTCTTTTATCTTTTTACACCGCCCTCACTTTATACACTTCGTTTGTCCTTGGGTCTATGATATGGACCGCGCAGGCCAGGCAAGGATCAAATGAATGAATGGTCCTCAATATCTCCAGGGGACGCTTGGGGTCGGCCACAGGGGTGCCGATAAGCGCCTCCTCAAAGGAAGACCGCAGGCCCTGGGCGTCGCGGGGCGAGCCGTTCCAGGTGCTTGGCACCACCATCTGGTAGTTCCGTATTTTCTTTCCCTGGATATTGATCCAATGCCCCAAGGCCCCGCGCGGCGCCTCGGTCATTCCGAAACCGGCGGCTGAATCCGGCATGGGCGCGTCCACGCACGTCTCCATGTCCCCCTTTTTGATGTTGCCTAGCAGTTCGTTGAGCCACCCCTCCATTGCGTCAGCCATGATCTTGGTCTCGATGGCCCTGGCTGCGGTCCTGCCCAGGGTCGAGAAAAGTATCTCAGGACCCAGCCCCAATTTCCTTAAAACACCGCTCACCGCTTCAACCGTGGGTTTGTGTCCAGAGGCGTAATTCACCACCATCCTCGCCAGCGGCCCCACCTCCATGGCCTTTCCCTCGTACCTCGGGGTCTTGAGCCAGGAATATTTTCCGTCCGTTTCAGTCTCGATGCCGGTGTACCAAGGGTCAGTTTGCCCAACGCTTGGATGCAGGGGCTTGTTCTCCGTGTATTTATACCATGAATGCGTGACTTCTTCCGTGATCTTTCCCTCATACACAGGATGGGCCTTGGACAGGTCTCTGTCGAATACCGCGCCTCTGGGGAAGAAGAGATTCTCCGGCTCCTTGCCCCCCTTTTGAGGATAGAGTCCATAGCTCAGATAATTCCTCAGGCCGCCGCCGATGGAGGCCCAATCCAGATAAAAAGGCGCAACAGCCAGTACGTCCGGCAGGTACACGTTCTCAACAAAGGACTTTACCTCCCTGAGAATGTACAGAAATTGTCCGAGCCGGTCAGGATTGAGGTCGGCCACGCATGTCACCCCGCCCACCGTATAGGTCTGGATATGCGGGTTCTTTCCGCCGAGGATGGCGTGCATCCGAGCGGCCTTTGCCTGAAGGGCCAGGGCGTCCAGATAGTGCGACACGGCCATCAGGTTGGCCTCTGGCGGAAGCTTGTACGCCGGATGTCCCCAATAGGCGTTGTCGAATGGACCCAACTGGCCCCGGTTGACGAAATGGGCGAGCTTTTCCTTCACGGCCTGGAAATCACCCGCGCCGGATTTGGGCGCGTTGGGGTTAATGGAATAGGCCAGATCGCTTGCCGCCTTGGGGTCGGCGTTCAGGGCCGATACGATATCGACCCAATCCAGGGCGTGGAGATGGTAAAAATGCACCGGGTGGTCGTGAAGGTATTGCGCGCCCATGATAAGGTTGCGGACCAGGCGGGCGTTGTCCGGGACTTGTATCCCCAAGGCGTTTTCCACGCACTGCACCGAGGCAAGGGCGTGGACCGTGGTGCAGACGCCGCAGGCGCGCTGGGTGATGATCCATGCGTCCCTCGGATCGCGGTCCCTGAGGAAAACCTCGAAGCCCCTCCAAAGGGTCCCGCTGCTCCATGCGTCCTTGACCTTTCCGTCTTCCACCTCTATTTCTATCCGGAGATGGCCTTCGATTCTGGTGATAGGATCAATCACATGCCGTGTGCCCATTTTTTACTCCTTTTCTTCTTCGCGGTTTCTGAATTTTCCGCGGTTGATGAAAGTGTAAGCGCCGTGGACGGCGGCGCCCGCCGCCGCTGCCCCAACCAGCGCAAATCCCACCTTGTCCGCCGTGGCCTCGACTCCTGGCAATTTGACGTCCGGCAGCCTCTCGTAGAACGGGGCCATGTCGTCCCAGAAATTCGGTTCCGAGCAGCCTATGCACCCGTGCCCTCCCTTCACGGGCCAGGATGTGCCGTCGTTATACTCCGCCAGGGAGCAGTTGTGGTAGGTTTGCGGTCCCTTGCACCCCATCTTGTACAGGCAATATCTGTTCATCGCCCCCTCGTCCCCGAATTTTTCCACGAATTGGCCCGCGTCGAAGTGCGCCCGCCTTGGACAATGGTCGTGGATTCTCTTTCCATAAGCGAAGAGGGGACGGCCGTATTTATCGGTCCTGGGCAGGGAGCCAAGGAGCAGGAAGTTGACCACCGTGGCAACGGAATTGACAACGTTATGCGGACAGCCCGGGATCTTGAGGGTGGGAACGCCTATGGCGTCCTCTACCCCTTTTGCCCCTGTTGGATTTGGGTATTGGGCCTGCACGCCGCCGAAGCATGAGCAGGTCCCAACGCATATTGCGGCGAAGGCGTTCGAGCAAACCTCCCTCGCCAGTTCCATCCCGGTGCGTTTTCCGATGGTTAAAAATCCGCCGGGCTTGCCTCCTGGTCCAGGGGGAGTGCCGGTTGGTATGGCCCCCTCCAGTATGGCAAGGTATTTTCCCTTGTTTTCGCGCATGACTTTTTCAAGGAGTTCCTCGGCTTGATCGCCGGCGGACGCCATGATGGTCTCGTGGTAATCAACCGACAGGATGTTAAGGACCAGTTCCTCAATGGAGGGATATGTGCTCCGGATGAACGCCTCGCTGTCCCCTGTGCACTCGGCCAGGTGCAGCCAGATGACAGAGGGTTTTTTCGCGCCCTCCTCAATGGCCTCGGCTATTTTTGGAATGAATGAAGGGGCCAGACCAAGCACAGCGGCTATTTTCGTGCAAAAAAGCATGAACTCCCTCCGGTCCAGGCTGTAAAGCATTTTATGTTTTTCCATGAATTCCTTTTGTTCCATATATCCCCCTTTCGTCAAATCTCAAATTTGAGATTTAGGATTTAAGATTTGAAATTTGAAATTTGAAATTTAAGATTTAAGATTTAAGATTTGAAATCTGAAATTTGAAATTTGAAATCTTATTTATCATTCTTCCTTTACTTCATAAGACTCGAACCCCTTGTCAAACACCCTGACTATCTCTTCCGGGAACATCTTGTATCCGGAAAAAATTGAGGCAATGTCCGCCTCTTCGAACATGGTGTTCTTCCAAATCTGCAAATAAACATGGATAACAATAAAGGCCATGAGGAAAAACATCACTATGTGATGGATCAGGCGGACCGATTGAAGTCCTCCCAGTTTCAAAACCAAGGACTGCGCCAAAGGAACGGCCCCTCCCCAAAAAATGGGATCGGCGCATGGGAGATAGAGCAAAAATCCTGTGCCTATCTGGACCGCGCAGAAGGTGATAAGGGAAAAAACCCCTATCCCGCCCAGGGGATTTACGTATCTGTAAATGTGATGCGGACCGTGGAAGGTGAGGTAATAAAAGGCCAGTTTGGCGGCCCCGGCGATATTTTTAGGGGTCGGCAGGATGTCCAGGATATCGTGGCGGCTGCAAAGGAAGAAGGAGAGATACAGGCGAAGGGCAAAGCCTGCTATAAGAAAAGTGGCGGCCACGAAATGGGACAGTCTGGCGTATCCCATGATGTATGCCTGAAACGCCTCTCCATGTCCATGAAACAACAGCGGAGAGGCGATGTAGAAGCCGGTGAGGATAAGGACAACAACTGAAAGGAAAAAGACCCAGTGCAGGAAGCAACTAAAGAGAGAGCGCGTTCTGACCAGGTAATAAACCTTTTTCGGAGCCGCTTTTGGATAAGACGCCAATGGACCTCTCCAAAATGCCCCGGGCAATTCCCTGAAACCCGCCCCGGGAGGACAATAAATAAAAATCGCGCAAGAAATCTTGCAGCATTAAAATTTTATAGTTTTTTCCTTGAGATCGCAGTGCGAGTGGCTAAAGTTAATGAAATTAATTTTAGATTTGTGATTTTAGATTTGTGGTAGTTTTTTCTTTTTATATTCTTCCAATCTAAAATCCGCAATCTGAAATTTTAAATATCTTTTATTGACAATTTAGTCACTCAGCTTTTTTTTAAGCTTACTATAATGTATGCCCAAGACCGGGATTTGTCAATACTGAGATTTATCCATCATCTCCCGTTTTTTCCTTAGATAAGCCGGGCAATCCAGGTTGGATTCCTGGGCGACAAATTTTTTCCCGGTTGAGGATTCGTAAAGCGTTTTTACCGTACTAGGCAGTTTTTGCGAAAGAATGGTTTCCGTGTATAAGGACGCCTTCAGGCTCCCGCCGTGGCTTATTCCGATTGGATGGTGCGCCTCCTCCAGTTCATCATTGAATTCAGTGGCTATCACGGTAACGCGAATTTCATCCCCCAGGTATTCATCTATCACCGCGCCTACAATGATGTGGCATTCCTCGTCGGCCTTTTTATGGACCAGTGACGCGGCCTCGTCCACCTCTTCCAGCGTCATTTCCGAATTCCCGGAAATATTGATTATGATCCTTCTTGCCCCTTCCAGGGAATTCCGCATCATGAGGGGACTTTGGATGGCCAGGGCCGCTGCTTTTTTGGCCCTTTCCCGGCCGGACGCCGCGCCGGTCACCATGAAGGCGGAGCCTCCTTCCTTGAGAACTGATCTTAAATCCGCGAAATCAAGATTAATCAATCCCGGCTTGGTTATCAGGTCGGTTATTGCCATGACGGCCCGGCAAAGGACGTTATCCACTATTTCAAAGGACTCCCCCATTGTTGAGCTTTTGCAGATGAGAGGCATTATTTTCTGGTTTTCGATAATGATGCTTGTGTCCACGTACTCCTTGAGTCTCTCAAGTCCTTCGAGCGCAGTGGCCATTCTCCTCTTGCCCTCAAAGGAAAAGGGAAGGGTGACGACGGCAACCGTGAGGATGCCTTCCTCCCTGGCGATCCTTGCTACTTCCGGCGAGGCCCCAGTGCCCGTGCCGCCTCCCATGCCAACAGCCAGGAACAGGAGATCGCTCCCCTGCATCATGTTCTTTATAACTCCCTCTGACTCCAGAGCCGCTTCCCTGCCGATTTGCGGGTTCGCCCCGGCCCCGAGTCCCTTGGTCAGGGATTGCCCTAATCCGATTTTATTAGGCACCTGGGAGACGCTCAGCGCCTGCTTATCCGTGTTCAACAGGTACATATTGACCCCGCGGACTTTTTTCCTGGCAAGGCAATTCACCGTGTTGCCCCCGCCCCCGCCTATCCCGAAAACCTTGATCCTTGCCTGGTGCAGATCGGACTCATACGTAATCATACCAGCCTCCTTTTTAACTAATTGTTTTTAGCCCTTAAAGGAATGATTTTTTCATCATGTTCCTCTGCCTCGACGCTTTGGTACACCACCTTGAGAGGGATGCTTTCCACCTCCCGTAAAACCGAACGCTTCAATGTGTCCGTGCAGACCGCCTTGAACTCCCTCAATCCCGTGAGGCGCGCTGTTTGGACGTTCCCGAAATTTTTCCCATGGATGACGATGAATTTTTCCAGGACATTGCCGGAGAGAAGGGACGCGGTCTCAGCGGCCATGCCGGTGGCAAGAAAGCGTTTGTTGAAGTAGCCGTCAGCCTCGACAAACGCCTTGTTGAATGTGAACTCCCGGACCATTTCAAGCGACTTTCCATAAAGACAATGGCTTTCCGGGTCCACCTCCTCTCCAACCAGAAAAACCTTGAGGCCCTTTCTTTTGAGAGCGGCGGTGGCGGTGCGCAGGGAGTTGGTCACCAGGGTCACATTTTCCAGCCTCCTTGCGATGCCCAGGGAGATGTCCCCTCCGCCTATCCAAATTATGCGGTCCTTTTCAGATACCAGGGAAGCGGCCATTTCCGCCACCGCCCCTGCTCCAGGGTCCAATTCAAGCGTTCCGTTCAGGGGGTCATTAGGGAGATAGATGACCTCGCCCTTGCCGATCTTGACCAGTTGGGATTCTTCCATGGGCTTTAAATCCCGCCGTACGGTCAGTTCCGAGACCTCGAATTCCGCGCTGAGTTGGGCCAGGGATATCTTCCTGGCCTCCTCTATTCTTTTCAGTAATTGGTCTTTTCTGTCGTCAGCCATTGAAATTAATTATCATATTTTGAAAATTTTTTTCAAACTGGAAACATATAATATTCCCTTCTTTTTAATTTGTCAACAAAAATTTTTAACAAGAAATTTTTACATGGAATTTTCCGCTTCATAATTTATTCTTTCATTCGAGGCGTTTTCAATACAAAAGAATTTATAAAGGACACAAAGCATGGACGTTTTTGACTTGAATTCGCTTTTCTGCTAATCTTTGCGAGGGGTTCGGAGGCCCCCCAATAAACACCAAAAACTTTTCTTTTTTTAAAGCCTCGGAAAGGCAAATTCCTGCCAAACCACGGAAGATGGCAATGCCGCCATGAGCGCAGCGGAAGAAGAGAAAAAAAAGAGTTGGGATGGGGGCCGGTGGACGCTATCGAATTGCATGTCTTCCCCGCCCTCCATGCCCAAGCCCCGGGACCGGTAAGTTTCACCGCTTTCATCATCAGCTACGGCATTCGCCTGCCGATTGAGGAACCAACACCATGACTTCGCTTGGCAACCGGCGGGAGGTGGATATGGCCAGGGCCGCCATGCAAAAATGGTCTGTGGCGCAAGACTGTAGCAAAAAAGTCGGACGGAGGTTCTCATACCCAACCTGAACAAGTTCCGCCAATTCTACCCGGCCTGTCTATTGAGAATACATTCTCTCGACTCTTAATGTTTTAGTAAAGCAGGAGAAGGGATTAGACAGAAGGGAAATATCAATAAGGCCATTTCTTATGACAATGCCTGTCCGTTGTTGCAGAGCAACTAAGTGTGAGCAAAAGGATAAAGATGGTAACTGCTCTATTCCAGGTTCCGATGGATTGGCAGTGCAATGCGTCGGACCTTGGGTAGAAGATAAATATCATTTTTTGGAGAGTTATTTAAATGCCTCGCGCAAGGCCAGGGAAAAGTTTTCCATTAAGGGAAATGCGGTTTTCATAGATCTTTTTTCCGGACCTGGCAAATGCATAATAGAAGAAAAGCAAAAAGAAATCGATAGCGGAGGATTCAGGGCTCTTCATAGAGAGGAAGCCCCATTTAATGAGAGCTTTCTTTTTGATTTCAGCAAGATCAACGTGGCTGCATTAAAGAAGAGAATCGGCCAAAGACAAGATTGCCACGTAAAAGAAGGGGATTCCAATTTTTTGATCAAGGAATTGACCATCGAGCTATTACGAAAACCATATCGATATCATTTCACCTATGTCGATCCTTTTGGCCCAGACGGATTAAGGTTTGATACGCTTGCGGAGCTTGCGAAGCTGGAGCGTATGGATATGCTGATCCATTTTCCACTAGGTCCTATAAGAAGGAATGTGTCTGGGTGGCTTGATCAAGATAATACTATTCTCGATAGGTTTTTAGGAACCAATGGATGGAAGGAGCGCATCAATAGCAATCAAGGGGATAACATTGGGAAAATACTGATTGATATTTTCAAAAGGCAGCTATGCAGCATAGGTTATCCTGAAGAGGGCCTGAAATTGGCGTCATCTGACGAAAGTTTTGATCCAGGGTTGCCTACCGTCAGCGTAAAAAACAGGAAAAACGTGGATTTGTATTTACTGATTCTTGCTGCAAAACATCCATTAGCCCAGGAAATATGGAACAGCGTGATTCAAATTGACCGGCATGGCCAGAAAAGGTTGTTTTAAATGGAGCAGATAACAAGAAAAAGTTTACTTTATAAAAGCGCTGTTGAATACGCAGATTTCTGTCTGAATCACGTCGAAGGCTGCTCTCACGGATGCCTATATCCCTGTTACGCCTTTTTGATGAAGAAACGTTGCGGCGTCGTCAAGACTTACGAAGATTGGTTGAAACCCAAGCTTGTCTCCAATGCCATGGAGTTGCTGGACAGGGAAATACCAAAATTTAAACGCAAAATAAAGTCTGTTCATCTCTGTTTCAGCACGGACCCCTTCATGTACGGACAAGGCGAAGTGGTGGAATCGAGTTCAAGGATTTTAAGAAAATTGAATGAAAATTATCTCCCCTGTGAAATTCTCACCAAGGGCGCTTATCCGGAGGAGCTTGCCCATAACGGTACTTTCAGAGGGTTGAACGATTTCGGAATATCGTTGGTCTCATTGGATGAGGATTACAGGAAGAAGTACGAACCCCACGCCGCGCCCTTCGGGGAAAGGATAAGTTCATTAAGGAAGTTGCATGGCAAAGGAATGAAAACATGGGTGAGCATGGAACCCTATCCCACCCCGAACATCTGGAATCAGGATTTAAAGGAAATTTTGCGGGCAATATCCTTCGTGGACCGCATTGTCTTCGGAAAGCTGAATTACAATAAGTTAGCCACGGCCTTTGATCACGCCGGTGAGTTTTATACTTCGCAAATAGAGACGCTTAAAGGCTTTTGCAAAAAACACAAAATAGAGTGCTATATTAAACAGGACACAAAGGCATTAGTGGATGCCTGATCTTGCGGAAATATAAAAATGTTCACACAAAGACACAAAAAACACAAAGGTTTTATTTTTCCCCCCTTTGTGTCCTCTGTGCCTTCGTGTGAGGAAAAGGATTTTCGGATGAAAGAAAAGAAAGCCCATAATAATCCCCCAAAACCAGTTCTCTACGGGCCGGACAATCCGCACCCCCTTTCCGCCATGAAGACGGAGTTGGTGTGGGAAAGGCGGGAGATACTATTGTGGAGACGGCTTGCCAGGGAAAATATAACGGAAAGCCAGGAACTTCTGAATCTCATGCGGCGGTATGTGGAGCTTGAATTCAAGGACCTTGACGCCCTGCATATCGCATCGGCGGTTGTTATGGAGGAAACGTTATGATGACTGATACGGAAATAAAAATGAAGGGTTTTGAAATCCTTACACGCTATATGGGGTTGCTGGAAGCTGAAAAATTTGTGTCCCTGATTCAGAGGGAACCCTTCGACTATACAAAATGGCGGGCAAATCTATTAGAGGGGATGACCGGCGAAGAAATCAGCAGGAAAGCCATGGAACACGCAAAAATGACGGATGAAAAGTAAGTCCCTGGGAAGGGTTGTAAGGAGATGGTATTTCCATAATCCTGGATAACCTGGCGGATGGAGAAAGTTATGAAGACATACTACGGGCGGGACTTTTGAGTTGTTCATGGCATAGGAGTAGAATTATCCGTGGCTGATTTCGGCCAAACGAAATTTGGATGAAAAGATAATGGACGGGAAATCAAAAAATCTGGCGGAAGAAAAAATTCATAGGCTGAGGAAAATAATTCCAGAGGCGTTTTCGGAAGGGAAAATCGACTGGGAGAAGCTGAAAGCCGCCCTGGGGGAAGAGGTGGAATTCAGCAACGAGCGTTATGTCCTGAACTGGGCGGGGAAATCCGACGCCTTCCGGATCTTGCAGTCCCCTACCACGGCCGCCCTTATTCCCTGCAAGAAGGAATCCGTTGATTTTGAAGATACTGAAAACGTCTTTATCGAGGGGGAAAACCTGGAAGTCCTGAAGGTCCTGCAAAAGTCCTATCACGGCAAGGTCAAGATGATCTATATTGACCCTCCCTACAACACCGGCAGCGACGCCTTCATCTATCCCGACAAATTTTCGGAAACCAGGGAAGAGTACATGGAGCGCATCGGCGACAAGGACGAAACCGGGTACATGACCCGCGAGGGTCTCTTCCGCAAAAACAGCAAGGACAGCGGCCACTACCACTCCAACTGGCTCTCCATGATGTACCCCCGGCTCTTTCTGGCGAGAAATTTGTTAAGGGAGGACGGGGTGATCTTTGTCAGCATTGATGACAATGAAGTGCATAATTTGCGGCTCTTGATGAATGAGGTGTTCGGGGAGGAGAATTTCTTAGCTCAACTGGTTTGGGAAAAAATTCACAGCACAAAAAATGATGCTAAATATTATTCTGATAATCACGAATATATTTTATGTTATTCAAAGCATATATCGGCTGTTAAGGTAGCATTACTTCAAAGAACTGATGAAATGAATGAAAGGTATCAGAATCCTGACAATGACTCAAGAGGACCTTGGGCGTCCGGTGATCTTGTGGCTAATGAAGAAAGGAAGGAAGGCTACTATGAGGTGCATAGCCCTTCCGGTAAATCATTCAATGTGCCAAAAGGCAAACATTGGGTTTATTCCAAATCAAATATGGAAGAATATATAGCTGATAACCGTATATGGTTTGGTAAGAATGGTGATGCTTTCCCTCGCCTAAAGAGGTTTTTAAGTGAAGTTCAGCAAGGAAGAAAACCTTCAACGCTTCTCACAAGTAAAGAAGTAGGACATAATCAAGAAGCCAAAAGGGAAGTCAAGGCAATATTTGATGATAATAATTTCTTTGATACGCCCAAGCCGGTAAGACTTATCAGACGAATTCTCGAACTTTCGACACAATCAGATACAGACGATGTTATCCTCGATTTTTTTGCAGGGGCTGCCACCACCGCCCACGCAGTCCTCGCCCTCAACAAGGAGGACGGAGGCAGCCGCAAGTTCATCTGCGTCCAGCTCCCGGAAAAATGTGATGAAAAATCGGAGGCATTCAAGGCGGGTTACAAAACCATAGCGGAGATCGGCAAGGAGCGTATCCGCCGGGTGATAAAAAAAATCAAGGAAGAAAAACAGGAAAAACTGGACTTTAACGGCGATTCCGCGATGCCCGACCTGGGCTTCAAGGTCTTCAAGCTCCGGGAGTCCAACTTCAAGATATGGCGGGCAAAGGTTGAAAATGAGGATCAATTTGCGGAGCAGATGGAGCTCCACGTGGACCCGGTGAAGGAAGGCGCGGAGACGGAAAACATCCTCTATGAACTCCTCTTGAAATCCGGCGTTCCCCTGACGGCGGCCATTGAAGAAAAGAAAGGCTATTTTTGGGTGAACGGCGGGGAAGTGGCCCTGATGTTGGAGAAGGCGGACAAGGAAATCATCGGGACGCTCATGGCCCAAAAGCCCCAAAAGGTCCTGGCCCTGGATCGGCTCTTTCATAACAACGACCAGTTGAAGACCAATACCGCCCTCCAGATGAAGGACGCTGGAATAGACTTTAAGACGATTTAGCTCAGGGAGGGAGACACACATGACTGAAAATAATAAAAACCAATATTTGCCCGATTACCCCCAAGTTCCAGGAGAAATCCTTCTGGAAATCCTGGAAGAGCGAGGCATGTCCCAGGCCCAATTGGTGGAGCGTACAGGGAGAAAGAGGAAGACCATTAACCAGATTATCAAGGGAATTACCCCCATCACACCCGAAACCGCCTTGCAATTGGAGAGGGCGCTGGGAGTCCCGGCAAGGTTCTGGAATAGTCTGGAAGGGAACTACCGGGAAGACCTGGCCCGCCTGGAAAAAAGACACGGAAATAGATTTTAAGACCACATAACCATGATGCATCCACCTCTTCCAAAATTTTACCGACAACGTTTCCTCCTGGCCCTGTTGCGGCAGACAGGCGGAGACTTGTCGAAAATGGATTTTCAAAAACTTCTGTTTTTGGCCCACCAAGAGGCGGGCTTTGCATACTATGATTTTGTCCCCTATCACTACGGCTGTTATTCCTTCCAGGCCGCTTCGGACCTTGAAGTCTTAAAGTCCATCGGCTGGATTGAAACAGAGGATAAGAACATATCCTTGGCCAATGGAATTCCTACGGATGCCGGGCTAAGAAGCCATGAAAGAAACGCTTTGTCTCGTTTTATGGCCGTTTATGGCCGGTACCGGGGGAGATATCTCATCCATTATGTCTACCGGCGCTATCCCTATTATGCTATTCACAGTAAAATAGCGGAGGATATGGGCAGCCCGGAAATTATGGAAGGGGTCAGGGAAGAAAGAAAAAAGATACGCAACGAAGGGACTATCCTGTTTACCCTCGGGTATGAGGGAATGAATTTCGAGCAATACGTTAACCGGTTGCTGAAAAATGGCGTCCGGGTCCTTTGCGACGTCCGGAAGAACCCCATCAGCCGAAAATACGGTTTTTCCAAGGGGGCGCTCTCCCGTCTTCTGCCGAAGCTCGGCGTGGAATACGCGCACATTCCTGAACTGGGGATTGTCTCGGAGAAGAGGAAAGATCTGAAGGGGCCTTCCGATTATGCCAGACTTTTTGACGAATACCGTAAGACCCTGCCTCAAAAAGAATTTTCCCTTGAAAAATTGAGAGAGTTGTTGATCAGCGCCGACAGGATTGCGTTGACCTGCTTTGAAAAAGACCCCTCTTTTTGTCACCGGCGCTGCGTGAGCGATTATATGGAAACCCATCACGACATCAAAACCGTCCATCTATGACAAAAAAACGAAAGGTGTTCATTACGGTTAAGACCTATCCTACCCTTTCCAAAAAATACGATGAGCTGGTATGTACGGCGGGGATTCTGGATGACGGGTCCTGGGTCCGTATTTATCCTCTCCCGTTTCGTAAGCTGGACTATGAAAACCGGTACAGGAAATACCAATGGATGGAAATTCCTCTGCAAAAAAATACCGGCGACCCCAGGCCGGAAAGTTATAAGATAACCCACTGCTGTCCGGTTAAAATTGTCATAGCATGCTCTAACATACTGTTTTTTAAAACAAAATAGTCGTTTTATGGGTGTTACCGACTTGAATTTTAAAATATATCCCTTTATTCTCCCCCGCAGGATTATTTCTGAGGAGG